>NZ_JBSFGB010000003.1:0-442298 GCF_053596375.1 Streptomyces sp. NPDC001709 | reverse complement strand
GAAAGGGCCAGAAAGAAAGCCGTCAGTAGTGGCCATCCGACGCCCTACGCCAACTACCAGTGTGAATGTGGCGCCAAAAAGCTCTGAAGGTCACAGCCACGCCAGCGCGGCCGGTACGCGAAGCGTGCTTGTTATCTGTAGCAAGGGGGATCCCGTGTCCGTCGTCACCGAACTGCGGCCCAGAACCGGCGGAACGGTTCACACCGTCCGGGGTGCCGCTGACTCGTTCCTCGACGCCCAGCGCAACGCCAACACCCGCCGGAACTACGGCTATGCCCTCGAAAAGGTTTCCGCCGTTCTCGGCGACGATCGGCCGCTTCACGCCGTCGAAGACGACGAGATCGGCCAGGCCCTAGAGCAGTCGTGGGGCGAGTCGGCGAACGGCACATGGAACGCCCGCCGCGGCGCCGTCGGCGGCTGGCTCAACTGGTGCGCCGAACACGGCATCGACCACCCGTCCATCCCGCCATGGTGCAAGGCCGCGCCCGCCACGCCGTCCGAGACGCCTGTACGATCCCGGTCCGCGATCGACCGGCTCATCCGCCGGCGTGACGTCGACCTGAGAGAGAAGACGTTCTATCGGATGCTCTACGAGACGTCGGCCCGCGCTGACGAGATCCTCGGCGTGAACATCGAGGAGTTGGACCAGCCCGGCCGTACCTGCTGGGTGCGCGCCAAGGGTGCCCAGCCTAAGACCCGTCGTCGCGGCGCAACCCGCGCTGAATACGCGCTCGAACAGGTCTGGTGGGACGCTGGTACCGCCCGACTCCTGCCCCGCCTGATCGGCGACCGCACCAGCGGACCACTGTTCATCACCCACCGTCGACCGGGCCCCGGGAAGAAGGTCGACGCCTGCGACGTATGCCCCGACACCGGACTAGCGCGTCTCGGCTACGGCCAGGCACGCGCCCTGCTCGACCGGCACACCTGCATCGGTGGCGAGGAAGGAACCGGCTGGGACCTCCACGAGTTCCGGCACTCCAGCCTCACGCACCTTGGAGAGTCCGGCGTCTCCGAAATGCTGTTCATGGCCAAGTCACGCCACAAGAACCCCCGCCACGCCCGCCGCTACTTCAAGCCCAGCGCCACCACCATGCGCGAGGTGACCGCTCGCCTGGGGCCCGAGGCCTGACCGGTGCCCGCTTCGAGCCCCGCCTTCGTCCGGCGGGGCGTCCCTTTCTCCAGATGTATCACCCATTGGTACATGTGTATGGTTGGTACATGGCGATGAAGCGAACGAATGTGTACGCCGACCCGGAAGACCTCGAACTGATCAAGAAGGGCGCCGAGCGTCTCGGTGTGCCGGAGGCGGAGATCATCCGGCGCGGGATTCACATGGCGGCGCTGTCGGTGCAGACCTGGGACACCCCTGCGGTGTCCCGCAAGTTCCGCGGTAGCGGGAAGACCGTTACCAGGGACCAGGTACGCAGGGCCGTCGCTGGGGAAGCGCCCGAGAGCGGCTCAGGCAATGACGCCACCGTGCCGGCTGTGGACGCGGCGATCCGGGATGGGTGGCTTGCGGCAGTAGTCGAGCGCGGCCGTTCGGTGAGGGAGGGTATCTCGGGCCGGGACCTGTGGCTTGACGCGCTGCACCGACGTCCTCTCGATGAGGCGTCGTCTGCTGCTTTGGGGCTGGTGGCCGTCCTGGAGGAGGCCCACGCGTGCAGGGCAACGGATGCGGCACAGGTGCGCCGGGAGCAGCGGCGGGCGCTGCTGGAGTTCCTCAATGGTCGGCGGGCGCCTTCCGAGGAGACTGTCAGGGGGCTCGTGGAGATGCTGGCCGAAGCGGCGGAAGACGCTGTTGCCAGCAGGGGAGGGACGCAGGCTTGAGCTTGATCGTCGTTGCTGACACATGCGCCGTCATTGCGGCGTACGACGAGACGCACCCCGAGGGGGAAGCCTGTTCCAAGGTGCTCGACTCCGCCGCCGTCGTGATCTTCTCGCCGCTGGTCCTGGACGAGGTCGACCACATCGCGCGCGGCGAGTTCGGGTATGAGGCATCGTGTGTCATCGCCGACGAGATCCGCGGCCATGTAGCGTCACAGCGGTACGTGGTCCCTGAGATCACGAGCGAGATCCTCGGGCAGGCCGGTTACCTGCGTAAGCGCTATGCGGCGCAGAGACTGGATCTGTCGGATGCGGTCACCATGGCTTTGGCGAATCAGTACGCAACGGATGCGATCCTGACGCTTGACCGGCGCGACTTCCGGGCGGTCAGTCCGCTGTCCAGTCACCCCGCGTTCCGGCTGCTCCCCGACGACCTGTAGCGTCCCCTCGCTCTACCCGCGCCCCGCTCGTCTCCGGACTGGCGGGGCGCCGTCCTACGCACAGCCCGCGCCCGGGTGCGATCCGCCGGCGGAACCGCGGTCGTCTTCACGGGCATCACCGTCCTGGTACCGGTGATCGACGCGCCCGCGCTACCCGCGCTCCCCGGCCCCGGTGTCCTCTGACCCACGGTGCAAAGTAGCCACCCGCGGTGTCTCTCCCGCTGCGCTGCTTGAGCAGCGGAGTCAGTGCCGATTTTCGAGCCGTCCGATAGGTGCGACGCGCAGCCACCCGCGCGTTCGCTCTTCTGCGCCCGTACGACAGTCGCGCAGCAGCAACCTTCGGGCGGGCCCGCTTTCCTCGATGTCCACCACCTCGGACAGTCCGCCGCGCCACCGGAAGATGTCACCCACGACGAGGTCACCAACCGAGAACAGTCTCCGAGGGGGGAACTCTGTCTCGTCCATGAGTGACAGCTCTCTACTTGTCTCCCCAGGCCTTTCCTTGCTGCTCTCGCTTCGCCTGCTCGTCAGCGCGCCGCTTGGCCTCTTCCCGCTCTTCCTGGGCGCGCCGTTCACGTTCGGCGCGTTCCTGCTCAGCGTGCTTCTGGGCGTTGAAGATCTCTTGTGGGTCAGACATGGAGACCCCTCCTTTCGCTCCTCCTTCCACACTTCACCCATTTGGTGCCATTCGCGAACGGACCTGGAACGGCGGGAGACACCGCGGGTGGCTACTTTGCACCGTGGGTCAGAGATAGGACACCGGGGCCCTGTACAGCGGCGAGCACGAACGCGGCCCCACTCCCGGCCTTCCACCGGTACGGATCGGTGCCCGGACGATGATCGATCTCCACGGCTCCGCCGTCGGTGACGCTGAGGGTGCCGACCGTCTGTGTGCCGATGCGTATCGTCCACGCGAGTGCGGTTGTCCGCCAGATCGCGGCCACGTTGAGTACGCCGGGGCTGCTCATCCTCGGCCGCCTCCCTATCCTTCTGGTCCTCGTTGTCTTCTTCCTACCCGCAACCCGCTTCCGCCGCCTGGTCCCCGTTGTCGTCCCGCTCGCGCCGGTCACACCTGCGGCCGGATTCCTACCCGCATACCTGGTGCGCCGTCGTCCGGCCCGACCGCCCCGAGGGTGCCGAACAGGTCGACGGCCGGGACTGGCGCGGACAGGACGGCGCCTGGTACCGCCGGGCGGGCGGCCATGCGTACCGCGTCCAGGACGGCCGCCGCGCGCTCCCGCAGTCCGGCCGCCGCTCCGCGTGCTACCCGCACCACCCGGTACAGCCACTTGTGATCGGTGCTGTTCCAGCGGCGTTCCCACCGGTAGCCCCCGTCGATGCGCCCGAGGCGCGCTTTGATGATCAGACCGAACGCGCGGTGTCCGATGCGCCGGTCGGCACGCTCGGGCCGCTCGGCGGCGCCGGGGCGGGGGATAAGGTCCTGGCACTCCTTCACGATCTCGGACGCGGTCAGCCACTCGCGGCCGGTCTTCTCCTTCACGGTCGCGTGCAGGGCGTGTGCGGCCTCGCCCAGGTGTGCCCAGTCCGCGCCCTCTTGGTCCATGTCCGCGAGTACGGCGTCACGCTCCTGCCACAGACCCGGGTAGCCGATCCATTCGGTGAGCCCGGCCGCCGCGCGTACCCACGGCGTGAACTGCCGCATGGCGATGTCGTCCGCGCCGAGCGGTGCGCCGGCGAGTACCCAGCCGCGGGCGAGGGTGCCCAGAGCCCACGCCACGGCGGCATCGTCGTACGCGCGGGTGTGCGGGGTGCGGTCGCCGAGCCGGACCACCAGGAAGCGGGAGGCATTGTCACCCCCCAGGGAGGCCGCGTTACCCGTGCAGGCGATCATGGGCCGGTCGATCCCGGCTAGGTCCACTTGAGATCCAGTGCACACGGCCCGCTCCGTGAACCTCTCGGCCGTCAGCAGCGAGGACACCCCGGGGTGGTCGAGCGTCCCGCCGTTGGGCATGTTGTCCAGGCACAACACGCTGAGGTATCCGGCCTGTTGCATGGTGGTGGTGAGCTGACGGCCAAGCATGTACGCGCTCGTCGCGGCCGACACCATCCGGCCCCCGAACGCCCGCGTCATCACCTCCGCCCCGTAGCTCTTGCCCGAACTCGGCGAACTCGCGGTGATCATCACGCCGGGGGCGAGTGATCCGGCGTACAGCCTGATCACGGGATCACAGAGCATGGCGAGCATCCCGGCGGCGTCACTGGCCGCCGTGAACGTCCAGCCCGCCATGAGGTCGGCTATCACGGTGCGCGCTTCGTCCAGTTCCGCCGCCGTGGGCTCCTCGCTCACGGGCATGTGATCGACGGCCGGGGCGATCCAGTACCCGGACACGGCATCGTGCCCGGCGCCCTGGGCGAGGGTGCCGTCAGGCCGCAGGAACAGGTGTGTGCGGATACCGGTGATCTCCGGGAGGGTTCCCGGCTGCGGCTCTAGCGCCATCTCGGCGAGCACGCCCGGCACGGTCCTCGCGCTGGTGCCGTTCGACGTCTCCTTGCCCGGCTGCAAGCGCAGCGCGGCCCACGTCTTGACCTCCTTCGCCGTGGCGGGTCGTGGCTGGCCCGTGGCGGGGTCCAGGCGCCACGCACGGCCACCCTGCCGGTACCAGTCGCCGGACGCACCCATGTGGGCCCACAGCGACCACACAGCCTCGCCCGGGTCGGTGACGTCCAGAGCCGGGCGCGCGGGCCGGGCCGTGGTGCCGGCGGGAACGGGCGGGGTAGCGGTTGGGATGCTCATGCTCGGGTCTCCTCAGTCGTCGTACCGCAGAGCACCGCGCCCCCGCCGGTCGGGCGGGGGCGCGATACACCGGGCACGGCGTCAGCGGGAGTTCGCCTCACGCATCCACGGGCGCACTGTGACCGGCGCGGCAGCGACGCGGCCCCGGCATTCGCGGCAGAAGCGGCACGGGTCCGGGTCACTGTCGGTGGCCTGCGCGGCCTCCCACAGCTCGTAGCCCTCGGGGTCGACGGCGCGCCACTCGCCGAGCATCTCGGCCAGGCGCACGGCGTGTTCGGCGCGCTCGTGCTCGCTGTACTCGACCGGTACCGGCCGCGAGGGGCCGTGGGGATAGGTGTTGTACACGCTGCCCGGCGTGACTGCGTACAGGTAGTAGCGCAGCGACATTGCGATGGTCTGGGAGGTTCGGCGGAGCGTCATAGGGTGGGTTCCTCTCGGGTCTCTCTCGGTCTCGGGATGAGCGGCCCCGGGGCATGCACCGCCCCGGGGCCGCGTGCGTGTCAGGGGCGGGCGTTGGCGGGGATGTGCGAGGGGTACCGGAGTGCGTACACCGCCCGCTCAGGGTCGACATGGGAGCGGACCAGCACGCTGCACGTCGGGCCGCCCCATACCGTCCACCGGTCGCCCCCGAGCTGCGGGGACCATGTGAGCGCGTACCGCGACCCGTCCGACAGGGTGACGTCCCACCAGCCCCTTTGCTGCCGCGCCTCGACCGTGGCGCCGGGGATCGCGGGGGGTACGGGCAGCGGGCCGAACCGCCGCGCCACGTATGACAGGTAGCGGTGCGTGGGTTCAATGGCGACCGTCACGATGTCCCGCCGGTCGGGGTGCTGGACCCAGTAGGCGCCGCCGACGAGTCGGAAACCTGCCTCGCGGACCTTGGTCGCGCCCACGGTGGTGGCGGCGTACTCGGGGCTCCGGTACACGCCGCCGAGGTTGATCGGCTCGCGGTTGCTGCCGCCGTCCGCGCTGACCAGCGTCAGGCTGGCGCGCCCGGATATGGGGCTGACGTACACGTGCGCGCTGACCGGGCGCGTGCGCTCCTCTGCGCGCCGGTCGCGGTCCAGTGCGCGTTCCTGGTCGTCGCCGCTCTTGTCCATGCTGAGTGTCATCGTGTGTGCCTCTCGGGTGGGTAGGGGCCGCCGCCGGTCGACGGCGGCCGTCGTACGGGGGGGGGGTCAGAACAGCGGGCCGAGGTCGAGGAGTTCGGCGAGCGCGGGCACGGGGGACGATGCGATGCGCTCCGTGCGCTCCGTCGCCTCGACCTCGGCGCGGGCACGGGCGATCCGCGCCGCAGCGCTGCGGGACCGGCGCGGCGTACGGGTCTTGGGGGCCAGACCGGCACTCTCGGCAAGCCGCTTGACCGCGCGTCGGTCGTCCGCGTCTAGATCCGTGCCGTCGTCCGGCGCCGTGGCGGAGGCGTCGTATCCGGCCCGGTACGCGGACTCACCGGCGGCCGTGATCCGGAACAGCGAACCCGTGCGGGTGACGAGTCCGGCCCGCTCGCACGCCTCCATTGCGCGCAGCGTCGCGCCCTTCGTGCCGTCGACCCAGTGAGGGCGCTCCGCGTCCCAGGTACCGGCCGGGACGTTCGGGAAGCTGGCAGCGGTGGTGAAGAAGCCTTCCAGCGCGCGCCACATGGCCGCACCGACGCGCGGCGGACGGGTCTTGGGTGCGGGCGCCGGACGGGACTTGGCGGCCGTCTCAACGGCCACGGAGCGGGTCTGCTCGGCCGTCTCGACGGCCTCCGCCGCGTCCTCGACCGGCGCGGGCTCCGGCTCCTGTCCGAGCGTGCCGCCGTGGCCGTTCCTGTACTCGGCGGGGGCGGGCGCCTGCACTGGCGCGCCGGTCAACCGCTCGACCGCAGCCACGCGGGCGGCCTTGCCCCGGAACGGGCAGCCGGTGTGACCGGCTCCCCTGCGAATGTGGCTCGGGTACTGGGCAAGGTCTTCCGCTCCGCAGAGCGCGCATGCGAGCCGGGTGCGGTGTTCCGAACCGGCATATCCGGAGTGCACGCCGCTGCACCTGGTCTTGGTGCAGTCGTCGGTACCGGCCTCCTCGGCCTGCATGGGGATGTAGCCGTATGCGGCGCACTGGGCGAAGAACCGGGCCGCTCCCTCGGCGTTGCGGGGGGTGTTGCGATCGGCGAGCGGGCCACCCAGGAACGGGGCGGGTGTGGCGGCGAGCGCCTTGCGGGCGGCCTCGGTCGTCCATTCGGTGGTCATGTCGTGCTCTCTCCTTGGGGTTTGCCGTGGCTGTGTGGCCAGAGCTGGACCGGCGGGGACCGGTCGACACGACGCCATACTAGAGCGAGTGAAGCGAATAGAGCGAGAATTGGACAGTGGGGTACGTCACATCACGCAGAGCTCTCCCGGGGAGTGCCCTTCGCCGGCGGAACGTCACCACGCCCGAGCGGGGCGACCGGCCGACCGGCCGCCCCCAGAGGAGCCCGGCTCAGCCGGTCACGGCCGACCACGCCCCCGACAGACGCGCCCACTCCGCATCGAACCCGGCGAGGAGGCCGCCGGGCGTGGCGGGGTCGGCCCCGATTGGCAGAGCAACCGGCACCGTGCGCGGGGCCGGGATGGCCACCCGCAGCCGGGCCGCCGGGCGCCGCACCACTGGCCGACGACGTACCGGCCGCACCGCAGCCACACGCACCCGCACCGAACTGGCAACGGGCGCGGGCTCCGTGCCCTCGACCCAGAGCGCGGCCGGGTCGACATAGCCCGCGCCGCCGTCGTCCCACCGCACGTAGGCCCCGGAACCGATCCGGCTGTGCGCGGTCCGACCGGCACGCCCGGCAAGGGTGACGCGCTCGCACGGCTCCCACCACGCGCGGCCCGTGACCGGCCGACCGGCGGGAAGCGCCAGCCCGTCCCACAGCGGGAGTCCGGCCGCGTGCCGGTCCCGGCAGTCCCCGCACCGGGCCTCAACCGGGTACACCCCGGCGCACTCACGGCAGTACGCCCGCTCAGCTTCCCGGGCCGACTCCTCCGCCGCCGCCCACATGTCGTGTGCGTCCTGCGCGTCCCGCATGGCCTGCTCCCGCTCCGCGCGCGCCTGCCGTTCCAGGGACTCGCGCCCCCACTGCTCGGACAGGCGCCGGGCGCCTTCGCGCCGGTCGCGTTCGGTCTCGCCACCCGGCAGCAGGGGGAGCGCGTTGGCTTCCTGCCCGGCGGGGCTGTCCCACTGGCGGGCGCGCTTGGCCTTCCTGACGGCCGCCATCGCGTCCCGCTCGCTGAGGAGTGCGCCGGGGTTGGCGTCCAAGATGCGGAGCGCTTCCACCCCGTCCGGCGTGGCGTGGACCATGCCGGTGGGCGCGGTGTACAGGAACCCGGCGCCGGTCAGCAGACGCACCCGCTCAGCCTTCACCGGGCGCCCCTTCTTGCCCACGGCGCCGATGGTGCGGAACGTCTGCCCGTCGTCCTCCGTGAACAGGTGGGAGCGGTCGGCCGCCCGCACCACATCGGCGAACGGCTTGCACCAGCGCAGCGCAGCGGCGCGGCGGGTGTCGTGCTCGGCGTCCTGGCGCCCGATCACCTCGGCGTACGCCTTCGCGTACTCGCCGCCGGTCAGCTCCAGCCGACGCGGCGCGGCTTCGATTGCAAGGGGCGTCACGGTCTCAGCCGTCACGGTTTCCGGCTCCGGCTCATGCCCATAGAGCGTCTCGACGTACTCACGCGTCGGGGCCTCCCACGGCCGCCCGATCGCCCGGCCGATCACCGCCGCCGCCGTCGGCGTGGCGACGACGTCGGCCGCGCGCTGTGCCTTGTTGCGGATGCCTTCACCCCGGCCGACGTGCTGCATGGGGAAGGTGCCGGGGAACCCGACGGCGCGGTTGATGTCCGCCTGGGTCATGCGCTCACCCGTGGCACTGTTCGTCCACCCGTAAGAGGTGGCCGTGATGCACGTGGACACCTTCCACGCGGGGAAGCTGCCGCCGCCCTTCAGCTTGCCCGTCTTGGGGTTGATGCCACGCTGACCCCGCGTGTTCACGGTCACCGACTCATCCCAGCCGGTCAGCTTCGCAAAGGACGTCTGCGGCATGGGCCGCTCCGGGTACAGGGACACGGCCGGGGACACGTCGCCCAGGAACGCCAGGACGAACAGCCGCTTCCTGTGTGAGGCCGCGCCGTGCACGGTGGCGTCCAGGGTCTCGGTCTCGATCGTGCGGAAGCCCAGCAGCCGCAGCGCGTCGCACAGATCGTGCAGGATCGGGGCGGGCAGCCGGTCGGACTGCTCCATTGCGATCCAGCGGAGATCCCCGCCACCGGCGATCATCCCGGCCGCCCACACCACGACTTCCACCATGAGCCCGGGGCGCGGGTCGTCCAGGGTTTCCAGGTCTTCCCGCAGCTCTGCCCATGACTGGCCGGAGGTCTGCATACCGGCGTACACGCCGTGCGCGTCGACCGTGGGCTGAAGTCCGATCACCCCGGGAACCTGCCGGATCACGCCGCAGATGGTCTCCACCGCGTGAGCGGTGCGGCCCTTACCCAGACCGGCGCCGGTGAACCCCTGGCACGGCGGGGAAGGCACCTGCCCCGTGCAGTGCTTCAACGCGGGGTGCTCAGGGTCAAGGGCGCTCATGTCGCCGTGCACGCACTCGAACCCGGCCGCGTGCGCGGTCGCCACGGCGCCCGGCTCCAGGTCGATGCCGACAATGTCCACATCGGTGGCGCGCAGGACGTGACGGATCCCGTACGACCAGCCGCCCGGCCCGTGAAACGGGATCAGGACACGCTCAGACTCCGGCGTCGGCCGGGGGAACAGCCACCGCACCGGGTAGGGAGCGGCATGCTCGGTCAGCAGCGCGCGCACGTCTTCGGGGAGCGCCTCGAACGCGGCCGGGCTGTACACCCAGCCCGCGTCGACCAGCGCGCCCACGACCCCGGCCGCGACGTCCCGACGTGCCTCCCACGCGTGGCGCTCGGCGTCCTGGTCGTCGCCGTCCTCCAGTGACAGGCCGATGATCCCGGTCCGCTCAACCGCCGTGTACGACCAGTCGGCCGACTCATCGCACCCGAGCGCGTCGGCTATCTGCTCGGTCACCGTGACCGCCCACAGGCAATCCAACACCCGCGCATCGTCCGCGTACGGGGCGAGCGTCTCGCGGTCCTGCGCGGGCAGGATCGCAGGCCACGCCTCCGGCTCCGGCCGGACAGGGAACCCGTCGACGCCGGGCAGTGCCAGTCCGGCCGTGCCCTGGTCACGGATTGCCGGCGGTGAGAGCTCTACGTCATCCCCGGTCGGCTGGTCGTCGTCCTGGACGTGGTGACGGTTCCACGTGTACAGCCGCGCCGTGCCCTCCTCATGCGCCGCCCGCACCCGATCGGCTTCCGACCGGTACGGGTAGCGCACCAACACGCCGCACGGGCAGATCACGTCATACCCGTACGCGTCCGGGCCCGTCGCCGGTACGACCGTCGCCGGGTGCTCCCACGGGATCCACTCCGCTTCCGGCGTCCCGCACCCGTCGCACCGACCGGCCCGCACTTCGAAGCAACGGCATTCAGGGCAGTACGTCACCGGCACTACCGGGGCCGAAGCGACCGGCGCGGCCGGAGCGACCGGCGCGGCCGTCTCCTCCGCCGGAGCGACCGGCGCGCCCGCGTCGCTCCCGTCGTTGGCGAACCCCGGGCACACCGCCCCCATGTCGCCCGGCGCGGCGGCCGTCTGCCCCACCGTCTTGAGCACCGACGCCACCCGGCCGGAGATCCATTTCGTGTTGACCACGGCACCCGTGCGGACGTCGTCCGCGTGCCCGTCACGGAACACGGCCACGCACTCACCCTGACGGCCCGTGCTGGTCTGCCCGGCCGCCCGCACGATGATCGTGCCGCCGTGGCGGCGTTCCATCGCGACAGACCAGCCGTTACCGGCGGCCGTGTCAGCGATCAACGATGCGGCGGCCGGGATCCACACCCCGCCATCCGTACGCGTCTCCGCTACGCACCACTCAGCGTCCGACCACTGTTCGGCCTGTTCGATCGTGAGCGGCTCACCCGTGCTCTTGAGCTTCGGGCCCTTCCACACCGACACCAGCGGACGCGACGCGCGCCCGATCGCCGCCTTCACTGCCGACCCCGGCCCGCGCCCCTGGTGCTTCTTTGTGGGCACACCCGTGCTCTTGGGAACCTTGCCCGCGTCCCGCACCGCGACCGCATCGAACAGACACGCCTGCCACGCCTTGTGGAACCGCTCATCATCCGGGGTGGCGAACTCATCGCGCCCGGCGATCACGTACGCGCCGCGCCCGTCCGCCGACCGAATCAGCGTCGCCCCCTCCGGCACCTCCCCACGGTCCAGGACGCGCGCAGCGTGCTCCCTGGCAGCGTCCAACCGCGCCCGCGACTCATCCCAATCACGCGTGACCTGATCAGCGTGGATCCGCACCGACCGGGACCGGTCCCGCGCGGCACGGGCCTGCGATCCGGCCCGCTCCCACAGGTCATGCACCCGCGCCGTGTCGTCCGGGCCGTCGATCTCACCCGCTTTGATCGCACGCATGAGATCCGACATATTGGCGTCCCACTCGCGCCGGTCCGCTTCGATCACCCGCGCCCGTTCAACGGCCGCCCGCGCAGCCTCAACACGCCACGCGTTCGACACCAGCACCGTGCCCGCGTACGGGCCACGGCGTCCGATCACCGGCCGGAACACCTGACCCGCGCAGATCACCCCGGAGTCCGGCACCGGTCCGTACGCGAGCACCGGAGCGACCGGCCCGGCCGTGTCGTCACGGATTGCCGGCGGAGAGAGCTCTGTGTCACCCCCACCGGCCGGGCCGTCACCACCGGCCGGAGCGACCGGCGCGCCCCCGTCGCCCCCGTCCGTGTCGTCGTCCCCGTCCGCTTCCGGGGTGAGCGGCACGGGCCGGGCAGTCTTGGCAGCGCGCTCCCAGTCCGCCAGCGTCACGTACGCGGACAGCTCCCGGTCCCCCTGCTGACCCGCGCTGCGCTCACGATCGAACGTCCACCGGCCGCCGTCCGTGCGCTGTACCCACATGAGCGACAGGACCGTAAGGGACTGCCCGCCCGCATGGTTGTCGTGCACCATGCCCGTGCACTCCACTTCCCAGACACCGACGGACGTGTCCTCACCGGTCACGTGCATGCCCGCCCGCAGCGCCACCGTCCACCCGGCCGCTTCCGCCATGCGAGCGAAGCGGACGGCCGCCGCCGCCACGCCCTTACCGCCGACCGTGGCCGTAGTCCATTGCCCGTAGGCGCCGTGCCACCAGTCACGGCGGCCGGGCAGGGTGAGCGCGACCGGCGTAACGGCCGCCTGCCACGACGGCACCGACTCACCGGCCGCCGGAGCATCGGCCGGAGCGTCCGCGACCGGCGCGACCGGAGCGACGGCCGCCACACGCAACGCGTGTTCCCGGGCCTCCTCCGAACGGTGCGCGTCGTACGCGGCCACCGCCTCCCGCGCCGACCGCAGCGCGGGCAGGATCTCCGCCCGGACACGCTCCCCCGACCCCGCGAGCCCGTACCAACCGGCCGCCCGCGACATGAGCGGCTGAACATCGGCCGCCGCAGCGTCCGCCACTTCCCGCGCCGTGGCGTTGCCGTGCGGGACGTCGGCGCGCTCCATACGGTCCACGGACCGCATACGGGCCACGTCGTCGCGCAGCGCGCGGCACTCGGCGAGCGCAGCGTCATACGCGGCCGTTTCGTCGTCGTCCGACTCGCCCTCACCGGCCGACACCGGTTCGGCCACGACCGGCGCCGGAGCGTCCGCCACGACCGGCATGCCCGGGGTGCGCGCGGCGGCCGTCTCGCCGACCGAATCGGCCACGGACTCACCCGGCATGATCACGGACGCCACGGCGTGCGACGACGGCACCGTGCCCCACTCCACACCGTGCGACCGGTCAAGGGCCCATGCGAGCACGTGAGTTCCCCGGCGGCCGTCCGTGACCAGCGTGAAACCCGCGCCCCCCAAATCGGCACCCCACACCGACGTACGGCACCGGTCGCACTCGATACCCGTGCCGTGCGTGTTGTGCCGGTACGACCCCCCGCACGTGACGTACGACGAACGGCCGTACTGGGAACGGGAGACGCGCTTACCACAGCGCGCGGGCTCCATCACCCGCATGCCTTCCGGCCGCAGCGTGGCCACGTTCGTGCGCACGTACCGGGTGACCGGGCCGCGCGACCGGTACCCGTCCGTGCCCGGGATGATCCACCGGCCGTCCAGGGTCATCACGCTGTACCGCTCCGTCGCCGGGCAGAACACGGCGTACGCGGCGGCCACACCGGCGCCGTCAACGATCACCACGGCGTCCGTGAGACCGTGCCCCGCCATGGCGTTGCGGGCCGGGGTCGTGATCATGGTCTGAGCGGTCATCGTTCGGTCCCCTTGCTGATCAGTTCGGTCATGTCCCAGTGCCGCGCCGCCGTATCGGCCACGGTCCCTACGGCGTCCGCCACGGGCCCCCAGTGGCCAGGCAGGACGTTGCTGACGGCGTCGGCGACCATGCCGACGGCGTCCGCGAGCTGTGCGAGCGTCATGCGGCCACCGCCGCCCGGACCGTGCCGACCGGCCGGAGCGCCACGCCCACCCGCTCACCGGCACGCCGCACCGACCGGCGCACCCGCTCACGGACCGGCGTCCGGTGGACGGCCGGAGCGACCGGCGCCACTGCCACGGGAGCCAGGAACGTGCGACCGGCGACCACGGCGTACCGGGCCGCAGCGACCGCGAGCGCGGTTGTCTCGGCTCGCTCTGCCTCGGTGTCCGCCATGGCCTCCCACAGCGCCGTGCGGAGCGTGCGGAGATCCGCAGCGATTCGCTCGAACTCTCGTGCCGTGGCGTCCATCGGTGCGCTCCCTGGGGTGTCGGTCGGTGTGGTCCGACCCTAGCGCGAATAGAGCGAGTAGAGCGAGAAAAGGGAGCGAATAGAGCGTGATGTTAGTCACATTGAGAGTGGCAAATCAGGACAGAGCGGGTGACAGTACGTCACGTTCGGGCATGACGACGCAGTTAGGAACGAATCGCCTCGCGCGCCCCCGGGAGGGGTTCCCCCCTCCACAGGCTCACGCCAGCGACTGTGTTTGACATGCCCTCGACATGTGACGGAGCCCCCCGCCGGTCAGGCAGGGGGCTCCGTCGGGGGGCTCGTTAGGCGGCTGCGGGGTAGTTGAGTGGCACCAGAGCCACGATGGCGCGGTCGTAGCGCGGGTCTGCGACCAGGGCGGCCGTGGGACCCTTGGGGTCCTCGCACCGCCTGACAATCTCTGACCGGGATCGACGGGCGGCGTCGGCGGAATAGGTATCGGTGGCGATCGGGTGCTGCTTGCGCACCGCCTCGAACTCGGCCGGAGGCATCAGCTTGCAGGTGGGGCGTCCGCGGTCGGTCACGATCTGCGTCACGCCGGCGCGAGCGGGCAGCACGACCGACTTCGTCCACTCAGTGTTGATCTTGCTGATGGGGACGGTCGGCGGTTCCTGGGTCTCGGGCATGGCGGCCACTCTACGAATAGAGCGAATGGAGCGCAAGCCCTCGGAGTGGCGCCCATCGGTCACCCATTCGGCCGCGTGACGCTTTGATCTTGTCTGATCTGCGCTTTTCATGGGTGGTGGCCGCTCGAAGCCCCGTTTCGTCACTGGCGAGAGGGATTGTCATGTACGGGATGACTGAGGGCGGCGGGGAATGTCGGGATCCCGTGACCTTCTCTGCCGTGAGCGGCCACGTCCAGGAGGCCATTAGCCCGGACGGCTTCGCAGAGCACCTGGCCGCCCAGGGCTACCGCTCCGAGACGATCCGCACCTACCGGCGGCACGTGACGGACTGGATCGCGTACGCGCATCAACGGCGGTTCGACGTCCTCGGGCCGCCGCTTGATGAGGTGGCCTGGTACATCAACGTCCGGCACGCCAAGAACCCTGACGGCCTGCGGATCCTCAAGCCCTCTGCCGGACTGCGCCGTACCCGTCGGCAGGCTCTTGCCGCGTACGGGATCTATCTGCGGTACATCGGCCTGTCGCAGGGATACCCGACGTCCCTGGTTCGGCTGGAGCGGGCGAAGGTGCGCGAGGTGGCATCGGCGCGGACGCTGCGGCCGGACGAGATCGCGGCCGTCTTGGAGGCGTCACGCGGCTTCGGGATGGGCGCGTACACCGTAATGCGGCTGTTGTGCGACCTGGGACCGCGTGCTCATGAGATGGCGAAGGCGCGGCGCCGGTCGTGGGTTCCGTGGAATGCCCCGCCGCTTCTCCAGCTCGGCGACGAGGGCCGCGGCTCGCTCTCGCGGCGAGAGGTCGATCCCTCCACGGCAAGCGCGCTGAGCGAATACCTGCAATGGCTCGATGCGGTGATGCCGAGAGTGGACCGCAGCCGGGAGGCGCCGCTTCTGCTGTTGCCGGTGAGGCAGTGGGATACGCCGATCCCGTTGACAGAAAGGCGGCTTGAGCGTCTGGTGCTGAAGGTCGTTCGGGCCTCCGGGGTTGATCCCGAGGGGGTGTGTCCGCGCGCGTTCCGGTGTGCGTGGATCCGTCAGGCGCTGGCCGCGTTCCCCCTGGCCGAGGTGTCGCGGGCGATCGGGCACCGGCACATCACGAGCACGCTCAGGTATTGCCCGGCTGGAACGGTTCCGGTGTTCGGCGCGGCGGCTCAGGTACGCGAAGTGTGCGGCGGGTCGGTGACGCGGGGCGTCCTTCTGATGCGGGCGCTCGACGGCGGCGAGGAGCAGCCGGCGCTTATGGAGCTGTGGCGGCGCAAGGAAAAGGTCGCACGGCTTCAGACAGAGTCGCGGCTTCTGCGTGATCTCGAAGGGACTCAGGCGCATATCGAGGCGCTTGAGCGTGAGATCGCCGACTTGCGGGCCCGGGTGGGGGCGGCGTGATGGGGCGGCGCCAGGACGTCACGCCGGGGTGTCTGGTGTGTCCGCGCCGGTCTCGGGGGGCGATCGAGCGGGACCTAGAAACGGGCCGGTTCACGGTTGCCGGCGCCGCGGCGGCGTATGCGGTGCCGGAGGGTGATCTTCTTCGGCATATCGAGCAGTGCGGGGCCACGGTGTGGGACGCGGGCCGGGCCGGGCCGATGGACTCGCCACAGTCGATCATGGCGACAGTTCAGTACGTCAGCCGGGCCCTTCTGGACGAGGTGGAGTCGGCGGCCGGTAAGCCGCTCAACTTGACGCGGGCGGCCGACAGCCTCTTTCGGTACCTGGAACTTAGGGCGCGGGTGCTGGGGCTGCTCAACCAGGACCAGGCGGGCGCGAACGTGGGGGCGTTGCTGGCGGTGGAGTCGTTCCAGGTCTTTGCCCAGGCTGTGAGCACGGAGCTTGGGGATCAGCCGCCGGAGGTGCGGGAACGGCTTCTTCGGGCGTTGGAGTCGGCTGAGCCGGGGCCGGAGGTGCCGCCGCCGGTTCCGGGCTACGTGGGGTCGTCTGCGCCGGCGTGGGTGCGTGCCGAGCAGGGCGGGGGCAGTGATGGATAACCGGCGGCTGCTTCGGTGGCTGATCGATCCGGCCGCGATGATGCGGGATTCCGGGGCCGAACCGGACCCGTACCAGTGCGAGGTGTTGCGGGAGACACCTCAGCCCGGGTTCCGCGGGTTGCTCTTGAGCTGTCGCCAGGCCGGAAAGTCCACCGTGCTGGCCTCGTTGGCATTGTGGTGGGCGTTGTTCCGGCCTCGGTATGACTGTCTGATCTTGTCGCCGACCCAGAGGCAGGCATCGGAGATCATCCAGAAGATCAGGGTGTTGTGTCAGGTGCTCGGGGTGCCGTTGTCGGCGGATGCGGCTACGAAGGTGGTTGTCGCGGGTTCTGGGGGCCGGGTCATCGCGCTTGCGGCGTCGGGGTCGATCCGTGGCATGACGGGCGGGTTGATCTTGGTGGACGAAGGCGCATTCGTGCCGGATTCAGCTATCCAGGCGGGGGTGTTGCCGATGCTTTCGGCGGTACCTGGCGGGGGATCGTTCCTGTCGGCCACCACTCCTTTTGGCCCGCGTGGCTGGTTCCACGCCTGGTGGGTGTCGGACTCGGACCGCTACCGGCGGTGGAAAGTCGACTGGACCACGGTTCCGCGGATCACGCAGGAGTATCACGACGAGTACAAGGCGCGGGTTCCTCGGTTCGTGTACGCGTCTGAGCTGCTGGTGGAGTTCGCCGAGTCCGGCGGTGGCATCTACGCGCCCGAGCTGATCGAAGCCATGTTCGTGAAGCGCGAAGAGTTCCCGTTCTTTATGCCGAAGCCTGCGCCGGCGCCATGGGACCGAACCGAGACAAGTGGGGCTGCGGTGTCGTCGGCACCGTGGGCGTCCGCGTTGGGAGAGTGACCAGTGACCGGAAACGAGACTGGCGAGCGGCCTGACCGATACGTGATGGTGGTGGACCGGGGGTCGGGTACGCGGCCGACAGGGATTCTGCTGGCCGCTGTCTACGGCGAGGCGCACGAAGAGGGCGCCATGGTCGTGGTGTTCGACATGGCGGAGGCTGACGCCACCCTGACCGGCAAGCAGGTGGGCCGGAACATTGCCGATTCGATCTGCGAGCAGATGGATCCGGGTATTCCACTGAGTCTGATGATCGGCACGACGGTAGGCGGGATGAAGCCGGTGAAGTGGGTAGTCCTTCCGGCTGTCCGACGTCGGCTGAGGGACATTCAGGCGTGGGCGCAAGGCGAAGGGCGCGAGGACATCGCGCGGCGTGCCGGGGAGGAGTTCACGCACGATCTGTACTGCGCGAATGTTGCCGGTGCTCCGCGTGACGTCGGACGGAAGATCACGGTTCATCAGCGGGTCGGGGAGCTGACCACGGCTCTGGAGCTGGGGCGGCTGCGGATCCTCGGGGACGTGCCGCTGTTCGAGGACGTGACGAACGCGTTGCGCTCGTTCGATCCGGGCGAGCGGTCGAAGGAGGGCAAAGATCTCTGGGACTCGGGGAGTCGGGAGGGGATCATCACGGCCTTGACGGTGGTGTCGATGGCGCACGCTCCAGCCCGGGTGTTCCATGCGCGCACGGACGCACAGGGGCGAGTGCGGATGGTCAACGTGGTGAGTCCTGACAGCGGGTACGGGACGGCTCCGGCGGCGTATGTGGCCGGGGATGGGGTGTTCGGCGTGGACGGCACCGTACCGGGGCGCGGCGCGTTCGGGATGCGAGCTGATCATCTGACCGGCCTGGTGCCGGGTGACGTCTCCTCGGGGAGCCGGTTGAAGGCGTTGGGGCGGGCGGTGACCTCGTGGCGGAACGGGACGGGGGCGGTCACGGCGGACGGCGGGGAGGAATCGGATGCGCTGCGCCGGTCGGTGCAGCGGGCCCGGGATCATGTGGCGGCCGGATTCCCCCTGCCGGTGAAGACGCCGACGTATGCGGGGCAGGGTGAACCGTGGGGCGCTGCGGGGGGCGTGACGACGGGGTTGAACGAGGCGACGGCGGCATACGAAGAACGCCGGTCGACGGGGCAGCGATGATCGGGCTTCGGTGGCTGCGGCGTGTGCTGCGCGGCGGGCCGCGTGAAGAGGGGCCTGTGATCGAGCCGGTGGCGTTCGCGCCGGCTAGTCCTGCGCCGCCGACGGCACGCGTGGTCGTCCCGGATCACGTCTGGGGAGAGAGCGGGACGCGCCTGGGAGCCCGGTACCACGCATCACCGTACGGAGATGACGAAGCGGGAGTCTGGTTCCGGTGGTGAGGCAGCATGTGCGGCCTAGTCCACTTGCCTGCCCTCGGGGTCGGAGGGCTTGCGCAGTCGCCAGCATCGCCAAGTCCGGTCCCATACGACCGTTTCGGCACTGATCCGGCGGAAGGCGGTCAGGACCGGTCGGCTGATCGCCCGGTTGCCTTTGTCGTTGAAGTAGGTCAGATCGGCGTCGAAGTGCCGTGCGAGGTGTTCGGCGGCGTCCTCCTGTCCAGCTCGCGGGAAGGCTTGTTGTTGATCTGCGCCAGCATCCACTGTGCTGCGGCTTCCGCGTCTGTATCGCTCATGGGCCGACGGTATCGATCAGTTGTCCCGTCGTGACGATGCCGCGTCGATCCGGACATGCGGAAGGCCCGCACCCCCTTGAGTGTGGGTGCGGGCCTTCGTGATGCGGGTCAGTCAGTGGGGAGCCAGCGGGCGCGCTCGGAGGCGAGGGCGGCGACGGGGTCCGGTGGCAGGAAGCCGACCGGCATGCGCACTGGCCAGCCCTTACGGATCACGACGTGGTACTCGACCGCGCCCGCGAACTCCTCGGACGGCTGGACGAGTCCGATCACCTTGCCGGCGTGGAGGACGTCCACACGCCCCGCGGCGGGGCGCCAGGTGATACCGCTGCGGGCCCACTCGTCCACGATTTCCGGGCCGGAAGCGGGTGCGGGGACCGGGCTCGGGATGCTGGCCACCTTGACCGGCGGTCCGGCGGTGCAGGGGCAGCGTCCTCGCCCCATAGCCCCCAGGGCCCCCACTGGCCCGGTCCGCTCGCGCCGAGGACCGGCGCACCCTTCGCGCGATGTGGGCCGGGGATCACTGCTGCCCCCACAGGACCCGGGCGCGCATCGCGAGGCAGAGCCGCGCCCGCCAGTACGCGGCGTCATCTGCCGGCGGGATCTCACGGCCGTGGGTGGTGGCCATCATGCGCGCGTCGGCCAGGGCCTGGACGTCGGCGGCGCGGCCGAGGAGATCGAGGGCCGCGCACCGGTCAGGGGGTTGAGGCATGGCGGGGGTGTCCTTCCGCGTGGGTGGTGATGGTGCACCGCCGCACTGACACCCGGCCCGCGCTCCGGAGTGGGGGGCGCGGGCAGCCGTGGCGGGTCAGTGGGCCGGTGGGAGTGGAGCTGTTGCCCGGGTCAGGGCCTCTTCGGCGAGTTCGAGGTAGCCGGCGGCTTCGCGGTATGCGGGGTCTCGGTGAGCAAGGTCATCGACCTCCAGGCGGGCGCGGTGGGTGAGTTCCGCTGGTCCGTCGAAGGGGTCGGGGGTTCCGTTCCGCTTCTGCACGAGGGCTTTGATCGCGTAGTGACTGGCGACGGCGGCCACGGTGGCGCAGGTGCCGACGGCGGGATGGATGAGCCACAGGCCTCCGATGGCGGCGCCTATGGCGGCGTAGATGGCGAGGGCCTTCGCCTTGCCGATGTCCAACAGGTCTTCCAACGGGTCCTCCTCAACGCGGTGTTGAGGGGAGGGTGTCACGTTGAGGCGCTGGCCGGGAGCCCCTTTCGGCGGTGGGCCGAAAGGGGCGGTAGGCGGTAGGTAGGCGCAGGGGGTAGGCCGTTGACCTGCCGGTTTGTGTCTACCGGTGGTGGCTACCGGTCGGCAGGGGAGGGGGTAGGAGAGGGGTCAGGAGAGGGGTTGTTGATCTTGGAGAGGTTGACGGTGTGGGGGTCGGGTGTGAGGTCGTTGACGAGGTTGGAGGGCAGGCGCGGGGCGTGGCCGAGGGCTTTGGTCAGCTCGTCGGCGCGTACGCCTCGCTGGTTGACCTGGCGGCCGTTGATGGTCATCTTCAGCTGTTCGGCGACCGGGATTTTCGCGGCGAGGAGTTCCACGTGGAGGTCGCGGAGCTGATGCTTTGTGGGGTCTTCCACTTGCGGGTGTATGCGCCGGTAGAGGTCGGCAAGGTGGATGCCGGAGCGTCCGGCGGCGACGGCTTCGGCTACGGCGTGTTCGGTGGCTTCGGTGACGTCGGTGGTGCTGGTCTCCCCCGCCGGTTTTTCTTGATCGTTTTCGGTGGGGTCCTTCGGCTGGCCGCCGTTGGCCAGTGCGGCCAGGACGAAGGTGCCGGCGCCGATGGCGGCGAGCGGATGCCACAGGTAGGCGGCTCCGGCGGCCAGGGCCAGCGGGAGCCACCGGAACGAGGGTTCCTCGGCGACCCATGCGACCGTGCGTCGGCCGAGTTCGATGCCGCCCCGGATGATCCGGCCGAGGACGGCTATCGCGACGTCGAGACTCCGGGCGCCGATCCAGGTCAGGCCGTCGGCGATGACCTGCGGAGCTCCCCGGAACAGTTCGCGGATCTCGCGGAAGGCGGAGGGACCGCGCTCGGCGGCGGCCTCCTCCGGGATCTCTTCCGCTGTCTCCTCGGGCTGGGTGTCAGGCTGCATGGAAGAGGTGTCCGATCGTGTGCAGGCCAGCGCTGTTGACCAGGGGGATCAGGGTGTATCCGCCGATGAGCGGGCCGACGCCGATGCCGCCCCAGACGCCGCCCTGAATGTCCTTCAGGGCCGGTTTCTTGATCTTCTTCCAGCCGCCGATCAGGGCGGCGATGGCGAGGATCAGCAGGGTCGCTCCCCACTGGTCCAGGACGCCGAAGGCGGCACCGGTGCGGGCTGTGGCGGTGTGGGCGCCCGTGACGCCGGTCAAGGTCGCGTTACCGATCTGCTCCTGACCCTGGGCGCCGAGGTGCCAGGCCCAGCCGATCAGGCCGCCGGTGCAGGCGGAGGCGACGATCGACAGGGCGACACCGACGGCCAGCGGGATCAGCTCCTTCCAGTTGCGTTTCCCGGGGGCGGTGCCTGCCCACCAGCGGCCGAGGCGCCATGCGAGGTACGCGGCTCCGGCGATGAACATGCCGAGGCTGACGGAGTGGGTCATCAGTGGACTCCTGTGCCGAGGTTGACGATGCCGAGGCCGACGGGCAGGCAGAGAGCGGTGCCGGTGAGGGTGGCCCAGCGCAGGACGCGGGAGAGGATCCGGCGGATGACGAAGGTGAGTTTCCCGGCGGGCCGGGCGGCCTGGAGGTCGCCGGGGTCGATGTTCCAGGCGAGGACGATCCCGGCGACGGACACGACCCCGGCCACGATCTGGGCTCCCCGGTCCTCGCTGGTGATGCCGAGAACGATGAGCAGGTGGGTCCACGACGTGGTGAGGGTGCCCCACGAGCTGAACGGGCAGAACCAGCCGAGCAGTGCGCAGGTGGCGGACTTCGCGAACGCGGTGCCGGCGCCGTCCTCGAACCATCCGCGGTCGCGTTCGGGCTGCTCGGCCGGTTCGGGCGCGGGGTAGAAGTAGACCGGCTCGACCGGCGCATACGGCCGGGGCTGCTGCTGGGCGCGCCACCAGTCGGGAGACTCGTGCGCGTCAGCCACGACGGCCGTCCGGGGTGCGCGTCCAGGCGCCGGGGCGGCACATGGCGGCGATCATGAGGGCGTGTACGCGGCGCTCGTCGGCGCCGGGGCACGTCTGCATGGCGTTCTCCTCGGGGGTCGGGTTCCCACGCCCCCGCTCGGCGAGCGGCCCAAGGTCGCGCGTGTACGCGCGGGTGAGAGTACGTGCGTTCGAATGCGTGGCGCTAGAGCTGTGCGAGATCATGTCTGCGCTCCTGTCGCTGTCATGGCTGGGGCAGCGCACCCCGGGCCGGGCCTCGACAACTCGGGCCCGGGGTGCGCGTGACGGGTCGCGCCGGTCAGTCGCTGACCGCGCGGAGTTGCGCCCGCTTCTGCTCGGCGAGGCGCTCGGCGTGACGGTCGATGGCGTTGCGCACCGTGCCGTCGGAGACGTTGAACCGTGCGGCCAGCGTCCGGAATGACGGCTGCGGATCCTCGTTGCGCGCCGCGTAGATCTGCGCGTCGAACTGCTCTTGTTGCGCGCCGGTCCTTCGTGCTGCGCGCTGCGCAGTTGTGCTTGCCTCGTTGCGCGCTGCTCGGGTCTGCTTGGGGCGTTCCGTCTTCGTGGTGCGCGGCTTGCGGTGGGAGGGGGGCTTACGCGGGGTGTCCTGCTGGTCTGTCGATTTGTCGGCAGGGTTCGGCGCGGGCTGCTCGCCTTCCTCTTGCTCGCCGTTGCGCGCGTCCTGCTCGCCCGGGGGCTGCTCGTCCTGTGCACGCTGCGCAGGTTCTTCGGCGGCCTCCTGCGCACTGGGCTGCGCGCCTTGCTGCGCAGCTTCCGACGGCTCATCCTGCGCATTGGGTTGCGCGGGGTCGGGGTGCGTAGCCGGGTGCGTAGTTGCGCGCCGGGCGCCGGTGCGCAGGGTGGGCCAGGGAAGGTCTTCGGGGCCGGGGTGCGCATGCCGTGCGGGCGGCGGGGTGGCGGCCGGGAGAGCGGCCGGACGGTCGGCGGGGCGGGGGGCTGTTATCCCGATCGCGGTGTCCGCGTGCCGGTCGAGTCCGCTCGGGTCGGCATCTGCCGGCGCTTCGACCGCGGGGGTGCGCACGGGCTCGCCGGGGTAGGTGGCGCGGCCGGTCCATGAGGTGGGGTCGATCCCGGCCGCCGCGAGACCGGCGGGGGCGGTCTGGGCGAGGGGTACGCCGTGGCGGGCCAGGCGGAGCGGCATCACGGATTCGACGGGTGCCTTCCGGCGCCAGGCGCGGCCGAACCGGGAGCGTAGGAGGGCCTGGTACACGAGCCGCTCTTGTTCCAGTTTGATGATCTGTTCGTAGGAACGGACCTCCCACATCTGCATCTTGCGCCACAGGCGGAAGGTGGGGAACGGGGAGAGGAGCCAGCGGGCGACGCGGACGCCTTCCATGTGCTTGTCGGCGGTGATGTCGGCGATCCGGCCGATGGCGTGCCGGGAGGCCTCTACCGCGACGACGAACAGGACGGGGATGACCGCGTGCATGCCGACGCCGAGGGGATCGGGCCAGGCGGCGGCACCATTGAAGGCGATGGTCGCCATGGTGAGGAGCCACGCGACGTGACGCAGGAGCGGGAAAGGGATCCGGATCCACGTCAGAAGGAGATCCAGGGCCAGGAGGACGACGATCCCGGCGTCGATGCCGACGGGGAACACATAGGCGAACGTCCCGAAGCCCTCGGTGACGGCGAGGGCCTTGACTGCGTGATAGGAGCCGTAGAAGCCGATCCCGGCGATGATCGTGACGCCGGTGACGACGGCGGCGGCGATCCAGCGGATGGGGCCGGTGAGCTGGGGGATGTGGGGTGGTGGCTTTCGGTGTGTCACGGGTCGGGCTCCTGGTACTGCCGGGTTGGGGTGGGGGTGGATCGGAGGTCCTCCCGGCCGGACTTGAACCGGCACGTACGCGTCGCCTTCTAAGGGGCGGCGGCCTCTGCATTGGGCTACGGGAGGGAAAGGGGGCGCCCCGGCGTTGCGGCCGGGGCGCCGTGGGGCGGGGGTTACTGGGACTTGGGCCAGCGCGCGGGGCGCTTGTGGCCGGTGGGGTTGGTGCCCGCGGATCGGGTCCAGACGCCGCCCTTGTCGAGGGCGCGGAGGGCTGCGGCTTCGCGGACCTTGGTCGTCTTGCTGCGGCGTTTGCCGATGCCGAGCATCAGCCGTCCATCCGGCCGTTGCGCTGGGCGGGGGCGGGGACCGGCTTGCCCTCGACGGGCTTCCTGCGCGACTCGGCGAGCCTGTCATTCAGCTTCTGCTGTCCGCTCTGTGACTTCGCTCCCCAGGCCATCAGTGGGCCCCCCGCTGCTGCTCGATGTGCTCGATCTGCTTGCGGGCGGCCTCGGTGGCTTCGGCCGACTTCTCGACTCGGGCCATGCGCCGACGGACGTCTTCGATATGGTTCTGCATGCTTCGCTCCAGGTGACTCGCTGTCTGGCTGGTGCGTGGTGCTTGTTGGCCCTGCCGGTGTGTCCGCACTGGCGGGGCCGCTCCTTTTCCCGGTGTCTTCCGCCGTGGTGGCCGGTGGCTATGCCGAGATGTGCCGTTAATCAGGCGTTACGCCCTGTTTGGTGTGGTCTTTCGACCTACATGTGAGCCTCCTTTCTCCCCGCGCTTCCGGATGCCGTCCGGGAGGTGTCGGGGTGACCTCGTCCGCTGTTGAGTTCTCAAGAAACAGAGCCTTGGGCGCCAACTGCTCGCCCAGGTCACGCCGTTGGAGTCCCTTTGCGGGGTTCCTCCGGCGTTATGAACCTTACGATGTCGGAAGGTTCATTGGCAACAACCTTACGACGCCGTACACTCCGTGACCATGACCACCGATTCGCCGGCGCCGGAAAGCGCCCCGTATGCGCGGACGCTTCCGGTGCACCAGCTCCGGACCTCATGGCAGGCCTGTGTACGTGCGGCTGAGATGGGCGCGCACCAGCTTGTGACGTACCGAGGCGCCGAACGCTGTGCCCTGGTGCCGCACCGGTGGTACATGCAGGCCCGCAAAGCGGTCGCGGCGCCAGAGGCAACCGTGATGCCGTCGGCGCCTGCCCGTGACGGCATCTCTGGTGTCACGCGTGACGTTGCGGCCGGTGCCCATGTGCTGGTCACGGTGGACGGATACGAGCGGCTTGCCGTGGTGCCCGTCCAGTGGCGCGCGGAAGCCGTGGCGGCCGTCCCTCCCGAACCACTGAGCGGTGATCTGCCTCCGCTGAAGTCCTGACCGGGCCCCCGCTGAGCGGGGGCCTTCGTCGTTCCGGGGCCTATGCCCGCAGAATTGCCGGCGCGGTTCACGCGTCGTCCTGGTCGTGGACGTACCAGACGGACCGGAGCTGGCCTCTGCTGTGCTGGTGTTCGTTCCTGACCATGCGTTCCCGTACCTCCGGGCAGGCGGTGAGGCGCTGGAACAGGGCTTGCATGAGGGACGGCCCGACGCGGTCCACGCTGGCAACAAGACGGCCGATCTCCGTGGTGGTCGCCCCTGGGCCGAGCTGGGTGACGGCGGCGATCAATGCGGTGTCGGGGACGTGGGCGAGGGGTCGGCCGGTCCGGGCGGGCATCGTGGTGTCTCCTCTCGGGTCAGGCGGCCGTGCGGCCGGTCAGGGTGGCGCTGATCTTGACGGCGCGGGCGGAGTAGGAGCAGGTCGGGCACGGGTCGCGGTGGGCGCGGACGGTTGCCCAGGTGGCGGAGATGTTCTTCCGGCCGCATCTGACGCAGTCGCAGGGCCACGGGTCGTCGTCGCGGCCGGGGTGGGGGCCGTGCGGTATGAGTCCGGCAGCGCGCATGCGGGCGGTGACGCGCGCAAGGTCGCGGGCGGTGAGGCGGGGCATGGTGGGGTCTCCTTCGGTGTCAGGCGATGCGGGTTGCCGTGGTCGGTTCGGGTGGTTCGGGGTGGTGGCTGTCCCAGGTGCGCATGTGGTGTGCGAGCCAGGCGCTCAGGGCGACGCCGGTGAAGCCGCGTTCGGTGAGATCGGTGTGGATGGCGTCGCGGGCCTGGTCTCGGGCGGTCTGCCATGCGGTGTGGCGCTGGTGGGCGACATCGAGTGCCGCGCGGCGGGCGGCGGAGGCTGGGGCTTCGGCTGCGAGGCGGGCGGCGACGGCGGCGCAGGCGGCGGCGGGGTCGATGCCGTCGGCGAGGCGCTCGCGCCGGTCGTGTTCGGCCTGGTCGCGGGCGGCGCTTTCCTGGCGGACGGTGAGGGCGCGGGCGGGGAGCTGGGCGCGGAGCCAGCCGAGGGGGTTGGTGATGTAGCTGCGTCCGGCGCCGGGGTCGGTGAGGGTCATGGGTGCGAAGCGGCCGGTCAGGCGTTCAGCGAGGCTGACGGCGTCCCATTGCCACATGTCCAGGCATGCGGCGACGTCACGGGCGGCGGTGTCCTGCTGGCCGGGGGTCATAGCCTCGAACAGGCCGGGCAGCGCGGCGCGGATCTCGGTGGGGATGTGCTGGAGATGCGGGGCGGGGGTCTTTGTCTCCGCCCGGAGGGCGCCGGGCCCCTTCGCGCGCTCGTGCGCATAGCCGCCGTCGTGGCTCAGCCTCGATGCGCCTTCGGCGGAAGAACCACGAGAGACCTCAGCCTGACCATCAAGATCAGCCTTAGATGCGTGTACTGCGTGGTACTCCTCCGTCCAGTACGGGGGCTCAATCTCGGGGTTACCGGCGTCCTGGGTGCCTGTGACCTGGGTGTTTCCGGTGCCTTCGGGGGAGCTACCCCTAACCTCCGCTGAGTACGGGGGCCGAAAATCCGGCTTCACGGCTTCGAGGCGGGCGGTGCGGTGGGCGGCGGCCGGGATACGCAGGAGGGTGCGGCCGGTCGCGCCGGTCGCCGCGTCGGTGACGTCCTCGCGGGTGAAGTCGGCCTCTTCGAGACGGCCGAGCACCTTGGCGGCGCCGTCCGCGCTCATGCGCAGGAGCGGGGCCAGGGTGGCGGCGTTGCGGCCCTGGTGGTGGTCGAGGTGGCCGCCGGTCATGCGTACGGTGCCGTCCAGGCGGGCCCTGAGGACCAGGTGGAGGGCGGCGAGGCGTTCGGTGGTGGCACCGCGGCCGGTCCGGGCGGCGAGCAATCCGCCGGCGGGATCGGTGATCGTGGTCAGGAGCCGGTGGAAGACGGCCAGCTCCGGGCGGCCGAGCCGGGCAAGGGGATGGCGGCGGCTGGGGTTGGGGACGATCAGGCGGATGTCGACGCCGACGACTTCCCGGCCGCCGTCCTCGGTGGTCTGGTAGCGCCTGCGGGTCTCCAGGGCGCCCGCCTTGCGGCCTTCGGCGAGGAGCTTTTCCGTGGCGCTGGGGGAGAGGCCCAGGTGACGGGCGAGGAACGGGGCGTCGGTGCGTACCCATCGGTCACCGTCGGCGGGAGTCTTCGCCAGGACGAGCGCCGCGAGGGCCCGGGTGCCGGTGCCGCACCGGGCTGCGGGGCCTTCGAGAGTGAGCCAGTCGACAGCGTCACGAATTCGCTGTTGAGTGTGATGGTGGAGGCGTTCGAATACCCGAGTGCCGGAATTGCCGGATTCCGTATTGGTCCGGGCGGCCGGAATTCTCGCTCGGTCGGTGAGGCCGACTTGATTAACGGCCCATTGATCGGGCACGCTTAGGGCGTTGGCGGTCAAGGTGAGTGGTCGATTCACTCGCCGGATCACCGAGGGTGTTGGTAGCACCCGAGGAACCCGGAAACGGGCGGTCCCCGCCACGAGGCTCGATGGCCCGTCTGAGCGTTGGTCTGCCGGAACTTCCGATCCCGGCGGTTGACGAGTGCTCAGGCGGGCCTCGCCGCGTCTAGGCGAGGGTTTCCGCAGCCCGGCATGATCGCCGAGGCATGGGCGGGACCTTGCCCCTCAACTCCCGCTCAGTGCAAGCCCCGTGTCTCCTGGCCGTACAGTCCGTGACAGTCCGGCACAGTCCCTCGTTTGTCTCTACGCACGCCGTAGCGCGGTCTCACCATGGGTGTAAAACCTCGGGTGAACGTCGTGTGGCCCCTGAGTGGATCGTGTGAGAAGTAACGCTGTGTGACATGGGCCACCGCGTACCGGCGGATCTTTCTGGGAAGCTGCTGCACTGGTCTGTGCCGCGACCCGACAGGGTGGTGCGGGCCGAGACCTGCACGACCCCCGGGCCCACAAGGTCCGGGCGCACCAGGAAGTGGTACCCCCGTGAGCAAGGACGCCGTGGAATCGGCACAGGCCGTCACCAGCCCCCAGACGGCCCAGACGCCCGCGGACGCGGGCGACGCCGGTTACAGCAAGGACCTCAAGGCCCGCCACGTCAACATGATCGCCATCGGTGGCGCCATCGGCACCGGACTCCTCCTGGGCGCCGGCGGCCGACTGCACAACGCGGGCCCGGCGCTCGCCCTGGCCTACCTGGTCTGCGGCGTCTTCGCCTTCTTCGTCGTCCGGGCCCTGGGCGAGCTGGTCCTGTACCGGCCGTCGTCCGGGTCCTTCGTGTCCTACGCACGCGAGTTCCTCGGCGAGAAGGGCGCCTACGTCGCCGGCTGGATGTACTTCCTGAACTGGTCGACGACCGGCATCGCCGACATCACCGCGATCGCGCTCTACACGCACTACTGGAGCATGTTCACCACCATTCCCCAGTGGGTGCTCGCCCTGATCGCCCTCGCGGTGGTCCTGGCGGTGAACCTGATCTCGGTGAAGATCTTCGGCGAGATGGAGTTCTGGTTCGCGATCATCAAGGTCGCCACCATCGTCGGCTTCATGCTGATCGGCATCTTCCTGCTCGCCACCCAGCACAAGGTCGGCGGCCACACCCCCGGCCTGAGCGTCATCAACGACCACGGCGGCCTCTTCCCGCACGGCGCGATGCCGGTCGTCCTGGTCATGCAGGGCGTGATCTTCGCCTACGCCGCCCTGGAGCTGGTCGGTGTGGCGGCCGGCGAGACCGCCGAGCCCGAGAAGGTCGTCCCGCGCGCGGTGAACTCGATCATGTGGCGTGTCGGCCTGTTCTACGTCGGCTCGGTCGTGCTGCTCGCCCTGCTGCTGCCCGGCTCGGTGTACTCCGCCGACCAGAGCCCGTTCGTGACCGTGCTGTCCAAGATCGGCGTTCCGGCGGCCGGTGACGTGATGAACCTCGTCGTGCTGACCGCCGCCATGTCCTCGCTGAACTCCGGCCTGTACTCCACCGGCCGCATCCTGCGCTCCATGGCCATGGCGGGCTCCGCCCCGAAGTTCACCGCCCGCATGAACCGCAGCCAGGTGCCCTACGGCGGCATCCTGCTGACCTGCGCGGTCTGTGTGCTCGGCGTCGGCCTGAACTACCTGATGCCCAGCCAGGCCTTCGAGATCGTGCTGAACGTGGCCTCCCTCGGCATCATCAGCACCTGGGTGATCATCATGATCTGCCACATGGTCTTCGTCCGCCGCGCCCGCGCCGGCCTGGCGACCCGGCCGCACTTCCAGCTGAAGTTCAGCCCGGTCACCGAGATCGCCACGATCGTGTTCCTGCTGGTCTGCCTCGGCATGATGTGGAACGACCCCGAAGTCGGCCGGAAGACGATCCTGCTGATTCCGGTGATCGCCGTCATGCTGGTCGCCGGCTGGTTCGGCGTGCGCCGCCGGGTGTCGAAGAACACCGACCGGGAGCTGTCGGAGATGTCGCGCTCCACGAACTAGCGGCTGAGGAGGACTCAGCGGCACTGTCAGTGGCATCACCTACGGTGGCGTCATGTCGGAGATCATGTATGTCCGGGGTGACGCCACCGTGCCGTCGGTCAAGGGCACCAAGGTCATCGCCCATGTCTGCAACGACATCGGAGGCTGGGGGAAGGGCTTCGTCCTCGCGCTCTCGCGCCGCTGGCCGGAGCCGGAGCGGGCCTACCGCGCCTGGCACCGCGACCGCGCGCACAACGACTTCGCGCTGGGCGCGGTCCAACTGGTCCGTGTCGAGCCGTACGTGTGGGTCGCCAACATGGTCGGCCAGCGCGGCATCCGCAGGGGCAGCAAGGGTGTCCCCGTCCGCTACGAGGCGATCGACACCGCCCTCGCCCGCCTCGCCGACGAAGTGACCGAACTCGGCGCGTCCGTGCACATGCCCCGCATAGGCTGCGGCCTGGCGGGCGGCACATGGTCCCGCATAGAGCCGCTCATCACCGAGCGACTGGTGAAGCGGGCGATCCCCGTGACGGTCTACGACCACGGAGAGGGCGGCGGATGAGTGCACACACCCCCGCGACGGACGTCCTGGTGCTGGGCGGAGCCGGCGTGGACACGATCATCCCGGTCCCCGCACTGCCCCTCCCGTACGCCGACAGCTACATGATCGACTCCGGGATCCGCACCCGGGCCGGGCAGACCGGCGACTTCGTCGCGCTGGGCCTTACCGCACTCGGCCTGCGCACCCACCACCTCGACCTCGTCGGCGACGACCCCGAGGGCGACCTGGTCCGCGCCCTGCACCGCGAGCACGGCATCGGACTGACCGCCCTCCCACAGCCCGCCGGCACCAGGCGGGCGGTCAACCTCGTCGGCCCGGACGGCCGCCGTCTGTCCCTCTACGACACCAGCCGCGCCCGCCCCGGCGATCGCTTCCCGCCGCAGACGCTGCGCACGCTGGCCGGGGCGAGCCGGCATGTGCACGTGACGATCACCCAGCCCTGCGCCGAGGCCCTGCCGGTGCTGACCGCGATGGGCGTACCCCTGTCCACGGATCTGCACGACTGGGACGGGGAGAACGGATACCACGAACCGTTCGCGTACGCGGCGGACGTCGTCTTCCTGTCGGCCGCCGCGCTGACCGACCCCGAGCGGACCATGCGGCGCATCGCCGAGCAGGGCCGCGCCGGCACCGTCGTCGCCACCGCGGGCGCCGAGGGCGCGTATCTGCTGGCCGACGGGGAGCTGACCCGGGTGCCCGCGGCGCTGCCGCCCGCGCCGGTGGTCGACTCCAACGGCGCGGGCGACGCCTTCGTCGCCGCGTTCCTGTACGGCCGGCTCAGCGGCGAGCCGCCCGAGACCTGCGCGCGCTACGGCGCGGTCGCGGGCGCGTACGCCTGCACGGTCCCGGCCTCCCGAGCGGAGTCGATAGGCCGGGACGAACTGCTCGGGCGGACGGCCGGGCCGAGACCTTAGGCCGCCCCCGGGTCAGTGCCCGTGCGCGTCGTGGATGTCGTTCGTCGCCTCGATCCTCTTCCACGACTTCGGCTGGGCCACCGCCGTGTCCGCCTTCGCCAGGGACGCGGCGCGGGCCGCCGGCGCGGCCGGCTTCGACGGCTGGAACAGCCAGGTGTCGAAGAACGCCGCGAGGGGCTTGCCGGACACCTGCTCGGCGTACCTCTGGAAGTCGGCCACCGAGGCGTTGCCGTAGGCGTGCTCCTGCGGCCAGCCCTTCAGGACCCGGAAGAACGCGTCGTCACCGATCTCGTTGCGCAGCGCCTGGATGGCGAGCGCTCCGCGGTCGTAGACGGCGATGTCGAACTGGCCGTCCGGGCCCGGGTCGCCGGGCTTGACCGTCCAGAACGCGTCGTCGGCCGGGTGGGAGTTGTACACATAGTCGGCGAGTTCCTGCGTCGTGCCCTCGCCCTCGTGCTCCGACCACAGCCACTGCGCGTACCGGGCGAAGCCCTCGTTGATCCAGATGTCCTTCCAGCCCTTCAGCGACACGTCGTCGCCGTACCACTGGTGGGCCAGCTCGTGCACGACCACCGAGGTGTTGGAGCCGTTCGCGAACTGCTTGGGGCTGTAGTAGACGCGGGTCTGGGTCTCCAGCGCGTACCCGGTGGTGGTGTTCGGCACGTATCCGCCGGCGGTGCTGAACGGATACGGTCCGAAGTAGCCGCTCAGCCAGTCGACGATCTCCCCGGTGCGCTCCACGCTCGCCCGCGCGGCCCCGTCGGTGTCGCCGAGGTCCTTGCTGTAGGCGTTGATGATGGGCACCCCGCCGTCGGAGGTGCCGGTCGTGATGTCGAACTTGCCGATGGCGAGGGTGGCCAGATAGGTCGCCTGCGGCTTGTTCTGGCGCCAGTTGTAGCGGGTCCAGCCCAGCTTCGAACTGGTCGACTGGAGTGTGCCGTTGGAGATGGCCTGGGTGCCGTCCGGCACGGCCACCGACACGTCGTAGGTGGCCTTGTCACTCGGATGGTCGTTGCTCGGGAACCACCACCAGGCGGCCTCGGGCTCGTCGGCCGCGATCGCGCCGTCGGGCGTGCGGTGCCAGGTGCTGAAGCCGTACGCGCTCTTCGCCGACGGCACCCCGCCGTAGCGGACGACGACGGTGATCGGCGTGCCCTTGGCCAGCGGGGTCTTCGGCGTGACGACCAGCTCGTGCTGCCCGGAGGTGGTGAAGGAGGCCTTGGCGCCGTTGACCCGTACCTCGCTCACGTTCAGCAGGAAGTCCAGGTCGAAGCTGGACAGGTCCTGCGTGGTCTTCGCCAGGATCGTCGCCGTGCCCTGCAGCTGGTCCGTCGTCGGCTGGTACTGCAGCCTCAGGTCGTAGTGGGAGACGTCGTAGCCGCCGTTGCCGTAGTCGGGGTAGTAGGGGTCGCCGATGCCCGGCGCGCCGGGGGAGTAGCTCGCGGCCGATGCCGGGATCGCCAGCAGGAGGGAGGCCGCCGCGAGTGCGCCCGGCGCGATGATTCTGCGGTGCACGTCAGCTCCAAGTCGTCGGGACGTCAGGTCCGTTCGGAAGGTCCTTCGGTGGACTGTGTTCGGAGCCTATTCAGTCCCTTTGGCCCCTGACCTGTCCATGGTCCCCGCTGTCACACGATCGCCATTCAGCCGACATGAGCACGCGGATCGCCGTAAAGCCCCCTTCTGCACGGGAGTTCACCGGAGTACCGTCCGCGCATGCCGATTCGCACTCTCATCCGCACGCGCTTCACGATCTGGAGAGCGCTCGCGACCGTGGTCGCCGCCATCCTGACGGCCGCGTTCCTCACCCCGTCCGCCGCGCAGGCCGCCACCCGCGAGAGCCGGCCCACCCGCGAGAGCCGGCCCGTCTACTCCTACGCCCACGCCGTCCGCGAGTCCGTATGGGTGGACACGGGGCTCGACGCGGACGGCGACGGCAAGGCCGACCGCGTCGCCGCCGACATCGTCCGGCCCGCCGAACCCGCCCGCCAGGGCCGCAAGGTGCCCGTCATCATGGACGCCAGCCCCTACTACTCCTGCTGCGGACGCGGCAACGAGAGCCAGGTCAAGACGTACGACACGCAGGGGCATGTCGTCCAGATGCCGCTGTTCTACGACAACTACTTCGTGCCCCGCGGCTACGCTTTCGTCGGCGTCGACCTCGCCGGCACCAACCGCTCCGACGGCTGCGTCGACGTCGGCGGCCGCTCCGACATCCAGTCCGCGAAGGCCGTCATCGACTGGCTGAACGGCCGCGCCACGGCGTACACGAGCCGCACCGGCGCACAGACCGTCAAAGCCACCTGGACCAACGGCGAGACGGGCATGATCGGCAAGAGCTGGGACGGCACGATCGCCAACGGCGTCGCCGCCACCGGCGTCAAGGGCCTGAAGACCATCGTCCCGATCAGCGGCATCTCCTCCTGGTACGACTACTACTTCGCGCAGGGCGCCCCGCTGTACGACGGCGGCCCCGACGAACTGGCCGGTTACGTCGAGAGCGATGGGGCGAAGGCCCACTGCGCGGCCGTACAGAGGAAACTCGCCGACGGCAGCCCGCGCAGCGGCGACTGGACCCCGCTGTGGACCGAGCGGGACTACGTCAAGGACGCGGCCAAGGTGCGCGCCAGCGTGTTCCTGGTACACGGTATGCAGGACCTCAACGTCCGCACCAAGCACTTCGGCCAGTGGTGGGACGCCCTCGCCCGGCACGGCGTGCAGCGCAAGATCTGGCTGTCCCAGACCGGGCACGTCGACCCCTTCGACTACCGGCGCGGCGCCTGGGTCGACACCCTGCACCGCTGGTTCGACCACGAACTCCTCGGCTACGACAACGGCATCGACCGCGAGCCGATGGCCGACATCGAACGCCACCCCGACCAGTGGGTCACCTCCCGCGTCTGGCCGCCGCAGACCACCCGTACCACCGTTGTGCACCCGGCCCCCGGCACCCAGGCCGGCGTCGGCACGCTCGGCCTGCGCCCGGGCACCGGCACCGAGACCTTCACCGACGACCCGAAGCTGACCGAGACCGACTGGGCCGCGCACCTGACCACGCCCACCTCCGAGAAGGCCGGCTTCCTCACCTCGCCGCTCACCCATGACCTGCGCCTGTCCGGCTCCTCCACGGTGACGGTCACCGCCACCCCGACCACCACCTCGGCCCACCTGTCCGCCGTCCTGGTCGACCTCGGCCCGGACACGATCCGCGACTACGCGGACGCCGCGGAGGGCATCACCACCCTCACCGACCGCACCTGCTGGGGGGAGAGCACGGCCGGGGACAGCGCCTGCTTCAAGGCGACCGAGGCCAAGACGGCCAAGGTCGACTACACCGTGTTCAGCCGCGGCTGGGCCGACCTCGGCCACTACGCCTCCCTCACCAAGGGCGTCCCGCTCACACCGGGCAAGGCGTACACGATGACCCTTCGTCTCGCGGCAACCGACCATGTCGTCCCCAAGGGGCACCGGCTGGCCCTGATCATCGCGGGCACGGACAAGGACCTCATCGACCCGCCGTCCACGAAGCCGGCCCTCACGGTGTCCCTGTCGGGTACGACGGCCGACCTCCCGCTGGTCGGCGGTGCGTCCGCGTTCGCCCGCGCCACGTCCGGCAGCGCGGCGACGGCGCCCGCGCCCGGCACGCTGGAGGGGGTCCGCGCACCCCACGCGGCCCGGCACATCCCGTTGAACTGACGGGGGTGCGCCGTGGGCGGTATCTGACCGTCGCCGGGTGCGGGTCCGTCGTGGCTGACCGCGCAGTTCCCCGCGCCCCTCAGGGGGCTGCCGTGCCGTCGGCTTCGACGGCGCAGCAGCCCCCCGCAAGCGCGGGCAAGCGCCCCTTCAGGCGGCCGGGAACGCCAGCCCGGCCGCCTCCCGCGCGCACCCCCACGCCACCGTGACCCCGGCCCCGCCGTGGCCGTAGTTGTGCACCAGTACGCGGCCGTCCGGCAGCGCCCGGCGTTCCAGCCGTACCGCGTCCCGGGCCGGACGCAGGCCCACCCGGTGGGCGAGGACCCGCGCGCCGGCGATCTCCGGGCGGACCCGCGCACACCGGGCCACGATCGCCGCGGCCGTGGCCGGGTCCGGCTCCAGGGACCAGTCGTCCTCCTCCGCCGTACCGCCGAGCAGCAGTCCGCCCGGCTGGGGGATGAAATACGTGGAGTCGGCGCAGGAGTGGTCGACGGAGGTGAACCAGGTCGTGATCCCCGGGTTCTCCACGACCACCAGTAGCCCGCGCACCGGACGTACCGCCGGGTCCGGCACCAGCGAACGCGCGCCCAGACCCGTGCAGTTGACCACGACCGGTGCCGGCACGGCGGCGAGGTCGGTCACCTCGTGCGCCTCCACCACGCCTTGGGCCTTCGCGAGCCGCTCGCGCAGCCACGCCAGATACACCGGCATGTCGATCACCGGCAGCCGCGCCGCAAGACCGCCGGCCACGGGCCGCAGCCCGGCGACCCGGCCCGCCCAGTCGCCCAGTTCGTCCAGCCGCATCCCGCGGTGTACGCCGTCGACCAGGCGTACGCCCGTCTCCTCCGGCCGGTCCGCCAGCTCCTCGTACCGGGCGAGGGACTCGAGCGCCCAGGCACCGACCAGCTGTTCGGGCTCGATGCGGTACGGCCACCACAGGCCGCCGGCGACCGCCGAGGTCGTATGCCCGGCGGGCTCCCGCGCCCACACCCGTACCCGGCGCCCGGACTCCGCCAGCACCACGGCCGTCGTCAGCCCGGCGACCCCGCTCCCGACCACGATCACTTCGTCACTCGGCTCGCTGTCCACGCCAGGACGATAGGCCTTGTCCGGACGACTCTGTCATGCTGCGCTCACATCCGTGCCGGTGTGGGGATACTCACAACATGTCTGCCGCATACGCGACCTTCGGCCTGGCACCGGCGATCCGCGCCGGCGGTGTGTTCGCCGACGGCGGCTACCAGGTTCACCGCGACTTCGTGGACTTCGTGGTGGACGGCCGTCCGCTGCTGTTCCGGCTGTCCGACCTGGACGCCGTCTCCCCGCTCGCCTCGGACATCCCGCCCGCCATCTTCACCGAGCAGGTGCGCGCGCTGCTGCTGGAGGCGGATCCTCCGCTCCCGGACGGCCGGTTCGTCATCTACGGCTGCCCCGAGTGCGCGGACCTGGCCTGTGGAGCGGTCACTGCCGTCATCGAGCGCGACGGCGAGGACTACATCTGGCGGGACTTCGCCTGGCAGACGGACGAGCACGCCGACCTGGAGCTCAACGGCTACCACGGCATAGGGCCCTTCCGCTTCCAGGGCGCCGAGTACCGCACGGCACTCGGCGCCCTGATGGAGGGCTCCGCCGCGCCCCGCCGGCGGGTGCTGCTGATCGGCGCCCGGGTCGCGGTCCTGGCCAGGCTGGCCGCCGCGCTGCGCACCATCGGCATCGGTGCCGACATCACCCAGGACGCCCGGGCCGTCCCCGCCGAGGAACTGCGCGGCTACGGCGCGGTCGCCTTCGGCCGCGCGGTCGGCGAGCCGGAGCGCGCCGCCGTACTGCAGGCCTTCGAGCGCGCCGGCGTCGAGGTGGCCCGGGTGGACGGCCTGGCCCCGATCGTGCCGCTGCTCGTCGCCCAGATCGAGCACGCCCTGGACCGCAGCCCGCTCCCGCGGCGCCGGCTCACCGCACTGGCCGCCGGCAAGGACGCCGCGGACGTCGAGGTGACCTCCGCGTGCCGGGTACGGATCACCGCGTACCGCCTCGACCGGCTCTACCGCACCCACACCCGCGAGCTGTTCGACGGCGTCCTGGAACCCGGCCGGCACCGCCTCCCGCTGGACCCGCGGGCGGTCAAGGGGGAGGCGTACGTCGTCGCCCGCACGACCGGTGGCGTGCTCGCGGCACCTGTCACCGGCGGAAAGGGCGGCTGAGACACGGGTGCCGGGCCATTAGGATCGGCGTCCTGATGACTGCCACCCTCGTCGCCAAGAACCTCGCCGCCGGGCACGGCGACCGTTCCCTCTTCGCCGGGCTCGACCTCGTCGTCGCGCCCGGCGACGTGATCGGTCTCGTCGGTGCCAACGGCGCGGGCAAGTCCACCCTGCTGAAGCTGCTCGCCGGACTCACCCCGCCCGAGCAGGGCGAGCTCAGGCTGTCCCCGCCGGCCGCGACCGTCGGCCATCTGCCGCAGGAGCCGGAGCGCAGGCCGGGGGAGACCGTCCGGGAGTTCCTGGCCCGCCGCACCGGCGTCGCCGAGGCGCAGCGGGTCATGGACGAGGCCACCCAGGCCCTGGTCGACGGCGCGGCCGGCGCCGACGACGCCTACGCGACCGCCCTGGAGCGCTGGCTGGGCCTCGGCGGCGCCGATCTGGAGGAGCGCGCGGAGGACGTCGCCGACACCCTCGGCCTCGCCGTCGACCTGGACCAGCCGATGACCGCCCTCTCCGGCGGCCAGGCGGCCCGCGCCGGACTCGCCTCCCTCCTGCTGTCCCGCTACGACGTCTTCCTCCTGGACGAGCCCACCAACGACCTCGACCTCGACGGACTGGAGCGCCTGGAACGCTTCGTCACCGGCCTGCGTGCGGGCACGGTCGTCGTCAGCCACGACCGCGAGTTCCTCACCCGCACGGTCACCAAGGTCCTCGAACTCGACCTGGCCCAGCAGCAGATCCACCTCTACGGCGGCGGCTACGACGCCTACCTGGAGGAACGCGAGGTCGCCCGCCGGCACGCCCGCGAGGACTACGAGGAGTACGCCGACAAGAAGACCGCCCTCCAGGAGCGCGCGCAGATGCAGCGGGCCTGGATGGACAAGGGCGTGAAGAACGCCCGGCGCAAGGCCGGCAACGACAACGACAAGATCGGCCGCAAGTTCCGCAGCGAGGCCAGCGAGAAGCAGGCCGCCAAGGCACGGCAGACCCAGCGCATGATCGAGCGCCTGGACGTGGTCGAGGAGCCGCGCAAGGAGTGGGAACTGCGCATGGAGATCGCCGCCGCCCCGCGTTCCGGCGCGGTCGTGGCGACCCTGCGGGACGCCGAGGTACGGCGCGGCGACTTCACCTTCGGCCCGGTCTCCCTGCAGATCGACTGGGCGGACCGGGTCGCGGTCACCGGGGCCAACGGTGCCGGCAAGTCGACCCTGCTCGGCGCGCTGCTCGGACGGATCCCGCTCGACTCCGGACACGCGGCCCTCGGCTCGGGTGTCCTGGTCGGCGAGGTCGACCAGGCCCGCAAGGTGTTCCACGGCCCCGAGACCCTGCTCGACGCCTTCTGCGCGGCCGTACCCGACACCGAGCCGGTCGACGTGCGCACCCTGCTCGCCAAGTTCGGCCTGAAGTCCGCCCATGTGCTGCGCCCGGCCGCGACGCTCTCCCCGGGCGAACGCACCCGCGCCGCCCTGGCCCTCCTCCAGGGCCGAGGCGTCAACCTCCTGGTGCTGGACGAGCCGACGAACCACCTCGACCTGCCCGCCATCGAGCAGCTCGAACAGGCCCTTGACAGCTACGAGGGCACGCTGCTGCTGGTCACCCACGACCGCCGCATGCTGGACGCGGTCCGGGTGACCCGCCGCCTGGAGGTGGCGGACGGGAAGATGACGGAGCGTTAGCCCCCCGTTGGACTACGTCGCGGGCCTTCCGGGACGCACGAAGGCGCCCTCCGGGGCGGAGGGCGCCTTGTCAGCCGACCGAGACCGGTGGGCGGGTGGGAAAGCCCGCCCCCCGGCCGAAGCCCCGCAGGGTCAGCGCTTCTTCGGGTCGAGCAGGCCCGCGCGGCGCAGTGCGTCGGCCATCGCGCTGTTGGAGGGCGGCGGGGCCTGGCGGCCGCCCCGGTCGCCACCGCCACCGCCACGGCCCTCGCGCCGGCCCTGACCCTGGCCGCCCTGCCGCTGCTGGGGCGGACGGCCGCCGCCGCGCTGCTGCCGGCCGCCGCCCTGGCCGCCCTGCGGGGCCGCCTCGTCGTCCAGGCGCAGGGTCAGCGCGATCCGCTTGCGCGGGATGTCCACGTCGAGGACCTTCACCTTGACGATGTCACCGGGCTTGGCGACATCGCGCGGGTCCTTGACGAACGTCCTGGACATCGCCGAGACGTGCACCAGGCCGTCCTGGTGGACGCCGATGTCCACGAACGCGCCGAAGGCGGCCACGTTCGTCACCACGCCCTCCAGGATCATCCCGGCGGACAGGTCCGAGATCTTCTCCACGCCCTCCTTGAAGCTGGCCGTCTTGAAGGCGGGACGCGGGTCGCGACCCGGCTTCTCCAGCTCCTTCAGAATGTCCGTCACCGTCGGCAGGCCGAACGTGTCGTCCACGAAGTCGGAGGGCTTCAGCGAGCGCAGCACAGCGGTGTTGCCGATGAGGGAGGCCACCTCCTGGCCGGTGGTCTTCACCATGCGGCGGACCACCGGGTAGGCCTCGGGGTGCACGCTGGAGGCGTCCAGCGGGTCGCCGCCGCGGATGCGGAGGAAGCCCGCGCACTGCTCGTACGCCTTCGGACCGAGCCGCGCCACCTTCTTCAGCTCCCCGCGGGACGTGAACGGGCCGTTGGCGTCCCGGTGCGCCACGATGTTCTCGGCGAGGCCGGAGGAGATGCCCGACACGCGCGAAAGCAACGGCACGGACGCGGTGTTGACGTCCACGCCGACGCCGTTCACACAGTCCTCGACCACCGCGTCCAGCGAGCGGGACAGCTTCACCTCGGACAGGTCGTGCTGGTACTGGCCGACACCGATGGACTTCGGGTCGATCTTCACCAGCTCGGCCAGCGGGTCCTGCAGCCGCCGGGCGATGGAGACCGCGCCGCGCAGCGACACGTCCATGTCGGGCAGCTCCTGCGAGGCGTACTGCGACGCCGAGTACACCGACGCGCCCGCCTCCGACACCATCACCTTGGTGAGCTTCAACTCCGGGTGCTTGGCGATCAGTTCACCGGCGAGCTTGTCGGTCTCGCGGGACGCCGTGCCGTTGCCGATCGCGATGAGGTCGACCGCGTGCTCCTTGGCGAGCCGGGCCAGCTTGGCGAGGGCCTCGTCCCACTTGTTGGCCGGGACGTGCGGATAGATCACGTCCGTGGCGACGACCTTGCCGGTCGCGTCGACCACGGCGACCTTCACGCCCGTACGGAAACCGGGGTCCAGGCCCAGCGTCGCGCGCGTGCCGGCCGGGGCGGCCAGCAGCAGGTCGCGCAGGTTCGCCGCGAACACGTTCACCGCCTCGTCCTCGGCGGCCGTACGCAGCCTGAGGCGCAGGTCGATGCCGAGGCGCACGAGGATGCGGGTGCGCCAGGCCCAGCGGACCGTGTCCGTCAGCCACTTGTCGGCGGGCCGGCCCCGGTCGGCGATCCCGAACCGGTGCGCCACGATCCCCTCGTACGACGACGGGACCGAGGGGGACTCGGCGGCCTCCTCCGGCTCCAGGACGAGGTCGAGGACCTCCTCCTTCTCGCCGCGCAGCATCGCGAGGATGCGGTGCGAGGGTAGCTCGGTGAACGGCTCGGCGAAGTCGAAGTAGTCGGCGAACTTGGCGCCGGCCTCCTCCTTGCCCTCCCGCACCTTCGCGGCCAGCCGCCCGCGCACCCACATGCGCTCGCGCAGCTCGCCGATCAGGTCGGCGTCCTCCGAGAACCGCTCGGCGAGGATCGCCCGCGCGCCGTCCAGGGCGGCCTGCGGATCGGCGACGCCCTTGTCGGCGTCCACGAACGCGGCCGCGGCCGCCAGCGGCTCCACCGTCGGGTCGCCCAGCAGGCCCTCCGCCAGCGGCTCCAGACCGGCCTCGCGGGCGATCTGCGCCTTGGTGCGCCGCTTGGGCTTGTACGGGAGGTAGATGTCCTCCAGCCGCGCCTTGGTCTCGGCGCCGCGGATCCGGGCCTCCAGCTCGTCGGTGAGCTTGCCCTGCTCGCGCACCGACTCCAGGATCGCGGTCCGCCGCTCCTCCAGCTCCCGTAGATAGCGCAGCCGCTCCTCGATCGTGCGCAGCTGCGCGTCGTCGAGCATCTCGGTCGCTTCCTTGCGGTAGCGGGCGATGAAGGGCACCGTGGAACCGCCGTCCAGCAGTTCCACCGCGGCCTTCACCTGCCGCTCCCGTACGCCGAGTTCCTCGGCGATCCTGCCTTCGATGGATCCTGCTTCGATGGATCCGGGTGTCGTCACGATCCCGTACCGCCTTCTCCACTGAGGTTGCGCGGCAATTGTGGCAGGTGACACCGACAACCGGGGATCAGGCCCCGCCGGTCTGCCGCAGTACGTCCGCGAGGGCACGGCGCGTACCCCGGCACGCCCGCGCCATGTCCGTGCCGGCGCCCGGCGATGGCAGAAAAGGTGGGAAACACGTCATTGCGGCCACGCGCGGCTCGGCGAAGAATCGGGGACATGCCGCAGCGCACGCTCCTCTTCGTCCTCTTCGACGGCGTCCAGAGTCTCGATGTCACCGGGCCGCTCGAGGTGTTCGCCGGAGCCGAGAAGCACACGCCGGGCACCTACCGGGTGCGTACGGCCTCCCTGGACGGCCGCCCGGTGCGCACCTCGAGCGGACTGACCCTCGTACCGGACGAGGCGCTCTCCGAGGCCGCCGACCCGCACACCCTGCTGGTCCCCGGCGGCCAGGGCACGCGCGAGCCCGACCCGCGGCTGATCGCCTGGCTGCGCGCCCGCGGGCCGCGCGCGGCGCGGCTGGTCTCGGTGTGCACGGGCGCCGTCCTCGTCGCCGCCGCCGGTCTCCTCGACGGCCGCCGGGCGACGACCCACTGGGCGTACTGCGGCAAACTCGCTCGCGACCACCCGGCCGTCGCCGTGGATCCGGAGCCCATCTACGTCCGGGACGGGCACGTGGCCACCTCGGCCGGGGTGACCTCGGGCATCGACCTGGCCCTCGCCCTGGTCGAGGAGGACCTGGACCGGGACGTGGCGCTGGCCGTCGCCCGGCACCTGGTGGTCTTCCTGCGCCGTCCCGGCAACCAGGCGCAGTTCAGCGCCCAGCTCGCCGCGCAGACCGCCCAGCGGGCGCCGCTGCGCGAGGTTCAGCACTGGATCACCGAGCACCCGGCCGGCGACCTCACGGTCGAGTCGCTCGCCGCCCGCGCCCGGCTGTCACCGCGCCACTTCGCGCGTGCCTTCCGGGAGGAGACCGGTATGACACCCGGCCGCTACGTCGACCGGGTCCGCCTGGAACACGCCCGCCGCCTGCTGGAGGACACCCCCGACAACATCGAGGAGATCGCCCGCGCCAGCGGCTACGGCACCACGGAGGCCATGCGCCGCGCGTTCGTCAGGACACTCGGCACGGCCCCGGCCGAGTACCGCCGCCGCTTCCGCCCCGCCACGACAGGCTGAGCCACGCCACGCCACCCGGATGCGCCCGCGCCCGCGACCGCCCGCATGGCCCGGCCACACGAGGGCGCGCGCGGTGAGCGTCGGCTGGTCCCGCTGAGCGATCGCGGGCCGAAGCACCACCAACCGCCGAGCCCGGCCACCGGCCCCGACTCTTTCACGGATCACCCGGCCGTTGAGCTTTGCTATGGCCCGCTGACGGATTCGCCCGCCACTGCCCCTGAGCCCTGCTACAGCCCGCCGATGGATTCGCCGTTGATCGCCCGCTGAGCTCTGCCACAGCTGCCGATGGATTCCGCCCGTGACCGCCCCTGAGCTCTGCTATGGCCCGCTGATGGAGTCGCCCGCCACCGTCCGCTGATCCCTGCTTTAGCCCGCTGACGGATTCGTCCGCTACCGCCTGCCGAGCCCTGCGACAGCCCGCCGATGGATTCGCCCGTGACCGCCTGCCGAGCCCTGCGACAGCCCGCCGATGGATTCGCCCGCCACCGCCCGCCGACCCCCGCCACCGCCCCCCGACGCCCTCTCCCGCCACGCCCCCGAGCCCGGCCACCGGTCCTCGTCGTATCCGCCCGCCACCACCACCGACCCCCAGAACCCACCCACACCACCCCTGAAGGGACACGCCGTGCAGATCGCCATCCTTGTCTACGACCGTTTCACCGCCCTCGACGCCATCGGCCCCTACGAGATCCTCTCCCGGCTCCCCGGCGCCGAGACCGTGTTCGTCGCCGAGCGCACCGGTCCGGTCCGCACCGACACCCGAGCGCTCGGAGTGGTCGCCGACCGGTCGCTGAGCGAGGTCGCGCGGCCGGACATCGTGGTCGTGCCGGGCGGTCCGGGGCAGAACGACCTGATGGAGCACCGGCCCCTGCTGGACTGGCTGCGCGCCGTCGATGCGGCCAGCACCTGGACGACCTCGGTGTGCACGGGTTCGCTGCTGCTCGCCGCGGCCGGACTCCTGGCGGGCCGCCGCGCGACCTCGCACTGGCTGGCCCTCGACCAGCTGACCCGGTTCGGCGCCGAACCGGCGCAGGAGCGGGTGGTGGCGGACGGCAAGTACGTCACCGCCGCGGGCGTCTCCGCCGGCATCGACATGGCCCTCACCCTGTCCGGCCGCATCGCCGGTGATGAGCACGCCCAGGCGGTCCAGCTCGCCACGGAGTACGACCCGCAGCCGCCCTACGCCGCCGGTTCCCCGCGCAAGGCTCCCGCCCGGCTCGTCGAGGCGCTGCGCGCCCGCAGCCGTTTCATCCTGACGTAGACGCGCTCCAGGTGAAGTGCGGCGGCCGGCGCTCCAGGAACGCGGTGACCCCTTCCGCGGTGTCGGGGTTGCCGCGGGCCCGCTCGGCCCAGTGGGCATCCCGATCGGTCCGGCCGGCCGCGAACTCCTTCGCCGCGGCCTGGGTCAGCTGCGAACGGGAGACCAGGACCCGGGTCAACTCCGCGACCCGCTTGTCCAGTTCGCCCTCCGGCAGCACCTCGTCCACCAGACCGGTGGCAAGCGCCCGCCCGGAGTCGATCAACTCGGCCGTGAACAGCAGGTACTTGGCGGTGGCCGGGCCGACCAGCGACACCAGCCGCCGGGTGGATGAGGCCGGGTAGACGATGCCGAGCCGCGCCGGGGTCACCCCGAACAGCGTGCCCTCCTCGGCGAGTCGCAGATCGCAGGCCGCCGCGAGCTGCGCCCCGCCGCCCACGCAGTGCCCGCGCACGGCGGCCACGGTCGGTTTGGGGAACGTCGCCAGGGCCTCCTCCGCCGCCACCGCGAGTCTCTGCGCTTCCTCCGGCGAGCCCTGCAGCGTGCTGATGTCGGCACCCGCGCAGAAGGTCCCGCCCTCACCGGTGAGCACCAGAGCCCGGACACCCGGGTCACGCGCCAACACCTCCAGCAGCGGCGGCAGCGAACGCCACATCGCGGCGGTCATGGCGTTGCGCTTGGCCGGGTGGCGGATGACTACGGTGGCGACAGCGTCGTTGATCCGGTGCGACAGCTCGGGCTCCATGTGCGGATCGTATCGGGGGGTCCTGCTGGTACGGCGACCGCGGCCCGGTGGGGTCGGTGAGTTACGGAGACCCGTACAAGGGGGACATAAAGGAAGGGGGTGGCGAAACGGTCGGGATCGAGGAGGTGGCGATGACCAAGGCCGGTAAGCGCAGCGACAGCGCGACCAAACTCCACCGTGGCTTCGGCCTGCTCGCCGTGCTCGGCGTCGTCCTCGTCCTCGCCGGCCTCGTCGGACTCGTCTACACCGCCACAGCCACGCTCACCTCGATGCTGCTGTTCGGCTGGCTGCTGCTGATCGGCGGGATCGTCGGTCTGCTGCACGCGGTCCAGGCCCGCGGCACCAGTTTCTTCTGGCTCGGCGTCATCGTGGCCGCCCTGAACATCGCGGCCGGCATCGTCGTCATCCGCCTGCCGCACGCGGCGGCCGCCGCGCTCACCATGTTCGCCGCGCTGCTGTTCCTCTCCGCGGGGATCTTCCGGCTGGTCGGCGGGCTGGTCGTGCGCGGACCGCAGCTCGGCTGGACCCTGCTGCTCGGCGCCTTCGACCTGCTGCTCGGGATCCTGGTCCTCGGCTCCTGGCCGAGCAGCAGCCAGTACGTGATCGGCACCTTCTTCTCGCTCGCCCTGCTCTTCGACGGCCTCGGCCTCGTGGCCACCGGCTACGGCGGGCGCCGTATCGTCGGGCTCGTGTCGGACCAGCAGCAGGCCAAACCCGTACCACCCGATTAGTTCGCGAACCGGCGTCCGGGCGACAGGAACAGTCCCACACGTGACCGTGTCATACGCACTCGGTCAGAAACCGCTCGATACCCGCTGACTTGTGTTCAGGCACGCGGACCGGTGCGCATCGTTACCAACACTCGACGTGTGGTGACAATCGAGCGCGAGGGTGGCGACCGGACGATGGACAACCACGGGCGCGGGGACGACCCGCGCCCAGCGGGGGGCGCCGAGCGGCCGCCCGATCCACTGCCGTACGAGGGCGTCTGGCGGTTCACCGCCGCCGCGGTGGACGCCTCGGTCCCGCAGGCCCGGCACGCCGTACGGGACCTGCTGCTGCGCCAGGGCGTGCCGGTCTCCGACGAGCTGGTGTACGGCCTGCTGCTGATCGTCTCCGAGCTGGTCACCAACGCGGTCCGGCACGCGGCGCTGCTCTCGCCGATGCTGGCCGTGGAGGTCGCCGTCGGGGCGGAATGGGTGCGGGTGTCCGTGGAGGACAACCACCCCTACCGCCCGACCGCGCTGGAGGCCGACCACGGCCGGACCGGCGGCCGGGGCCTGCTCCTGGTCCGCGAGGTGGCGCGGGAGGCGGGCGGGACGGTGGACGTGGAGCACACCGCGAGCGGCGGCAAGGTGATCTGGGCCGCCCTGCCGCTCAAGCCACCGGCGCTGCCGTAGCACCGCGGCCGGCGACGCTGCCGTAGAGCCACGGGCCTCCGACACTGCCGTAGAGCCACGGGCCTCCGACACTGCCGTGGAGCCACGGGCCCGCGACACTGCCGGAACACCGTGGGCCCGCGGCGCGGTCGCAGCGCCGCCGGCTCCCGGGAGCACCGCCGACCCCCTGCACTACCGTCGGCTCCCGGTACTGCCGTCGGCTCCCGGTACTGCCGCGGGCCCCCGGTGCTGCCGAACCGAGGGCCCGCGCGTGCGCTGTGGAACCGCTCACCAGCCCGCGGACGCGCCCGTCAGCTCTCTGATCGCCGGGCGGGCCGCGTCCAGGACGGTCATGAACCAGGCCGAGAACGGGTCGCGGTCGTGCCGCTCGGACAGTTCGGCCGCCGTCACGAAGGCGGTCGAGGCGACCTCCTCCGGGTCCGGCGCGAGCGGCGCCTGCACCAGGCCGACGAACAGGTGGTTGAACTCCTGCTCGACCAGGCCCGAGGCCGGATCCGGGTGGTTGTAGCGGACCGTGCCCGCCTCCGCCAGCAGGGAGGGGGACACGCCCAGTTCCTCGGACGTGCGCCGGGCCGCGGCGGCGAACGGCGCCTCGCCCGGGTACGGGTGGCCGCAGCAGGTGTTGGACCACACGCCGGGGGAGTGGTACTTGCCGAGCGCTCGCTGCTGGAGCAGCAGGCGGCCCTGTTCATCGAAGAGGAATACCGAGAACGCGCGGTGCAGCTGTCCCGGCGGCTGGTGGGCAGCGAGCTTCTCCGCCGTACCGATCGTCACGCCCTTCTCGTCGACCAGTTCCAGCAAAATCGCCTCTGCGGTGCCATTCGACGAGCTGTGCGTCGCGGTGGCAGGTGTGATCGGCATACCCATCCTTCGCCTCGGTCTTCGCACCCCAAGTCTGCCGTACGAATCCGGCACTCCCGGCGCTTCCCGGCATCTGCGCGCGCGGCGCGGCGCGGCGCCGGAAGTCGGACCCGGTAGATCATCGTGCCCGGTCAGGGGATCACGGAACCGCCCGGGGCGGGTGTCGAACGTCCGTGCGTGCCGTCAGTGGCACAGCCGTGCCTCGTGCTCGGCGTGCCCGCTCGGCTCCAGCTGGAAGGTGCAGTGCTCCACGTCGAAGTGGTCGCCGAGGCAGCCCTGCAGCTCGTGCAGCAGCTTCTCGTGGCCGATGGCGCTGAGCACGTCGGAGCGGACCACCACGTGCGCCGACAGCACCGGCATCCCCGAGGTGATCGTCCAGGCGTGCAGATCGTGTACGTCCTCCACGCCGTCCAGCGCCAGGATGTGCGTCCGTACCTCGGCCATGTCGACGTTCTTCGGGGCCGCCTCCAGCAGCACGTCCAGCGTCTCGCGCAGCAGCTTCAGCGTCCTCGGCACGATCATCAGGCCGATGACCAGCGAGGCGACCGGGTCGGCGGCCTGCCAGCCGGTGGTCAGGATCACCGTCGCCGAGATCAGCACCGCGACCGAGCCCAGCGCGTCCGCGGCGACCTCCAGGAAGGCGCCGCGCACGTTCAGGCTCTCCTTCTGGCCGCGCATCAGCAGGGTCAGCGAGACCGAGTTCGCGACCAGGCCGATCAGACCGAACACGATCATCAGGCCGCCGTGGGTCTCCGCGGGCGCCACGAAGCGGTTGACCGCCTCGTACAGGACGTATCCGCCGACCCCGAGCAGCAGCAGGCAGTTGGCGAGGGCGGCCAGGATCTCGGCGCGCGCGTAGCCGAAGGTGCGGTTGGCGCTCGGCGGGCGGTTCGCGAAGTGGATCGCCAGCAGGGACATGCCGAGGCCCACCGCGTCGGTCGCCATGTGCGCCGCGTCCGCGATCAGCGCCAGCGAGTCCGCGACCAGGCCGCCGACGATCTCCACCACCATGATCGTGAGCGTGATGCCCAGCGCGATCCGCAACCGGCCCCGGTACGCGGCCGCGGCCGTACCCGTGGCCGGCGCATGGCTGTGCGCATGCCCGTGGTCGTGCCCTGCCCCCATGACAACCGCCCTTCCGTGTTCCGTCCGGCACGGCCCAGTCAACTACGGGTGGGGGGTATCGGGCAAAGCGGTACTGAACACCGTTGTCATGTGCCCTGACCTGCGGAAACGTTCCGCAGGTCAGGGCGGGTGGGGGATCGGGGCGGGCGGCTGCTCCTGGTGCCGGTTGGGCGGGTGGAGGGAGCGGGGTGGCCGGCGCCGGTGGCGGCGGGCGGATGGAGGCGGGGTGGCTGGTGTCGGTGGCCGCGGGTGGGTGGAGCGGGGTGGTGGGTGGGTGAGGCGGTGGTGCTGGGCGCGCCAGGCCGACTGGAGGTGACTGGTGGGCGACCAGGCATAGGGCGTTGGTCGCCGGCCGTGCGTCCAGTGCCGGACGGTGTGTGTGGCTCAGTGGGCGTGGTGTAGTTGCCAGCCCTGCCAGGCCGACTCCACCATCTCGCGTACGCCGCGCCGGGCCCGCCAGTCCAGCCGCTCGGCGGCCCGCTCGGCCGAGGCGACCGCACGCGGCGCGTCCCCGGGCCTGCGCCCCTCCACCAGCGGGTCCCGGCGGTCCCCGGTGACCTCCCCGATGACCGAGATCAGCTCCCGCACCGAGACGCCCTCGCCCCGCCCGATGTTCAGCGTCAGATCGCCGGACAGGTCCCCGTCGGCGAGCCTGCGTGCCGCCGCGAGATGGGCCTCGGCGAGGTCGGCCACATGGATGTAGTCCCGGATGCAGGTGCCGTCCGGCGTCGGATAGTCGTCGCCGAAGATCCGCGGGGCCTCGCCGCGGGTGAGCCGGTCGAAGACCATCGGCACGATGTTGAACACGCCCGTGTCCGCCAGCTCCGGCGCCGCCGCGCCCGCCACGTTGAAATAACGCAGGCACACCGTGGAGATCCCGTGCGCCCGCCCGGCCGCCCGCACCAGCCACTCCCCGGCCAGCTTGGTCTCGCCGTAGGGGTTGACCGGCGCGCACGGGGTGTCCTCGGTGATCAGGTCCACGTCCGGGTTGCCGTACACGGCCGCCGACGAGGAGAACAGCAGCCGGCGGATGCCTGCCTCGGCGACCGCGTCCAGGAACGTGGCCAGCCCGCCGACGTTCTCCCGGTAGTAACGGGTGGGCTGCGCCACCGACTCCGCCACCTGCTTGCGCGCCGCGAGGTGGACGACGCCCGTGACGTCGTACTCGGCGAAGACCCGCTTCAGCAGCTCACCGTCCAGCGTCGAGCCCCGGACGAGCGGGACGTCCGCCGGGAGCCGCGCGGGCACCGCCGCCGACAGGTCGTCCAGCGCCACGACGCTCTCCCCGGCGCCGGTCATGGCCCGCGCCACATGCGCCCCGATGTATCCGGCACCGCCGGTGATCAGCCACGTCATGGTCGTCCACCCTATGCGGAGCAGAACCCGGTGTGTGGCTGGTCACTCCCGCAAGCTCCCGGCTTCGCTCGAACCCGGGGGGACCCCCATCGCGGCGGTAGCCGCACATCGGCACAGCCCCGTGCCCCTACGGGCGCTTCTGCCCGCATCTGCGCCGACGGGTTTGTGGGGCGGGCCCCGGATCACCGATGATGATCGCGGCAAAGGCCGGGGCAGTCCCCGAGGGCCGGGCCGTGAACGGCCGGTGAACAAGGGCTCCCGCCCATCCGATAGCCTCTGCCGACATGCCGCCCGGGTGCCGCAGGCAGGGCGCCCCATCACGTGACAGACCGGCGTCCGCGCGCCGGCACCCAGGGAGTGAGTTCGGTTGCCGACCGCCATCGTCACCGGTCAGCCGGTCCCCGGATCGTCCCTCGAGAACGATCTGCGGGCGCTCGGCTTCGACGTCCGGGTGGCAGTGGACGCCGCCGAGGCCGAGACCCTGCTCGCCGCCGCTTCCGCGGGCGACCGCGTGGCCCTGGTCGACGCCCGCTTCGTCGGTCATGTGCACGCGCTGCGCCTCGGCCTGACCGACCCGCGCTTCCCGCTCTCCGCCGTCCCCGGTGCCGTCACCGCCCAGCCGGCCGCCCGGCAGGCGCTGACCCGGGCCGTGGCCCGCGAGACCTCCGCCGGCGGTGGTACCGCGCTGGCCGTGGACAGCCTCGCCGACCGCATCGTCACCGCCCTCGACGCCGACGGCTGCGAGGTGCACCGGCCGGAGCTGGGCAGCCTGGTCGCCGCCGTCCCCGCCGACCCGCAGGCCCGCAACGAGGCACGCCAGGCCGTCGCCGCCGTCGACGACGAGGCCGTACGCCTGAAGTCGGCCGTGAAGTCCCGGGACGGCTTCTTCACCACGTTCTTCATCAGCCCGTACTCGCGCTACATCGCCCGCTGGTGTGCCCGCCACGGCCTGACCCCGAACCAGGTCACCACGGCCTCGCTGCTCACCGCCCTGATCGCGGCGGGCTGCGCGGCGACCGGCACCCGTGGCGGCTTCATCGCGGCCGGTGTGCTGCTGATCGCCTCGTTCGTCCTGGACTGCACCGACGGCCAGCTCGCCCGCTACGCCCTGAAGTACTCCACGCTCGGCGCCTGGCTGGACGCCACCTTCGACCGGGCCAAGGAGTACGCCTACTACGCCGGGCTCGCCCTCGGCGCGGCCCGCGGCGGGGGCCATGACGACGTATGGGCCCTCGCGCTCGGCGCGATGGTCCTGCAGACCTGCCGGCACGTGGTCGACTTCTCCTTCACCGAGGCCAACCACGACGCCACCGCCAACACCAGCCCCACCGCCGCCCTCTCCGACAAGCTGGACAGCGTCGGCTGGACGGTGTGGGTGCGCCGGATGATCGTCCTGCCGATCGGCGAGCGCTGGGCGCTGATAGCGATCCTGACAGCCGCCACGACCCCGCGGATCACCTTCTGCGTCCTGCTGATCGGCTGCGCCTTCGCGGCGACCTACACCACGGCGGGCCGCGTGCTGCGCTCCCTGACCCGCAAGGCCCGGCGCACCGACCGGGCCGCCGGAGCGCTGGCGGACCTCGCCGACTCCGGACCACTGGCGGACGCCCTTAAGCGGATCGCCCGGCGCGGCCTGCCGGGCCTCGCCGTCCCCGCACTCGCCCTGCTCGGCGGCGCCGCGGTCGTCGTCTGCTCGGCCCTGACCGGCTACGGCTCGGTGCTGCCGGTGATCGGCGCCCTGGTCTACGTCCTCACCTCGGCCCTCGCCGTCGCCCGTCCCCTCAAGGGCGCCCTCGACTGGCTGGTCCCGCCCTTCTTCCGGGCCGCCGAGTACGGCACCGTCCTCGCCCTCGCCGGTAAAGCAGCGGTAAACGGTGCTCTTCCTGCGGCTTTCGGCCTGGTGGCCGCCGTCGCCTACCATCACTACGACACGGTGTACCGCATCCGCGGCAACGCCGGAGCACCCCCGGCGTGGCTGGTACGCGCCATCGGGGGGCACGAAGGGCGGACGCTGCTCGTCACCGTCCTGGCCGCGGTACTCACCGCCTCGCAGTTCACGGTCGCGCTCACGGTCCTCGCCGTGGCCGTTGCCCTCGTGGTGCTCGTCGAGAGCATCCGCTTCTGGGTGTCCGCAGGGGCACCCGCCGTACACGACGAAGGAGAACCCGCATGATCGGCCTCGTGCTGGCGGCCGGCGCCGGACGGCGTCTGCGCCCCTACACCGACACCCTGCCCAAGGCGTTGGTGCCGGTGGGGCCCGCGGGCGTAGAGGGTGAGCCGACGGTCCTGGACCTCACCCTCGCCAACTTCGCCGAGGTCGGCCTGACGGAGGTCGCGATCATCGTCGGCTACCGCAAGGAGGCCGTCTACGAGCGCAAGGCGGCCCTGGAGGCCAAGTACGGCCTGAAGCTCACCCTGATCGACAACGACAAGGCCGAGGAGTGGAACAACGCCTACTCCCTGTGGTGCGGCCGTGACGCCCTCAAGGACGGCGTGATCCTCGCCAACGGCGACACCGTGCACCCGGTCTCCGTCGAGAAGACCCTGCTCGCCGCGCGTGGCGAGGGCAAGAAGATCATCCTCGCGCTGGACACGGTGAAGAGCCTGGCCGACGAGGAGATGAAGGTCGTCGTCGACCCCGCCAAGGGCATGACGAAGATCACCAAGCTGATGGACCCCGCCGAGGCGACCGGTGAGTACATCGGCGTGACGCTGATCGAGGGCGACGCCGCCCCCGAGCTGGCCGACGCGCTGAAGGCGGTCTGGGAGACCGACCCGCAGCAGTTCTACGAGCACGGGTACCAGGAGCTGGTCAACCGCGGCTTCCGGATCGACGTGGCGCCGATCGGCGACGTCAAGTGGGTCGAGATCGACAACCACGACGACCTCGCCAAGGGACGGGAGATCGCGTGCCACTGCTGACCCGGCTCATTCCCTCTCCGGTCGTCGTGGACATCCGCCCGGGTGCCCTGGACGACCTGGGGACGGTGCTCGCAGACGAGCGCATCGCCCAGTCCGGCCGGCTCGCCGTCGCCGTCAGCGGCGGCTCCGGCTCGAAGCTGCGCGAGCGCATCGCCCCCTCGCTGCCCGGCGCGACCTGGTACGAGGTCGGCGGCGGCACCCTGGACGACGCGATCCGGCTGGCCGGTGAGATGAAGTCCGGCCACTACGACGCGGTGGTCGGGCTCGGCGGCGGCAAGATCATCGACTGCGCCAAGTTCGCCGCGGCCCGCGTCGGCCTGCCGCTGGTCGCCGTGCCGACGAACCTCGCGCACGACGGCCTGTGCTCGCCGGTCGCCACGCTCGACAACGACGCGGGACGCGGCTCCTACGGTGTGCCGAACCCGATCGCGGTCGTCATCGACCTGGACGTGATCCGCGAGGCACCGGCCCGCTTCGTGCGGGCCGGCATCGGCGACGCGATCTCCAACATCAACGCGGTCGCGGACTGGGAGCTGTCCAACCGCGTCAACGGCGAGAAGATCGACGGCCTCGCCGCGGCCATGGCCCGCCAGGCCGGCGAGGCGGTGCTGCGCCACCCCGGCGGCATCGGCGACAACGACTTCCTGCAGGTGCTCGCCGAGGCGCTGGTCCTCAGCGGCATCTCGATGTCGATCTCCGGTGACTCCCGACCGTCCTCCGGTTCCTGCCACGAGATCAACCACGCCTTCGACCTGCTGTTCCCCAAGCGGGCGGCCGCCCACGGCGAACAGTGCGGGCTCGGCGCGGCCTTCGCGATGTATCTGCGCGGGGCGCACGAGGAGGCGGTCCACACGGCCGAGGTGCTGCGCCGGCACGGGCTTCCGGTGCTGCCGGACGAGATCGGCTTCACCCTGGACGAGTTCGTCCGCGCGGTGGAGTTCGCCCCGGAGACCCGCCCCGGCCGCTACACGATCCTCGAACACCTCGACCTCAAGACGAACCAGATCAAGGACATCTACGCCGACTATGTCAAGGCCATCGGTAGCTGAACTCCGTCCGGTCGTCCACCCCGCGGGGGTGAAGGACCGGCGCAGCGGTGAGCACTGGGCGGGACGCCTCTACATGCGCGAGGTGTCCCTGCGCATCGACCGCTACCTGGTGAACACCAGGGTCACGCCCAACCAGCTCACGTACCTGATGACCGTCTGCGGCGTGCTCGCGGCCCCGGCCCTGCTGGTGCCGGGGATCGCGGGCGCCGTGCTCGGCGTGGTCGCCACCCAGCTGTATCTGCTGCTGGACTGCGTCGACGGCGAGATCGCCCGCTGGAAGAAGCAGTACTCGCTGAACGGCGTCTACCTGGACCGCGTCGGCGCCTACCTGACCGACGCCGCCGTCCTGGTGGGCCTCGGGCTGCGTGCCGCCGACCTGTGGGGCAGCGGCCGTATCGACTGGCTGTGGGCCTTCCTGGGCACCCTGGCCGCGCTCGGCGCCATCCTGATCAAGGCCGAGACCGACCTGGTCGGCGTCGCCCGGCACCAGGCGGGCAAGCCGCCGGTCAAGGAGGCCGCCGCCGAGCTGCGCTCCTCCGGCATGGCGCTGGCCCGCCGGGCCGCCTCGGCGCTGAAGTTCCACCGCCTCATCCTCGGCATCGAGGCCTCGCTGCTGATCCTGCTCCTCGCGATCGTGGACCAGGCCCGCGGCGACCTGTTCTTCACCCGGCTCGGTACGGCCGTCCTGGCCGGCATCGCCCTGCTGCAGACCCTGCTGCACCTGGTGTCCATCCTCGCCTCCAGCAGGCTGAAGTGAGTGCCGTGAAGGTCGGCGCCGTCATCATCACCATGGGCAACCGGCCCGAGGAGCTGCGGGCCCTCATCGACTCGGTCGCCAAGCAGGACGGCGACCCGGTCGAGGTGGTCGTCGTCGGCAACGGCTCGCCCGTCCCGGACGTCCCCGACGGCGTACGGACGATGGAACTGCCCGAGAACCTGGGCATCCCCGGCGGCCGCAACGTCGGCATAGAGGCCTTCGGGCCCAGCGGCCGCGATGTCGACATACTGCTCTTCCTCGACGACGACGGCCTACTCGCCCGCCACGACACCGCCGAGCTGTGCCGCGAGGCGTTCGAGGCCGACCCGAAGCTCGGCATCGTCAGCTTCCGCATCGCCGACCCGGAGACCGGCGAGACCCAGCGCCGCCACGTGCCCCGGCTGCGCGCCTCCGACCCGATGCGCTCCTCCCGGGTCACCACCTTCCTCGGCGGCGCCAACGCCGTCCGCACCCGGGTCTTCGCCGAGGTCGGCGGCCTGCCGGACGAGTTCTTCTACGCCCACGAGGAGACCGACCTGGCCTGGCGGGCCCTCGACGCGGGCTGGATGATCGACTACCGGTCGGACATGGTGCTGCACCACCCGACGACGGCGCCCTCACGGCACGCGGTCTACCACCGCATGGTCGCCCGCAACCGCGTGTGGCTGGCCCGCCGTAACCTCCCCGCGCCCCTGGTCCCCGTCTATCTCGGCGTCTGGATGCTGCTCACGCTGCTGCGCCGCCCCTCGCGTCCGGCGCTGAGGGCGTGGTTCGGCGGGTTCCGGGAAGGCTGGACGACTCCGTGCGGCCCGCGCCGTCCCATGCGCTGGCGCACGGTGTGGCGGCTGACCCGGCTGGGCCGGCCCCCGGTGATCTGAGAAGCTTGCTCTTACCTGAAGAGAGCAAGCTTCTTACTAAGAGAGTTCCGGATTTCCACTCGTGAGTCAGACAACGCATGACGACGGTGTCGCGGTGAGCGCGATACCGTCGCCCGACGAGGGACTGACGGCGTCGCAGCTCGCCGCCAGGTACGGGCTCGCCGTGAGCGGCGCCCGTCCCTCGCTTCCCGAGTACGTCCGCCAGCTGTGGGGGCGGCGCCACTTCATCCTCGCCTTCTCCCAGGCGAAGCTGACGGCGCAGTACAGCCAGGCCAAGCTGGGCCAGCTGTGGCAGGTGGCGACACCGCTGCTCAACGCGGGCGTGTACTACTTCATCTTCGGTGTGATCCTGCACGCGAGCCGCGGCCTGTCCCAGGATGTGTACATCCCGTTCCTGGTCACGGGTGTGTTCGTGTTCACGTTCACGCAGAGCTCGGTGATGTCGGGTGTCCGTGCGATCTCGGGCAATCTGGGCCTGGTGCGCGCCCTGCACTTCCCGCGCGCCTCGCTGCCCATCTCCTTCTCGCTGCAGCAGCTCCAGCAGCTGCTCTTCTCGATGATCGTGATGTTCGTCGTGGCGATCGGCTTCGGCAGCTACCCGAGCCCCGCCTGGCTGCTGATCGTGCCGGTCCTGCTGCTGCAGTTCCTGTTCAACACCGGGCTCGCGCTGATCGTGGCCCGTATGGGTGCCAAGACCCCGGACCTCGCCCAGCTGATGCCGTTCGTCCTGCGTACGTGGATGTACACCTCGGGCGTCATGTTCTCCATCAACAAGATGATGGAGGGCCGCTCGGAGCTCGCGGTCCGGCTGCTCCAGGTCAACCCGGCCGCCATCTACATGGACCTGATGCGCTACGCGCTGATCGACGGCTACGGCGCCTCGAACCTGCCGCCGCATGTGTGGGCCATCGCGCTGTTCTGGGCCGTGGTCGTCTTCGCGGGCGGGTTCGTGTACTTCTGGAAGGCGGAGGAGAGGTACGGCCGTGGCTGAGCAGAACGCCGAGCACAACGACCGGGCCCGCGGGGAAAGCCGCCCGACGGTCATCGCGGACGAGCTGCACATCGTCTACCGCGTCAACGGCGCCAAGACCGGGAAGGGCAGCGCTACGGCCGCGCTCAGCCGCATCCTGAAGCGAGGCTCCGGCGACGCCGCGCGCGGGGTGCGCAAGGTGCACGCCGTGCGTGGTGTGTCCTTCGTCGCCTACCGCGGCGAGGCCATCGGCCTGATCGGCTCCAACGGCTCCGGCAAGTCCACCCTGCTGCGCGCCATCGCCGGTCTGCTCCCCGCCGAGAGGGGCAAGGTCTACACCGACGGCCAGCCGTCCCTGCTGGGCGTGAACGCGGCGCTGATGAACGACCTGACCGGCGAGCGGAACGTCGTCCTGGGCGGTCTGGCCATGGGGATGTCCCGGGAGCAGATCAAGGAGCGCTACCAGGAGATCGTCGACTTCTCGGGCATCAACGAGAAGGGCGACTTCATCACCCTGCCGATGCGTACGTACTCCTCCGGCATGGCGGCCCGGCTCCGGTTCTCCATCGCCGCCGCCAAGGACCACGACGTCCTCATGATCGACGAGGCCCTCGCCACCGGTGACCGCAAGTTCCAGAAGCGCTCCGAGGATCGCATCCGGGAACTGCGCAAGGAGGCCGGCACGGTGTTTCTGGTCAGTCACAACAACAAGTCCATCCGCGACACCTGCAACCGCGTCCTGTGGCTGGAGCGCGGCGAGCTGCGCATGGACGGGCCGACCGAAGAGGTCTTGAAGGAGTACGAGAAGTTCACGGGCAAGTGACCCGTCCCGGCCGGGGCCCCGCCGGAAGCCCTCCGGCGGGCTCGACGTGTGTAAAGGAACCGTCAACTCCGGCTGGCGGTAGGAATCTTGGAACCAATCGGTGTGTTGTTGTGATGTGCAGGACACCCCGACGGACCTTGCTGCGTTGTACAACGTAAGCTGTACCAGTGCCGGAAAGCGGCAAGTGGGGCGATAATGCACGACACCCCGCGCCAGGGCGGCCCCGCGCATTGCCGGGCGGCGTGTCCGAAATAGTGTGTATTGGGTCGGCGGTGTAGAACGGGAGATGTGACGGCAATGGCTACGGAAACTCCCCAGCTCAACGCAGCACGTGCCGTCCCCGCCGCGGGCAGCACCCGATGACGGCGACCGAGACGGCGCCGGGCCCGGAACGCGCCACCCTTGACAAGGCCACGAGCGAGAACTTTCCCGTGGCCCCCTTCTTCCTGCCCAAGTCCTGGCGCGACGACCTCATGGCCGTCTACGGCTTCGCCCGCCTGGTCGACGACATCGGCGACGGCGACCTCGCCCCCGGTGGAGCCGACGCCCGGCTGCTCGGCGTGTCGGCCACCGAGGCCGAGGACCGGCTGCTCCTCCTCGACGCCTTCGAGACCGACCTGCGCCGTGTCTTCGACGGCACCCCGTACCATCCGCTGCTGCGCCGGCTGCAACCCGCCGTCCGCCGCCGCGGCCTCACCCCCGAGCCCTTCCTCGGTCTGATCGCCGCCAACCGCCAGGACCAGCTCGTCACCCGCTACGAGACCTACGACGACCTCCTCGCCTACTGCGAACTGTCCGCCAACCCCGTCGGCCGCCTCGTCCTCGCCGTCACCGGCACCTCGACCCCCGAGCGGATCCGGCTGTCCGACGCGATCTGCACCGCGCTGCAGATCGTGGAACACCTCCAGGACGTCGCCGAGGACCTCGGCCGGGACCGGATCTACCTCCCGGCCGAGGACATGAAGCGCTTTCACGTCCAGGAAACGGATCTCGCCGCGAAAACCGCGAGCGCATCGGTGCGCGCCCTGGTTGCATACGAAGCGCAACGCGCCCGCGTTCTGCTGAATGAAGGCGCCCCCCTCGTGGGTAGCGTCCACGGCAGACTCAAGCTGCTGCTCGCGGGGTTCGTGGCGGGGGGAAGGGCGGCGATCCACGCGATCGCCGCCGCCGAATACGACGTACTTCCCGGCCCGCCCAGACCCGGCAAGGTCCAGTTGCTGCGTGAGGCGGGCGTGATCCTGCGAGGAGAGGGGTGATCCGGACCGTGGATTCTCCGTCACACGTGTCCGCACCGGTACTCGCCGCCTACAGCTACTGCGAGACCGTCACCGGGCAGCAGGCCCGTAACTTCGCCTACGGCATCCGGCTGCTGCCCACGCCCAAGCGCCGCGCCATGTCGGCGCTGTACGCGTTCTCCCGCCGCGTGGACGACATCGGTGACGGCGACCTGGCCGGCGAGGTGAAGCTGAAGCGGCTGGAGGACACCAGGGCGCTGCTCACCCGGGTCCGCGAGGGTGAGGTCGAGGAGGACGACACCGACCCGGTCGCGGTCGCCCTCGCCCACGCAGCACGCGCTTTCCCGATCCCGCTCGGCGGGCTGGACGAGCTGATCGACGGCGTCCAGATGGACGTACGCGGCGAGACCTACGAGACCTGGGACGACCTGAAGGTCTACTGCCGGTGTGTCGCCGGTGCCATCGGCCGGCTCTCGCTCGGCGTGTTCGGCACCGAGCCGGGAGCGCGCGGCGCCGAACGCGCGTCCGAGTACGCCGACACGCTCGGCCTCGCCCTGCAGCTGACCAACATCCTCAGAGACGTCCGCGAGGACGCGGCCGGCGGCCGTACCTATCTGCCCGCCGACGACCTCGCCAAATTCGGCTGTTCGGCCGGGTTCGACGGGCCGACGCCACCGGAGGGCTCCGACTTCGCGGGTCTCGTGCACTTCGAAGTGCGACGGGCCCGCGCCCTTTTCGCCGAGGGCTACCGGCTGCTCCCCATGCTCGACCGGCGCAGCGGCGCCTGCGTGGCCGCCATGGCCGGTATCTACCGCCGGCTGCTGGACCGCATCGAGCGCGACCCGGAGGCCGTGCTGCGCGGCCGGGTCTCGCTGCCCGGACGAGAGAAGGCCTACGTCGCCGTGCGCGGCCTGTCCGGTCTGGACACCCGGCATGTGACCCGCCATGTCTCGCCACGGTCCGTCAGGAGGCGCGCCTGATGGATCTCGCCGAACCAGGCGACATGCGACAGGCAACCCCGCGCTGCGGCGTGGCGTCCCTGACTGCGACGGCGGAGCGTGCACCGTTCACTCTGTACGCCGAGCAGGTCTGCGGCGCCCCGAAGGGGCGCGGGGAACTGCGCGACCAGCCACGACGAAGCCGCAGACGAAGGACGGCACATCCCGGCCCCACTCGCGGAGCGCTCGCACGGAAGGACGCACGATGAGCGACGGCTCACGCCCCGCACAGTCGCACGGCACCGCGGAACCCGAGGGCGCGGCGGGTCGCAGCGCCGTGGTGGTCGGCGGTGGACTCGCCGGGGTCACCGCGGCGCTCGCACTCGCCGACGCGGGCGTCCGCGTCACCCTGCTCGAAGGCAGGCCCAGGCTGGGCGGCCTCGCCTTCTCCTTCCAGCGCGGCGAACTGACCGTCGACAACGGCCAGCACGTGTACCTGCGCTGCTGCACCGCCTACCGCTGGTTCCTGGACCGGATCCAGGGCGCGGCGCTGGCACCGCTGCAGGACCGCCTGGACGTGCCCGTCGTCGACGTCGCCAAGCCCGAGGGCAGACGGCTCGGCCGGCTGCGGCGCGACCCGCTGCCCGTCCCCCTCCACCTGGGGCGCAGCCTGGCCGCCTACCCGCACCTCTCGCTCGCCGAACGCGCCGCGGTCGGGCGGGCCGCGCTCGCGCTGAAGGGGCTCGACCTCGCCGATCCGACCCTGGACACCCAGGACTTCGGCAGCTGGCTGGCCGCGCACGGCCAGTCGGCGCGCGCTGTCGAGGCCCTGTGGGACCTGGTCGGGGTCGCCACCCTCAACGCGGTCGCGGGCGACGCCTCGCTGGGGCTCGCCGCGATGGTGTTCAAGACCGGTCTGCTGTCCGACCCGGGCGCGGCCGACATCGGCTGGGCCCACGTCCCGCTGGGCGAACTGCACGACCGGCTGGCCCGCAAGGCGCTCGACTCCGCGGGCGTCCGTACCGAGGTCCGTACACGCGTCACCTCCGTCTCCATCAACGAGAACGGCACCTGGAGCGTTCAGGTTCCCGGCGAGCGACTCGAAACCGACGCCGTCGTCCTCGCCGTACCCCAGCGCGAGGCCCACGCCCTGCTGCCGCCCGGCGCCCTCGACGCCCCCGAGCAGCTGCTGCGCATCGGCACCGCGCCGATCCTCAACGTCCATGTCGTCTACGACCGCAAGGTGCTCGCGCGCCCCTTCTTCGCCGCCCTCGGCACCCCGGTGCAGTGGGTCTTCGACCGCACGGACGCCTCCGGACTGACCGAGGGTCAGTACCTGGCGCTGTCCCAGTCGGCCGCGCAGGACGAGATCGACCTGCCGGTCGCCGAACTGCGTGAGCGCTATCTGCCCGAGTTGGAGCGGCTGATTCCGGGTACGCGTGGCGCGGTGGTGAAGGACTTCTTCGTGACCCGGGAGCGCACGGCCACGTTCGCCCCCACCCCCGGCGTCGGGCAGCTGCGGCCCGGCGCCCGCACCAAGGCACCCGGCCTGTACCTGGCCGGAGCGTGGACCGCCACCGGGTGGCCCGCGACCATGGAGAGTGCGGTCCGCAGTGGCGTGAGCGCGGCCGACGCCGCCCTCAGTGCCCTGGGCCGGCCCCGCCCCCGCCACCTCTTCGAGTTCGAGGAGGCGGCCTGATGCCCGATCGGCATGCGGCAGGCCCCCGCACCCCCGGTACCGCAACAAGAGGAGAGACTGTGCCCACTGTGCCCCCGGCCTCGACGCCCGCCCCACGGGCCGCGGTGGACGTGACCGCGTTGCTGGAGCGCGGCCGGACCCTGGCCACTCCGGTCCTGCGTGCGGCCGTAGACCGGCTGGCGCCTCCCATGGACACCGTCGCCGCCTACCACTTCGGCTGGATCGACGCCGCCGGCAACCCGGCCGACGGCGACGGCGGCAAGGCCGTGCGTCCCGCGCTCGCCGTGCTCTCCGCCGAGGTCACCGGCGCCGCGCCCGAGGTGGGCATCCCCGGTGCCGTCGCCGTCGAACTCGTCCACAACTTCTCGCTGCTGCACGACGACCTGATGGACGGCGACGAGCAGCGCCGGCACCGCGACACCGTCTGGAAGGTGCACGGCCCCGCCCAGGCGATCCTGGTCGGCGACGCCCTGTTCGCCCTCGCCAACGAGGTCCTGCTGGAGCTCGGCACCGTCGAGGCCGGCCGCGCCACCCGCAGGCTGACCACCGCCTCCCGCGCCCTGATCGACGGTCAGGCGCAGGACATCTCCTACGAGCACCGCGACCGGGTCAGCGTCGAGGAGTGCCTGGAGATGGAGGGCAACAAGACCGGCGCGCTGCTCGCCGCCTCCAGCTCCATCGGCGCGGTCCTCGGCGGCGCGGACGACGCCACCGCCGACGCGCTGGAGCGGTACGGCTACCACCTCGGCCTCGCCTTCCAGGCGATCGACGACCTGCTCGGCATCTGGGGCGACCCGGAGGCCACCGGCAAGCAGACCTGGAGCGATCTGCGCCAGCGCAAGAAGTCCCTGCCGGTCGTCGCCGCGCTCGCGGCCGGCGGCTCCGCCTCCGAGCGGCTCGGCGAGATCCTCGCGGCGGACGCCAAGAGCAGCGACTTCGAGAACTTCTCCGAGGAGGAGTTCGCGGCCCGCGCGGCCCTCATCGAGGAGGCCGGCGGCCGGGACTGGACGGCCGAGGAAGCGCGCCGTCAGCACACCATCGCCATCGAAGCCCTCGACGCCGTCGACATGCCCGGCCGGGTACGGGACTCCTTCACGGCGCTCGCCGACTTCGTCGTCGTACGGAAGAGATGATCACTATCGGCCGAACACGCCTCGCGTAGTCGCCGGCCGGTGTCCCAGGATCGACATGAGGACACCGGCCGACGGCGGACCCACAGCAGCACGACTCGCACGACTGCACGAAGGGGAAGCCATGACAGCGACGACCGACGGAAGCACCGGGGCGACTGTGCCGTCCCGCGCTGCCGCGGCCAGCGACACCACCCTCACCACCCCCGAGACGGCCGGGGTGCACGAAGCCGCCGCCCGCGCCGCACGGCGCGCCACCGACCTCCTGCTCGCGCGGCAGGACGCCCAGGGCTGGTGGAAAGGCGACCTGGAGACCAACGTCACCATGGACGCCGAGGACCTGCTGCTCCGTCAGTTCCTCGGCATCCGGGACGAGAAGACCACGCAGGCCGCGGCCCGGTTCATCCGCGGCGAGCAGCGCGAGGACGGAACCTGGGCCACCTTCTACGGCGGGCCCGGCGAACTGTCCACCACCATCGAGGCGTACGTCGCCCTGCGGCTGGCCGGTGACGCGCCCGAGGCCGCGCACATGGCGAGGGCCTCCGCCTGGATCCGCGAGCGCGGCGGTATCGCCGCCTCCCGTGTGTTCACCCGGATCTGGCTCGCCCTGTTCGGCTGGTGGAAGTGGGAGGACCTGCCCGAACTCCCGCCGGAACTCATCTACTTCCCCACCTGGTTCCCGCTCAACATCTACGACTTCGGCTGCTGGGCCCGGCAGACGATCGTGCCGCTCACCATCGTCTCCGCGAAGCGCCCGGTGCGCCCCGCGCCCTTCCCGCTGGACGAGCTGCACACCGACCCCGCCCACCCGAACCCGCCGCGGCCGCTCGCGCCGGCGGTGAGCTGGGAGGGGCTGTTCCAGCGGCTCGACAAGGTTGTCCGCGGCTACCGCAAGGTCGCCGTGCGCAGACTCCGCAAGGCCGCGATGAACTCGGCGGCCCGCTGGATCATCGAACGGCAGGAGAACGACGGCTGCTGGGGCGGCATCCAGCCCCCGGCCGTGTACTCGGTCATCGCCCTGCACCTGCTCGGCTACGACCTGCAGCACCCGGTGCTGCGCGAGGGCCTCGCCTCGCTGGACCGTTTCGCCGTGTGGCGAAAGGACGGGTCCCGGATGATCGAGGCCTGCCAGTCCCCCGTGTGGGACACCTGCCTCGCCACCATCGCACTCGTCGACGCGGGGCTCCCCGCCGACCATCCGCAGCTGGTCAAGGCGGCCGACTGGATGCTGGGCGAGGAGATCGTCCGGCCCGGTGACTGGGCCGTACAGCGCCCCGGGCTCCCGCCGGGGGGCTGGGCGTTCGAGTTCCACAACGACAACTACCCCGACATCGACGACACCGCCGAGGTCTGCCTGGCGCTGCGCCGGGTCAGGCATCACGACCCCGAGCGCGTGGACCGGGCCATCGGGCGCGCGGTGCGCTGGAACCTGGGGATGCAGTCGAAGAACGGCGCGTGGGGCGCCTTCGACGTCGACAACACCAGCCCGTTCCCGAACCGGCTGCCGTTCTGCGACTTCGGCGAGGTCATCGACCCGCCGTCCGCCGACGTCACCGCGCATGTCGTGGAGATGCTCGCCGCCGAGGGACTCGCGCACGACCCGCGCACCCGCCGGGGCATCGAGTGGCTGCTCGCCGAACAGGAGCCGGACGGCTCGTGGTTCGGCCGCTGGGGCGTCAACTACATCTACGGCACCGGGTCGGTGGTCCCCGCGCTGACCGCCGCCGGGCTGCCCGGCTCCCATCCGGCGATCCGGCGGGCGGTGGCCTGGCTGGAGAGCGTGCAGAACGACGACGGCGGCTGGGGCGAGGACCTGCGCTCCTACAAGTACGTCAAGGAATGGAGCGGCCGGGGCGCCTCCACCGCCTCGCAGACCGCGTGGGCGCTGATGGCCCTGCTCACGGCGGGGGAGCAGGCCTCCAAGGCCGTCGAGCGCGGCGTCCGGTGGCTGGCCGACACCCAGCGCGAGGACGGCTCCTGGGACGAGCCGTACTTCACCGGCACCGGCTTCCCCTGGGACTTCTCCATCAACTACCACCTGTACCGGCAGGTCTTCCCGCTCACCGCCCTGGGCCGGTACCTGCACGGCGACCCCTTCGAGCGCGGCCTCCTCGCCGGGAAACCGTTGTCCGAGGCGAAGGGGAGCTGACTTGACCACCCAGCCCGCACCCGCCCCGCTGCTGATCGCCTGCGCGCTCGGCATCGAGCACCTGGCCCTGCGCACGGGCGACAGGAGCGGGGCGGACGGGCCGGTCGGCTTCGTCCGCACGGGCATGGGCCCCCGCGCGGCGGAACGGTCCGTCACCCGGCAGCTCGCGGACCCCGCGCTGGCCGACGCGGCCGTGCTGGCCACCGGCTTCTGCGCCGGACTCGCCCCCGGCATGCACCCCGGTGACCTCGTGGTCGCCGAGCAGACCCGGGACCCGCGCGGGACCGTCGCCTGCGTGGGTACCGAACTGCTCGTCAAGGAACTCGTGCGCCTGCTGCCCGCGCGCACGGTCCACACCGGCCCGCTCACCGGCTCCGACCACGTCGTGCGCGGTCACGAGCGCTCCGACCTGCTCGCGACCGGCGCGATCGCGGTCGACATGGAGTCGGCGGCCACGCTGCTGACCGCCGTCCGCATCGGTGAGCGCCCGGTGGCGGCCGTGCGGGTGGTCGTGGACGCTCCCGAACATGAGCTCGTCCGGATCGGCACAGTACGCGGTGGGATATCAGCCTTTCGCGTTCTTCGATCCGTTGTTCCCGCTTTTTTTGAATGGCACCGTTCTTTGCTGCTTCCCCGGAGGTGAGCCAGATGGCCATGCCGTTGCGTCAGTCCATCAAGGTCGCTACATACCTGTTCGAGCAGAAGCTCAAGAAGAGGGACAAGTTCGCGCTGCTCGTGGAGTTGGAGCCGCTGTTCGCGTGCAATCTCAAGTGCGAGGGCTGCGGCAAGATCCAGCACCCGGCGGGGGTCCTCAAGCAGCGTATGCCCGTGGCCCAGGCCGTGGGCGCGGTGCTGGAATCCGGTGCGCCGATGGTGTCCATCGCCGGTGGCGAACCGTTGATGCACCCTCAGATCGACGAAATCGTACGGCAGTTGGTGGCCAGGAGGAAGTTCGTCTTCCTGTGCACCAACGCGCTGCTGATGCGCAAGAAGATGGACAAGTTCAAGCCCTCGCCGTACTTCGCGTGGGCCGTGCACATCGACGGGCTGCGGGAGCGGCACGACGCCTCGGTGGCCAAGGAGGGCACCTTCGACGAGGCGGTCGAGGCCATCAAGGAGGCCAAGCGGCGCGGCTTCCGGGTGACCACCAACTCGACCTTCTTCAACACCGACACCCCGCAGACCGTCGTCGAGGTGCTGAACTACCTCAATGACGACCTGAAGGTGGACGAGATGATGCTCTCGCCCGCCTACGCCTACGAGAAGGCGCCGGACCAGGAGCACTTCCTCGGCGTGCAGCAGACCCGCGAGCTGTTCAAGAAGGCGTTCTCGGGCGGCAACCGCAAGCGGTGGCGGCTCAACCAGAGCCCGCTCTTCCTGGACTTCCTGGAGGGCAAGGTCGACTTCCCGTGCACGGCGTGGGCGATCCCGAGCTACTCGCTCTTCGGCTGGCAGAAGCCCTGCTACCTGATGAGCGACGGCTATGTGGCCACGTACCGCGAACTCGTCGAGAAGACCGACTGGGACAAGTACGGCCGCGGCAAGGACCCGCGCTGCGCCAACTGCATGGCGCACTGCGGCTACGAGCCGACCGCCGTGCTCGCCACCATGGGCTCCCTGAAGGAGTCCCTGCGGGCCGCGCGCGAGACGATGACGAGCGGAAAGCAGGACTGACGCCATGACCGCCATTCCCTTGGGCGTTCCCGAGGTACCGGCCCGTCCGGTCGCACCGCGGCGGCAGTCGCGGCAGATCCACGTCGGGCCGGTGGCGGTCGGGGGCGGAGCCCCGGTGTCGGTGCAGTCGATGACGACGACCCGTACGTCGGACATCGGCGCCACCCTGCAGCAGATCGCGGAACTCACCGCATCCGGCTGCCAGATCGTCCGCGTCGCCTGCCCCACGCAGGACGACGCGGACGCCCTCGCCACCATCGCCCGCAAGTCGCAGATCCCGGTGATCGCGGACATCCACTTCCAGCCGAAGTACGTCTTCGCGGCCATCGAGGCCGGCTGTGCGGCGGTCCGGGTGAACCCGGGCAACATCAAGAAGTTCGACGACCAGGTCAAGGAGATCGCGCGCGCCGCCAAGGACCACGGCACGCCGATCCGCATCGGCGTGAACGCCGGCTCCCTGGACCGGCGCCTGCTCCAGAAGTACGGCAAGGCGACCCCCGAGGCCCTGGTCGAGTCGGCCCTGTGGGAGGCGTCCCTCTTCGAGGAGCACGACTTCCGGGACATCAAGATCTCCGTCAAGCACAACGACCCGGTCGTGATGATCGAGGCGTACCGGCAGCTCGCCGAGAGCTGCGCCTACCCGCTGCACCTCGGCGTCACCGAGGCGGGCCCGGCGTTCCAGGGCACGATCAAGTCGGCGGTGGCCTTCGGGGCCCTCCTGTCCCGGGGCATCGGCGACACGATCCGCGTCTCGCTGAGCGCCCCGCCGGTGGAGGAGGTCAAGGTCGGCATCCAGATCCTCCAGTCACTGGGCCTCAGGCAGCGGCGGCTGGAGATCGTCTCCTGCCCGTCCTGCGGCCGGGCCCAGGTGGACGTCTACAAGCTCGCCGAGGAGGTCACCGCGGGCCTCGACGGCATGGAAGTACCGCTCAGGGTCGCGGTGATGGGGTGTGTGGTCAACGGTCCGGGCGAGGCGCGCGAGGCCGACCTCGGAGTTGCCTCGGGCAACGGCAAGGGGCAGATCTTCGTGAAGGGCGAGGTCATCAAGACCGTACCCGAGTCGAAGATCGTCGAGACCCTCATCGAAGAGGCCATGAAGCTCGCCGAGCGGACGAGCCCCGCAGACGAAGTGAGTTGAGCACAGCACGGCACGGACCGAGAGGGGGCCCAGCGTGACCATTCTGGAGACCATCCGGGGACCACGCGACCTGAAGGCGCTGTCCGAGGCGGAACTCGGTGAACTGTCCGAGGAAATACGTGAGTTCCTGGTGCACGCGGTGTCGCGGACCGGCGGTCACCTCGGGCCCAATCTGGGCGTGGTGGAACTGGCCGTCGCACTCCACCGGGTCTTCGAGTCACCGGTCGACCGCATCCTGTGGGACACCGGACACCAGTCCTACGTCCACAAGCTGCTGACCGGGCGTCAGGACTTCTCCAAGCTGCGCGGCAAGGGCGGACTGTCCGGCTACCCCTCGCGCGAGGAGTCCGAGCACGACGTCATCGAGAACAGTCACGCCTCCACCGCGCTCGGCTGGGCGGACGGCCTCGCCAAGGCCAACCAGGTGCAGGGGGAGAGGGGCCATGTGGTCGCCGTCATCGGCGACGGCGCGCTGACCGGCGGCATGGCCTGGGAGGCGCTGAACAACATCGCGGCCGCCAAGGACCGCCCGCTGATCATCGTCGTCAACGACAACGAACGCTCCTACGCCCCGACCATCGGCGGCCTCGCCAACCACCTCGCCACCCTGCGCACGACGGACGGCTACGAGAAGGTCCTCGCCTGGGGCAAGGACGTGCTGCTGCGCACCCCGGTCGTCGGGACCACGATCTACGAGTCCCTGCACGGCGCGAAGAAGGGCTTCAAGGACGCCTTCGCCCCGCAGGGCATGTTCGAGGACCTGGGCCTGAAGTACGTCGGCCCGATCGACGGCCACGACATCAAGGCCGTCGAGTCGGCGCTGCGCCGCGCGAAACGATTCCACGGCCCGGTCCTGGTCCACTGCCTCACGGAGAAGGGCCGTGGCTACGAGCCCGCCCTCCTCCACGAGGAGGACCACTTCCACACCGTCGGCGTGATGGACCCGCTCACCTGTGAACCGCTCGCGCCGTCGGGCGGGCCGTCCTGGACCTCGGTGTTCGGCGACGAGATCGTACGGATCGGCGAGGAGCGGGAGGACGTCGTGGCGATCACGGCGGCCATGCTGCACCCGGTGGGCCTCGGCAGGTTCGCCGAGCGCTTCCCCGACCGGGTGTGGGACGTGGGCATCGCCGAGCAGCACGCGGCCGTCTCCGCGGCGGGCCTCGCCACCGGGGGGCTGCACCCGGTCGTCGCCGTCTACGCCACCTTCCTCAACCGCGCCTTCGACCAGCTGCTGATGGACGTCGCCCTGCACCGCTGCGGGGTCACCTTCGTCCTCGACCGGGCCGGCGTCACCGGCGTCGACGGGGCCTCCCACAACGGCATGTGGGACATGTCGATCCTCCAGGTCGTCCCCGGCCTCAGGATCGCCGCCCCGCGCGACGCCGGACAGCTGCGCGCCCAGCTGCGCGAGGCCGTCGCCGTGGACGACGCGCCCACCCTGGTCCGCTTCCCGAAGGAGTCGGTCGGCCCGGACATCCCGGCCATCGGCCATGTCGGTGGCATGGACGTCCTGCACCGCGCCGAACGCCCCGAGGTGCTGCTGGTGGCCGTCGGTGTGATGGCCCCGGTGTGCCTCCAGGCCGCCGACCTGCTTCAGGCACGCGGCATCAACTGCACGGTGGTGGACCCCCGTTGGGTCAAGCCCGTCGACCCGGCGCTGCCGGGCTTCGCCGCCGAGCACCGGCTGGTGGCCGTGGTGGAGGACAACAGCCGTGCCGCGGGCGTCGGTTCGGCCGTCGCGCTGGCCCTCGGCGACGCCGACGTGGACGTGCCGGTACGGCGGTTCGGCATCCCGGAGCAGTTCCTCGCCCACGCCAAGCGCGGCGAGGTGCTGGCCGACATCGGTCTCACGCCCGTCGAGATCGCCGGGCGGATCAGTGCGAGCCTGGCCGTCGAGGACGCGGGCGGCACAGCCAAGGAGAGTGAATGAGAACGGAGTTCGACCTCGGCGCCCTGCTCGCCGAGCGCGGCGCCGAACGCTACGAGCTGCACACGAGGCACCTCAACCCGCAGCTCCCGCGCATGCTGCACACCATCGGCTTCGACAAGGTCTACGAGCGCGCCGAGGGCGCCCACTTCTTCGACGCGGACGGCAACGACTACCTGGACATGCTCGCCGGGTTCGGGGTGATGGGCCTCGGCCGCCACCACCCGGTCGTCCGCAAGGCGCTGCACGACGTGCTCGACCTGGACCTGGCCGACCTCACCCGCTTCGACTGCCAGCCGCTGCCCGGCCTCCTCGCCGAACGGCTCCTCGCCCACAGCCCCCACCTGGACCGGGTGTTCTTCGGCAACAGTGGCACGGAGGCCGTCGAGACGGCCCTGAAGTTCGCCCGGTACGCCACCGGCAAGCCCAGGACCCTCTACTGCGACCACGCCTTCCACGGCCTGACCACCGGCTCCCTGTCGGTCAACGGCGAGCGCGGCTTCCGCGACGGCTTCGCCCCGCTGCTGCCCGACACCGCCGTACCCCTCGGTGATCTCGACGCCCTGGCCCGGGAGTTGAAGCAGGGCGACGTGGCCGCCCTGATCGTGGAGCCGATCCAGGGCAAGGGGGTGCACGAGGCCCCGCCCGGCTATCTGCGCGCGGCCCAGGAGCTGCTGCACCAGCACAAGGCGCTGCTCATCGCCGACGAGGTGCAGACCGGCCTCGGCCGCACCGGCGACTTCTACGCCTACCAGCACGAGGACGGCGTCGAACCGGACCTGGTGTGCGTGGCCAAGGCGCTGTCCGGCGGGTACGTCCCGGTCGGCGCCACGCTCGGCAAGGAGTGGATCTTCAAGAAGGTCTACTCGACCATGGACCGCGTACTGGTTCACTCGGCGAGCTTCGGCTCCAATGCCCAGGCGATGGCGTGCGGCCTCGCCGTGCTGTCGGCCATGGAGAACGAGCAGATCGTCGCGGGCGTACGCAGGACCGGCGAGCTGCTGAAGTCCCGGCTGAGCGCGCTGATCGACAAGTACGAGCTGCTCGCCGACGTCCGTGGCCGGGGCCTGATGATCGGCATCGAGTTCGGCAAGCCGTCCTCGCTGAAGCTGCGCAGCCGCTGGGCCATGCTCCAGGCCGCCCGCAAGGGCCTGTTCGCGCAGATGGTCGTCGTACCGCTGCTGCAGCGGCACCGGATCCTCACCCAGGTCTCCGGTGACCACCTGGAGGTGATCAAGCTGATCCCGCCGCTGATCATCGACGAGGCGGACGTGGACCGGTTCGTGGCGGCGTTCATCGCCGTGATGGACGACGCACACAGCGGTGGCGGCCTGATGTGGGACTTCGGCAAGACGCTGATCAAGCAGGCGGTGGCCAACCGCTGACCGGTCCCTAGCCGGGAAGCGCCACGAAGAGGAGGAAGAGGTCGGCGAGTCCGACGGCGCCCAGGACCGTCGCTGTGACCGCGGTCCACAGCCGGCCGATGCCGCACGCGGCGTAGTGGACGGCCATGGCGCCGAAGGTGACCGCGAAGCCGCCCGCGAGGAGCGACCAGGGGAACAGGAAGAACGTGAGGGTGGGCCACGCACTGGTGGCGGCGACGATCCCGAAGAAGAGAGCGAGCGGGCCGAGTGCGACGGCGGGTGAGTCGCTCGGGTTGGGCGAGCCGGATGCGGCCATGATGCGGTCCCCCTGCTTTTGAACGTGTTCAACTCTTGAGGGGAGTGTAGCAGGGAGGGGGCGCCGGACGAGCGAGGCGTGGGTTCCGAGGCATTGGTTTTTGCCTCAGAGGCAAGAAAATTGCCCCACGGGCAATACCGGGGCTGAATGGAGGCATGAACGCCTCAGACGCCGGCCCGTCGGCGGGCCCGGGCGACGAGCTGCCCGCCGTCGCACCGCAGTTGCGGGCACTGCGCCGGCGCGCCGGCCTCACCCTGGAAGCCGCGGCCCGCGCCGCCGGGCTCTCACCGGCCCATCTGTCCCGGCTGGAGACGGGACGGCGGCAGCCCTCGCTGCCGATGCTGCTGGCCCTCGCCCGCATCTACGGTACGACCGTCTCCGAAGTGCTGGGCGAGACGGTCGCCGACCGGGACGCGATCGTGCGGGCCGGCGACATGGAGCCGACCCGGGCGGGCGGCTGGACGTACTTCCAGGCCGGGGTGCCCGGCCGCGGCATGCAGGCCCTGCGCGTGCGCGTGCCGTACGGCTCGCAGGGCGACATCGTGCGCGTCCACCCCGGCGAGGAGTGGCTCTACGTCCTCAGGGGCCGGCTGCGGCTGCGCCTCGGTGACACCGCGCACCTGCTCGCGCCCGGCGACAGCGCGCACTTCGACTCCCTGACCCCGCACCGGCTCGCCGCCGAGGACCACGACGGCGTCGAGCTGCTGTTCGTCCACACCCTGCTGCAGAGCCCCACGGCCACGCTGTGCCTGGGGCCGCTGACCGGAGAGCTGTCATGAGCAACCCCGAGACGAAGTTTCCCCGTGCCCTGTGGATCCGGCTGATCATCTACATCGCGCTCGGCCATGTCCTGGCCGCGTTCCTGTACTTGCTGTTCGCGGTGGGCGCCAAGGGCTGACAGGCGGGCCGGAACCGCTGCCGGGCCCGGGGAACGGGTCAGTCCAGCAGGCGTTCGCGCAGCCGGTCCCGGGCCGCCGGGGCGAGGCCGAGGCCCTGCTGCAGGTAGGCGTCCACCCCGCCCCAGGACTCCTCGATGGTCTCGAACGCCGCCTGGAGATACTCGGCACGCGCGTCGAACAGCGGGCTCAGCAGCTCCATCACCTCCGGGGTGTACGCGGTCTCCGCGCTGCCGCTGCGGCGGACCTTGTAGCGCCGGTGCTTGGCGTTGGACTCCAGGTAGTCGGTGACGATCGCCTCGCGCTCCACGCCCAGCGCGAGGAGCGTCACGGCTATGGAGATGCCCGCGCGGTCCTTGCCCGCCGCGCAGTGCATCAGGGCGGGCACGCTGTCCTCGGCGAGCGCCCGCAGCACCCGGGAGTGCTCGGCGGTGCGCTCCTTGACGATCGACCGGTACGAGGCGATCATCCGGGCCGCCCCCTTGCCGTCGGCGAGGATCCCGCGCAGCTGGTCGAGGTCGCCGTCGCGGACCATCGTCCAGAACTCGGCGCCGTCCGCCGGGTCGCTCAGCGGCAGGTTCACGTTCCGCACGCCGGGCAGTTCGACGTCCGGGCCTTCCAGCCTCTGGTCGGCCGCGTTGCGGAAGTCGAAGATCGTGTGCAGGCCCAGGGAGGCGAGGAAGGCCGCGTCGTCCTCGGTCGCGTGCGCCAGATGGCCGCTGCGGAACAGCACGCCGTGCCGCACCCGCCGTCCGTCCTCGGTCGGCAGTCCGCCCACGTCGCGGAAATTACGGACTCCGGCCAGCTCCGGCTCGGTCGACGGGACCTGCTGCGTCACGGGGGGCTCCTCCCGGGTCGGGGCCCCGCCGCCGCGTCTCGCCGGCGGGCACTCCGTCGACGATACGACATCGGTTTCCTCGGGCAAGGAGTTGTCCACAGGCATTGTCACCAGGTGCCGCGCCCCCGATGATGTTGGCACTTGAGCGGATCTGTTGGCACCTGTGAGGTCTTAGTGGTGGACATCGCCGAAGACGGTCGTACCTGGCTCCTCTCGGGGCCCACCAGTAGTTATGCCCTGCATCTCACCGACACGGACGAGCTGCTCCACCTGCACTGGGGGCCGCGCATCGCCCTCGCGGACGCGGAGGCCCTGGCCGCGGACCCGCTGCCCGGGTACTGGCCCTTCGAGTCCCCGCTCGACGGCCGTGAGGAGTACCCCGTCGAGGGCGGCCCCCGCTTCGCCCGCCCCGCCCTGTCCGTGCGCACCGACGAGCGCCGCGGCACGGAGTGGAGCTTCGGGGCGTACGAGACGGAGGGCGACGAGCTGCGCCTGCGCTTCGACGACGACGGCCTTGCCGTCACCCTGCACTACCGGATGCGCGGTGACGTCGTCGAGCGCTGGGTCACCGTGGCGAACGGCTCCCACGCGCGCGTGGAGCTGCTGCGGGCCGACGCGGCCACCTGGACCCTGCCCGACCGCGACGGCTGGCGGCTGTCCCAGCTGCACGGCCGCTGGGCCGCCGAGTCCCGCCTGACCGCCGCCCCGCTCACCTACGGCGAGAAGGTCATCGGCAGCCGCCGCGGCCACACCGGCCACCAGCACCTGCCCTGGGTGGCCCTCGACACCGACGCCACCGAGGAGCGCGGCGAGGTCTACGGCTGCGCGCTCGGCTGGTCCGGCTCCTGGCGCATCGCGGTCGCCCAACTCCCGGACGCACGCGTGCAGATCACCGGCGGCGCCGGCTACGACGACTCGGGCCTGCTGCTCCTCCAGCCGGGGGAGTCGTACACCACCCCGGTCTTCGCGGGCCTGTGGAGCGACGGCGGCTTCGGCGGCGCGAGCCGCGCCTGGCACGCCTACCAGCGCGCGTACGTCATCCCGGACGCCGAGCGGGACCGGCCGGTGCTCTTCAACTCCTGGGAGGCGACGAACTTCGACATCTCCGAGGACCAGCAGCTCGCGCTCGCCCGCCGGGCCGCCGGGATCGGGGTCGAGCTGTTCGTGGTGGACGACGGCTGGTTCGGCGCCCGCACCAGCGACCGCGCCGGGCTCGGCGACTGGACCCCGAACCCCGGCCGCTTCCCGCAGGGGCTCAAGCCCCTCGCCGACCAGGTGCACGGCCTGGGGATGCGGTTCGGCATCTGGGTCGAGCCCGAGATGGTCAACCCGGACAGCGACCTGTACCGCGCGCACCCCGACTGGGTGCAGTACCAACCAGGACGGAAGCGGACGGAACTGCGCAATCAGCTCGTCCTCAACCTCGCCCGCGAGGACGTCCAGGAGTACCTCTGGGAGCAGCTGGACACCCTGCTCTCCAGCGCCCCGATCGACTATGTGAAGTGGGACTTCAACCGCTGCTTCACCGACGCCGGCTGGCCCGGTGAGCCATATCCGCAGCGCCTGTGGGTGGACCACGTCCGCGCCCTGTACGCCCTGCTGGACCGGCTCCGCGCGGCTCACCCGGGGGTCGCCTTCGAGTCCTGCTCGGGCGGTGGCGGCCGGATCGACCTGGGTGTGCTCGGTCGCACCGACCAGGTGTGGACCTCCGACAACACCGACCCGCTGGACCGGCTCGCCATCCAGCACGGCTTCAGCCAGATCCACCCGGCCCGGGTCATGGCCGCCTGGGTCACGGACAGCCCGAACACCCAGCTCAACGGCCGGGTCAGCACCCTGCGGTTCCGTTTCGTCAGCGCCATGGCGGGGGTCCTCGGGGTCGGTGGCGACCTCACCGAGTGGACCGGTGAGGAGCTGGCCGAGGCCCGGCAGTGGGTCGAGCTCTACAAAGAGATCCGGACCGTCGTCCAGCACGGCGAGCTGTACCGGCTGCGGCCCCCGGCCGGCGGCCTCAGCGCGGTCCAGTACGTCCGCGGGGAGGAGGCGGTGGTCCTGGCCTGGCTCCAGGCGCAGAGCCACGGCGAGCCGGTCCCGGCGCTGCGTCTGCGCGGACTCGACCCGACGGCATCGTACGAATGCCGCGAAACGGGTGAAGTTCATCGGGGTGCCGTCCTGTTGCACCACGGTCTGCGCACCGGACTCAAGGGCGACCTTGATGCGATGGTTCTCCGGCTGCGCCGCATCTGAGCTTTCTGCCCGAATTGGCGCCTTCGTTGCAACTCGCTGTGGAATGAGGGGTCGTGGTGGAAGAGCGGGTGAGGAGCGTCATATTCATGACCGTGCGTCGCGCGTCATGTTCACGTAATTTTCATGCTGAAAAGGGGAATTGAAAGGTGTCGGCGGGCGGGAATTCACGGAGGGTGATCGTGAATTCCCGCATTCGATCTTCGGGAATCGGAACGGCGGGAACCGGCCGCTTGTTTCCGTGCGTCTTGCTCGCTTACGTTCCCCACCAATCCGGACGGAACGCCGAGTCCTGCCGCCGCCCGGAGTCCCACACTTGACCCGCGTTCGGCAGGAGCGGGGGACCCACCAGGTACGACTGCCTGTCCGGTCTCCGCGACAGGCTAGGGGTGAAGTCGCCACGGCGGCCGGGCCGCTCCAGCCCGAACCCGACAGCTGACCTCGCAGGCGTCGGAGAGGAAATGCGCCATGCCCGCGAAGGGTAAGCACCGACGTCCCAAGCCCCCGCGTTTCTCCCGCTCGATCGCCGTCGCCGGAACCGGTGGCGCCGCCCTGGCCCTCCCCCTCATCGGAACCACCGGAGCCCACGCCGCCACCGGCACGCAGCCCCTTTCCGTAAAAGCCGCGCAGTCCCCTCAGTCACCGGTGAAGAAGGCGGCCGCGCAGGCGAATCCGGGTGTGCACACCTACACGGTGAAGTCCGGCGACTGCCTTTCGGTGATCGCCGACGAACAGCACGTCTCCGGCGGCTGGCACCGCCTCTACGACGACAACCGGCGGGCCGTCGGCGACGACCCGTCGCTCATCCACCCGGGCCTGAAGCTCGCGCTCGACCGGCAGTCGGCGCACACCCACGGCGAGTCCGCGGCCCCGAGCCGGCCGTCGGCCGAGTCGCACTCCTCGGCGTCCCAGGCGGCACCGGCACCCCAGTCCTCCGGTGCCACCACGACCACCACCGGCTTCACCCTCCCGGTGACCGGCGCCGTCGTCGGCACCGGCTACCACGTGGCCGGCAGCATGTGGTCCAGCGGCTACCACACCGGCGTCGACTTCGTCGTACCGACCGGCACCACGGTGAAGTCCGTCGCCGCGGGCACGGTCGTCTCCGCCGGCTGGGGCGGCGCGTACGGCAACCAGGTCGTCATCAGGCTGAACGACGGCTACTACGCGCAGTACGCCCACCTCTCGCAGCTCTCCGTCTCGGCCGGGCAGACCGTGACCGAGGGCCAGCAGATCGGCCTGTCCGGCGCGACCGGCAACGTCACCGGCCCGCACCTGCACTTCGAGATCCGCACCACGCCGAACTACGGCTCGGACGTCGACCCCGTCGGCTACCTCCGCCGGCATGGCGTCCCCGTCGGCTGAGTCACACCGTCAACCCGTCCGGGATCAGCCCTATTCCTGGATTGGCAAATTATTTAAGGGTGTCTCATCTCACCGTTCGTCAACCCCTCCTTACGGTCGCGTAGGTCACATCGGAAGGGGAATCATGGTCCGACGTGGCAGACGATTCGAAGAATGACAACAGATCAGTGATCGGGTCGTACGTGGCGGTGGGGGACAGCTTCACCGAGGGCGTCGGCGACCCCGGGCCCGACGGGGCGTTCGTCGGTTGGGCCGACCGGTTCGCGGTACTGCTCGCCGACCGGCGGCCCGAAGGCGACTTCAAGTACACCAATCTCGCGGTCCGCGGGAAGCTGCTCGACCAGATCGTGCAGGACCAGCTCCCGCAGGCCGTCGAACTGGCCCCGGACCTCGTCTCCTTCTGCGCGGGCGGCAACGACATCATCCGGCCCGGCACCGACCCGGACGAGGTGGCCGAGCGCTTCGAGCGGGCCGTGGCCCGGCTGGCCGAAGCCGCGGGCACGGTGCTGGTGACGACCGGCTTCGACACCCGGGGCGTCCCGGTGCTCAAGCACCTGCGGGGCAAGATCGCCACGTACAACGGCCATGTCCGCGCCATCGCGGACCGGTACGGCTGTCCCGTGCTCGACCTGTGGTCCCTGAAGTCCGTGCAGGACCGCAGGGCCTGGGACAGCGACCGGCTCCACCTCTCGCCCGAGGGGCACACGCGCGTGGCGCTGCGCGCCGGCCAGGCCCTCGGCCTGCCGATCCCGGCCGACCCCGAGCAGCCGTGGCCGCCGCTGCCGCCCCGGGGCACCCTGGACATCCGGCGCGACGACGTCCACTGGGCCCGTGAGTACCTCGTCCCGTGGATCGGCCGCCGCCTGCGCGGCGAGTCCTCCGGCGACCACGTCACGGCGAAGGGCACCCTGTCGCCCGACGACATCAAGATGCGGATCGCCTCGGTGGCCTGACCCCCACCGACGTGCCTCGCACCGTGCGGCCTGCGGTGCGGGGCGCGGTTGTCCGGGGCGGGGCGCCTTGGCCTGGGATGCGGTGCGGGCGGTGGCTCGTCACCGTGGCGCCGGGCCCGCCGGCGCAGCCCGGACAGGCCCTGGGCCCTGTCGTTTGGATCATCCCGGCGTCGCGGGGTCTGGCACGCACATCTGCGGCGTTGTCGTCGGTTGCCAACTCCCCCACGCTCGGCTTCTCCCCCACGCTCGGCTTCGCTCGCGCGGGGGGACCCCCATCGCGGGGGGACCCCCATCGCGTTGGCGCCCTCCTCCGCCTTGCAGCTGCACGCACCAGACCCCGCTCGGGTCGGTTGGAAGGCGCCGTGACCTACAGCCGGCCTGATCCAAACGACAGGCCCTAGCGCTCGGTCAACGCACTGCGCTCCAGGCCCAGTTCGCGGGCCAGCGCGTCGTCGGCCCACTCCTGCGCGCGCGCCCGTGGCACCGCTCCCGGGTACGACGTCAGCTGCACCGCCAGCCCGTCCAGCAGCGCGGTCAGCCGCAGCGCGGCGCCGGCCGGGTCGGCGCAGGCGAACTCGCCCGCCGCCACGCCCTCGGCGATGACCTCGGTGATCGCGGCCTTCCACCGCTGGTCCAGGTCCCGGGTGACCTGCCGTAGGGCGGGCTCGCGCAGCGCCACGGCCCAGCCCTCGATCCACAGCCGCCAGCCCTTGGCCTGTCCGGTCGGCGCGTACCAGCGCACCGCGGCCCGCAGCCGGCGCAGCGCGGACGTCCGCCGGCCCAGCAGCTTGCGCAGATGTGCGAGATCGTCCTCCGCCGCGTAGGTGAACGCCGCCGCGACCAGCTTCTCCTTCGTCGAGAAGTGGTACAGCACCAGCGCGTTGCTCACCCCGAGCACCGCGGCCACGTCGGCGATCCTGACCGCCGCCACGCCCCGCGCCTCGATCTGCCCGATGGCGGCCCGCAGCAGCTCCTCCCGCCGCTCGGCCACGCTCAACCGCACTCTCGCCACGCGGTCACCCTAATCCGTCGTCAAGGGCGGCGCCGAAAGGGCCAGGTCCTCCAGGCTGTTCGAAGAGCGCGTCCGGGGTCGTCACCGGTACCACCCGAAGCGGTCCGCGATCTCCGGCAGCCGGTCGGTCACCACGGCGTGCGCGGCCGCGCGCGGGGTCGTACCGTCGGCGTCCGCACGGTCCAGCACCAGCCCGACCAGGGTGCGCATGGAGCGCCGGATGTGCGCGAACGCCTGCTCGGCATCGGCGCCGATGTCACCGAACAGGGTCCACCACCACCAGGCGTTCGTACCGGAGTTGACCACCACGTCCGGCAGCACGGTCACCCCGCGCGCGGCCAGCAGCTCCTCCGCCTCCGGCAGCACGGGCATGTTGGCGGCCTCCACGATCCAGCGGGCGCCGATCCGTTCCTGGTCGGCGGTGTCGATCGCGTACGACACGGCCGCCGGCACCAGCACCTCGGCGTCGGCGGACAGCCAGGCGTCGCCGGGCAGTTCGCGGTCGCCGGGGCGCAGTACCCGGCGGTCGACGGTGCCGTAACCGTCCCGCGCGGCCAGCAGCGCCTCGACGTCGAGCCCCGCCGGATTGGCGATCGTGCCCTTGATGTCGGCGACCGCCACCACCGTCAGCCCCGCGCGCGCGAGGAACCGCGCGGTTGCCCCGCCCATCGTGCCGAGCCCCTGTACGGCCACGCGTGTACCCGCGTACGGCACGCCCGCCCGGTCCAGCGCCGCGAGCACCGACTCGGCGACCCCGCAGCCGCCGGCCAGCTCGTCCAGGCCGATGCCGTCCACCTCGACCGCGAAGGCGTCCGCGAGCCGCTTGCGGGCCGCCGCCTCGTCGTCCAGCAGCGGGTACACCGCCTGGACGGACGAGACCAGGCCCGCCTCGGCCGCCGCACGGTCGACCAGGTCCTGGGTGAGGCCGAGGTCCTCGCCGGTGGTCCAGCAGCTCTCGATGTACGGCCGCATGGCGCGCAGGTAGCGCACCAGCAGCCCGTGCGCCCGTGGGTCCTGGGGATCGCAGTCGATGCCGCCCTTGGCGCCGCCGAGAGGGACGTAACGGGCCTCGGGGTCGTAGTGCAGGGCCTCCTTCATCGTCATGCCGCGGGCCAGCCCCGCCACCTCCGCCAGGGTGCAGCCCGGGCGCATCCGCAGCCCCCCGCTGGCCACGCCGCGCACCAGCCGGTCCACGACGAGGAAGCCCTGGCGGCCGGTGACGTGGTCGGTCCAGACGAGCGACATCAGGGGAGCGGGGGCGGTCATGGGGTCTCCTCGGGGACGGTGGTCAGGGTGGGACCACAGCGGCCGATACTGCGCCGCGCGCCCGCTCCTCTACTGAATCGCGAGTCAGTATCTGGAGCCGGTCGGCCCCCTGTCAACGTGCTGAACGAAGGTTCAGTAGCGCGCGTCACGTCCGCGGAGGGGGCCCCGCCGTTCCCGGGCTGTCGGAGGGGCCGACCATAATGGGGAGCCTCACCCACTCCACCGGGAGGTACCGTGACCGGACTGCGCTCCTCGAGCTCCGGGCTCCGCGCGCTGCGGCCCGCGGCCTTCGGCGCGGATCCGGGAGGTGAGCGCCTGGCACGCATCCGCCGCTCCCCCCACTTCAAGGACGGCGTCTTCCAGAACCCGGGTGGTGCGGCACGCACCCGGCCCTCCGGCTCCACGCTGGACCTCGCGAAGGTGTTCCTCGACAAGGACACCCGGCCCCTGCGCGCCCCGAGAGGCACCGTCCCGGTGCATCCCACGACCTTCGCCGACCTGGCCAAGCAGCCCGTCACGGGACTGCGACTGACCTGGATGGGCCACTCCAGCGTCCTCGCGGAGATCGACGGCCACAGGGTGCTGTTCGACCCCGTCTGGGGCGAGCGCTGCTCCCCGTTCCCCTTCGTCGGGCCCAAGCGGCTGCACCCCGTGCCGCTGCCGCTGGCCGCGCTCGGCGAGGTCGACGTCGTCGTGATCTCGCACGACCACTACGATCACCTGGACCTGCCCACCATCAAGGCGCTGGCCGGCACGGACACCGTGTTCGCCGTGCCGCTCGGCGTCGGTGCCCATCTCGAGCACTGGGGTGTCTCCCCGGACCGGCTGCGCGAGCTGGACTGGCACGAGTCGACCCGGGTCGGCGGCCTCACCCTCACCGCGACGCCCGCCCGCCACTTCTGCGGCCGCGGCCTGCGCAACACCCAGCACACGCTCTGGGCGTCCTGGGCCGTCGCCGGCGAGGAGAACCGGATCTTCCACAGCGGGGACACGGGCTATTTCGACGGCTTCAGGGACATCGGCGCGGCCCACGGGCCGTTCGACGCCACGATGATCCAGATCGGGGCCTACAGCGAGTTCTGGCCCGACATCCACATGACCCCCGAGGAGGGCCTGCGCGCCCACCTCGACCTGCAGGGCGGTGCCCCGCACGGCGCGCTGCTCCCGATCCACTGGGGCACCTTCAATCTCGCCCCGCACCCCTGGGCCGAGCCGGGCGAGTGGACGCTGGCCGCAGCCGAGGCGGTCGGGCAGGCGGTGGCCGTCCCTGTTCCGGGCCGGCCCTTCGAGCCCGCTGGAGTCCTCCCCACGCACCCCTGGTGGCGGGATGTGTCCCAGCCGCTGGACCGCAAGTGGCCCGTTCCGGAGATCATGCCGGTGGCCCCTCGTGACGACCTCGACCTTGTGGGCGAGGGCTGAGCGTGGCGAGCTGAGGCGCGTGACGCGTCATGGCTTTTCGAGCCGGGCTGCCAGCTCCTCGGGGAGCGTGTCCCGGTTGGTTCGGGTCACTTGGAGCAGGGTGATGCCAGGGCGCTGCTTGAGGCCGTCGGTGAACGGGTCACGGTGTGCGTGGACGGTGGCGACGATGTCGATGTCGGACTCGAACAGGCTCCGGACCGTGTCCTGGAACGCGGTACATGCCAGCTCCATACGCCCGAGCTCGTCGATCAGCACGAGATCTCCAGCAGCAGGATCCGCTGCCGCCGACCTGAGCGGCGGCAGCGCGAGCTGCTCCATGACGCCCAGATCGACGCCGTAGCGGCCCACCCGGGGTGGACCGGGGAAGTCGACATGGGCGAGCACGGCTCGGTGACCGCCCTCCAGTGTCTCCAGCGCGAAGCCGCTGCGGGTTCCGCCGTGCCGGATCTCCTCTGTGGTGAAGCCGATGACCCTGCGGGTGCGCAGGAGCGTGGCCAACCGGCGGACAAGGGTCGTCTTGCCCGTGCCGGGGCGTCCTTCGAGCAGGATTCTCGTCGGCATCGTGTGTTCTCCCTGGCAGGCCCGTATGACGGATTCCCGGTGCGGTGGCCGGGTTGCTCGGCCAATGGAGTGGCCCTGGCACGCGGCAACGACGCCGACCACCGCCGCGGACGTGGGGGGAGATGCCTGGTGCGGCCGTCCGGCCGGTCCGGCCGACGCCGTCGGTGCGCGCCGGCCGGACCGGTCGGCTCACCTGCTCAGGCTGAGCCTCCACAGACCACGGCCGTGTGTCGCGGCGACCACCGCGTCACCCGAGGGCAGGAGGGTGATGTCGGTCGTCACCGAGCTGGGCAGGCCGTGGCCGAGCCGGGACCAACGGGTCGGAGACCTGACGTCGGCGACGTAGACGAGGTGGTCGGTGGCGAGGATCAACTGTCCCTTCGCGATGACCATCGCGTCCGCCGGGACGTCCGGCAGATTGCCGCTGATGTCCCTCCAGGTCGCCCCGCCGTCCAGCGACTCGAAGACGTGCCCGACGCCGCCACCCGGGATCCACTTGCGAGAGTACGCGCCGTAAACGGCGTAGACGTGGGCGGGATGAGCCGGGTCGCTGACGATCCGGGTGACGTAGCGGTTCGGCAGGTTCGGTGCGGTGACGGTGTGCCAGGTGCCCCCGTAGTTGGTGGCGATGCCGCTCTTGAAGCCGTTTCCGTCCTCGTCCGAGGGCACGCACGGACCGCACCAGCCGACATAGTCGACGCCGTTGTCGGCTTCGACCGCGGTGGTCGAGGCGGTCTCGCCGAGGTCGTGGACAGGCTGCCAGTCGCATGTCCCGGCGGCCTTCGCGCAGACTGTGCCGAAACCCTTCCGGGTCTCCCATACGTACCGGCCCGAGATCACCCAGCGGTCGCCGTTCGCCCTGTCGGCGGTGAACGGGGCGATGAACTGCATCTTCGGATCACAGCCGGCGATCGGCGCACCGATCTGGCAGCTGGGGCTGATCTCCCGGAATGCCGCGGCCGTGCCGTCGGAACGACCGCCGACGGTGGTCACCGCGATGTCGCCGTAGGTGTATTCGACGGCCGCGCGGTCGGCGTCGTCCGGGTCCACGATGACATCGCCGCCGTCACCGGCGAACGGCTGGATCACGTCGTGGGAGTTGCCGCGCACCAGGGTTGCGCCGTTGTCCTGCAGACCTCCCCACAATGCTGTTCCGCCCTGAGGGTCGCGCCCTGCGCCGACGTAGAAGTACTGGAGCGTGTGCAGGCCGGCGTTGAGGTCGGCCCAGCCTGCCGTGGCGTGGTCGGTCGTCAGCCGGGTCCACACGCCGCCGTCGCTGCCCACGTACAACCGGCCCTCGTCGTTGATCGCGATGGCGTGCTGGTCCGTGTGGACGGTGGGCGGGCAGCCCGTGGCGGTGCCGTAGCAGGGCAGTGTGTAGTTCCAGAAGGGTGCGATCGTCGTCCAACTCGCGCCGCCGTCGCGGGATTCGTAGATCTCCTCCAGGCCGAGGTAGAGGTGTTGCGGGTCGCGTGGGTCGACCTTGACGTACTGGTTGTACCAGGAGCCCACCCCCGGCTCGTAGGTGGACGGGAACGACTGGGCGGATCCGGAGCTGCCCAGCGTCCCGGCGTCCGCGACGAGCGTCCACGGCCCGTTCGGATCGCCGTTCGCCGACTTGTACACGCCCTTGAGCGAGGTCGACTGCATCGGCGAGGGTCGCTTGCCGGCGGAGTAGGCCGGCGACTGGATCACCGCGTACAGGGCGCTGCCGTCGGGGGCGTAGGCGAGGCTGGTGCGGCCGATGTCGGAGTCGTCGATCCCGGCGGGCCGTATCCGCTGGAAGGTACCCGGCGCGCCGCCCTTCGTGGAGAGGTAGAGCCCGTCGTAGGGGGTGCCGTTGCGGAAGCCGAGTGCGGCCAGCACCGTGGCGCCGTGACTGCCCGGCCGGACGGTGACGCTGGAGATGATGGAAGTCCGAGCGGGGTCCTTGTCCGGGTTGGGGTCGGGGCTGAGCACGCGTCGCCACGGGGTGTCCAGCGGACCGGAGAGCGGGCGGCGCCACAGGCCGTGGCTCGTCGCCGCGAACACATACGAGTCGTTCGTCGCCAACGCGGCGACTTGGGCGTTGAGTAGCTCGGAGCCGCCGACCCGCTGGAAGGTCCGGCCGTGGTCGGCGGAGCGGTAGACGCCCTGGCCGGTGTAGTTGTCGGCGCTGGTGTTGGCCTCACCGGTGCCGACCCACAGGGAGTGGTCGGCGGGATTCACCCACAGCGAGCCGATCGACTCGGTGGACGCGTGCTGGAACCCGGGGGTCCAGGTCCGGCCCGTGTCCTTGGACCGCCAGACGCCGCCGTCCGCGAACCCGGCGTACACCCATGGGCCGTCCGTGGCGAGCGCGGACGCCCTGCCGGTCACCAGGCCCCAGCCGGAGCCGTAGTCGGAGAAGGACGGGTCGGCATAACCGGGGGTCTCGCTGCCGGCCGAACCACTGGTCACCTCGGACCAGGTGCCGCCACGCACCGGAAGCCGGTCGCCGGCGGCCGTTCCCGCAGCGAGGGCGGCGCCGGAAACCGTGGCGGACGGGGCCGTACGTGCCGTGGCGAACTGGAGGGTTCCGGCGACCGGGTCGTCAGGATCACCGCCGTCGTCGTCGGCCGGTTGCATGCCGCCGGTGTTGCTCAGGCGCACCTGCCGGGCGAGCGCGGCGAACTGACGGTCGGCGGACGGATGGTGGGTTCGGGGGACGGCAACGCCGGGTGTGCCGCCGGTGAGAACCGCCGTGGCCACCATGGCGGCCACGAGCAGGCTGGCGCGAGGGAGCATCACATGCCTCCTGGGCATCGGAGCGCGAGTTGTGTCGCACGGTGCTCCCGCCACCACAGGACGCGGGTGAGCGTAAAGGATCAGTCCACGGCTCGCATAGCCTCAATTCGGTTTCGTGCGGATGGGATTGCCGTGGGACAGGCATCGCCCACTGCGCTGCGCTCGGGATCGGGGGCCATCCGCCAGGTCCCGATCCCGGTCCCGGTCGCGCCGGGAAGAAGGTCCGCAATCCGTGCCTTCGATGCGCGGCCACTGGTGATGACCTGCGGGAACACGGCTTGCGGTGTGGCTGCTTGGGGTCAGCCGACGCTGCCGGAAGAGGCCGGTCACCCATCGGCGGCGGCCGTCCACCGGGGCTTCTCGACTCACCGTCCATAACGCCGAGTTATGGATGGGTGACGTCTCCCCGGCGGCACACAAGCGGCCGAATACTTCTCCTCACGCACACCACCCATCGCCAAGTGCGCGGCCTACCAGGCCAGGCTTCCCGTCCGGACGACCAGCTCCCGCCATGCCGCCCGGGCGGGAACCACGGCCCATGACCGCGGCGCGGCCGCTGCCGCTGCTGTTCGAGCCGTGACGCGCCTTTGCGCCCGCCCTCACGTTCGACGTGCCCGCCCGCGCGTGCCCGACCGCCGGTCCTTCCCTGTGGGTAGGGGAATCGAGCGCACGCACGATGGGCCATCGTCATCGCAGCCGCCTTCGACCGCACCGACGCGATCACCTGCCCGGCGAGTCACAGTTGAGTAACGCCCACTCGGAAGGTGGTATGTGATATTGCACATGGCACATGATGCCTCCATGACAAAAGCCAGAGTCCTGTTATCGGTCGTCGCCGTCATCGGCGGAGTCTGCGCGGGCATCACCCCTGCTTCGGCTTCCTCGACCGCGCCAGAGGGCACGGGTCAGGGGAAGCTCGCCTGGAGCTCCTGCCGCGACGCGGCCACTCCCGCGCTGCAGTGCGCCATGCTCGAAGTGCCGCTGGACTACACCCAGCCGAACGGCACCAAGATCAAGATCAAGGTGAACCGGCTCCCGGCCACCGCGCCCAAGAGTGAACGGCAGGGGCCCATCCTTCTGAACCCCGGCGGCCCCGGCGACTCCGGCCTGTGGATGCCCGCCTACATCTCCGGGAAGATTCCCCAGGACGTCGCCTCGACCTACGACTGGATCGGCTTCGACCCGCGCGGCACCAACGCCAGCGAACCCCACGTCACGTGCGACGCACACTACTTCGACGCCGAGCGGCCGGACTATCAAGTCGGCCAGGGCACTTCGCAGGCGTGGCTGGAGAAGTCGGCCAGGTACGCCGCCGACTGCGCGGCGAACTGGAGCTGGTTCCTGCCGCACATGACCACCGTCGACAACGCGCGCGACATGGACAGCATCCGGCGGGCGCTCGGCGTTCAGAAGATCAACTTCTACGGTGGTTCGTGGGGCACCTCGCTGGGCTCGACGTACGGCCAGCTCTTCCCGTCGCACGTGCGCCGGATGGTGCTGGACAGCATCGTCGGCCCGACCATCAGCTGGTACGACCACAACATCCTGCAGGACAAGGAGCACCAGCGCCGCTTCGACGCCTTCGCGGCATGGACCGCCAAGGCCGACTCGGTCTACCACCTGGGTACTGACGCTGCCGCCGTGGAGCAGAAGTACTACCAGGTCGAGGCCGCGTTGCGGACCAGCCCGGTGGCTGCCGCTCCGGCCCCCGGCAAGATCGGCCCCGCGGAGTTCGAAGACACCTTCTACGGTGGCGGCTACAACTTCCTGCGCTGGCCGCAGATGGCAACCGTGCTGTCGGCCTACCTCACCAAGAACGACACCCGCCCGCTGCAGAGCGCCTACAACCGCTATGCGGCCCCGGGTGCCGACGACGGCGCGTTCCCCGCGTACAACGCGGTCCAGTGCACCGAGAACCGCTGGCCGCGCGACTGGGAGTTCTGGAAGAAAGACCAAGCCAAGGTCAACGCGGTCGCTCCCTTCTACACCTACAACAACATGTGGTACAACGCCGCCTGCATGTTCTGGCCCTACCAGGGCAACCCGGCCGGCCGGCTGAAGATCACCGGCAAGGGACTGCCGCCCGTCCTGCTCTTCCAGGCCACCGAGGACGCCGCCACCCCCTACCCGGGTGCCCTCGCCATGCACAAGGCACTGCCCGGATCCAAACTGGTCGTCCAGAACGGCGGCAGCTTCCACGAGATCCTCTTCCACGGCAACGCCTGCCTGGACGACACCTTTGCCGACTACCTGCGCGACGGCCGCCTCCCCGCAGGCAAAGGTGTCATCGCCAAGACGTGCGCACCCGAACCCGACCCCACCCCGGTCTATGTGACGCCGCCCCCCGCCACCGTGAAAGCCGAGCCCGCCCTGCCGGTCACGGATCCCCAGGCCATCCACGGCGCCAGGTAACGCAACGCTCCCGCTGGGATGGGAGGGTCGGGCAGCCCGGGGCAATGGCACCCCCGGGCTGCCCGCGGCTTTGGTGGCGGCATGTACCTCCTCGCGCCGCCAATCCCAGGCCAAGGCCGACACTCTGAGTGACATTCCGTGGGTGCTGTTGATGGTGGAAGCGGAGTGGTGGTGGGGAGCGCCGGAGGGCGCCGGGGTGGTGGGCCGGTGTGGGGTCACCGCCCCACGACTTTTCCTTCTGATCGGATTTGACCAGGCCGTATCGGTCTCTTTCGGCTCGATCTCGGATGCCCGGCCGGGTTATCGGTCTGTCGTACGACGCTTCATACCAGAGTGGGACGCTCCTCGGGGGAGTTTGTCAACTGCCCGCCGCACATGATGCGCAAGCAACTACTGTGAGTGCCCGCCGCGTCGCGCGGCCGGGTTCTCCGGTTCCGCAGGCCGACGTCGCGATGACGCATGCCCGCCTCGCGCACCGCGTGAGGAACAGGCCCGACGGACCAGTACGAGGACGCAGATGTCTCACCTCCGAGCACCGGCCACCCGTGCCGACCGCCGGGAGGGCGGTCGGCACGGGCGACCGGTCGCCCGACCCGCTCCCGCACTGCCCGAAACGCACATACGGCCTCAGCTCATGCGGCTCGCCGTGCTGCCGCCGCTCGCGGTCGCGCTCGGCGCCACCGCGGCGGTGCTGTTCAGCATCCGCGCCACCGGCGCCCGTACCGGCCCCACGCTCTGGGCCGTGCTCGCCGGAGCGGTCACCGTGACCGTCGCCGGGATCCTCATCGCCGCCGTCGCCGCCGACCGGGCCGCCCGCTCGGTCTCCGACCGCGTCGACGCGCTGCGCCAGGCCGCCGCACGCGGCGAGGCCGACCTGCACGCGCTGGTCGACGCGCTGCGCCAGGGGGAGACCCCGTCGCCGCGTGCGCAGCGCCGCCGACCGCCGGAGGACGCCGACGACTTCGAACTGCTCGCCGCCGACCTGGCCCGAGCGCACGACGGCGCCGTCGCCGCCGTCGTGCGCGCAGCCCAGCTCTCCAGCCAGACGGGCAGCGAGCAGAAGCTGGAGGTCTTCGTCAACCTCGCGCGCCGGCTTCAGTCGCTCGTGCACCGGGAGATCTCGATCCTCGACGAGCTGGAGAACGAGATCGAGGACCCCGACCTGCTCAAGGGCCTGTTCCACGTGGACCACCTGGCCACCCGCATCCGGCGCCACGCCGAGAACCTCGCGGTGCTCGGCGGCGCCGTCTCCCGGCGCCAGTGGAGCAACCCGGTCAGCATGACCGAGGTACTGCGCTCCGCCATCGCCGAGGTCGAGCAGTACTCCAGGGTCAAGCTGGTACCGCCGATCGACGGCGAACTGCGCGGCCACGCCGTCGCCGACGTCATCCATCTACTGGCCGAACTCATCGAGAACGCCTCGGTGTTCTCCGCGCCGCACACCCAGGTGCTGCTGCGCGCCAACCTCGTCACCTCCGGGCTCGCCGTGGAGGTCGAGGACCGCGGGCTCGGCATGCCCGTCGGCGAACAGAACCGGATGAACGCCCTGCTCGCCGACCCCGACCAGGTCAACGTCGCCAGCCTGCTGGCCGATGGCCGCATCGGCCTCTACGTGGTCTCCCAGCTCGCCCGCCGGCACGGCATTCACGTGCGGCTGCAGACCAATATCTACGGCGGTGTGCAGGCCGTACTCGTCGTCCCGCAGGTGTTGTTGGGTACGGCGCCCGGGGCGGCCGACGCGGGTGCCGGTGCCGGCGCCGGCGCTGGGGCGGGCGTACCCCGGCCGCAGCGGCCGACGGACACCGGTGCGTCGCCGCAGGTGCGGATGCCGGGGCAGGGCGGTGGGCATGGCCCGGGTCAGGGTCAGGGCCATGCCGGTGTGCATGGCCAGGGGCTTGGGCCGGGGCACGGGACGCACGGGCCGGGGCAGGTGCGGGGGCCTGTCCCGGCGCCGGTTCCCGCACCAGCGGCGGGAGTGCGGTCCGGGGGCGTGGGCCCCGCGTACGGCGGTACCGGGCACGAGACCGGGTCCCTCTCCGACTCGGGGGCCGAGGCGGTCTGCGGGGGCGAGGTCGGCTCCGGGCACGACGTCGACTCCCGAGGCGAGGACGGCCCTGGAGCCGGACCGGCTCCGGCGACCGGTCGCCGACGGCACGCCCAGCGCGGCAGCGGACGGCGCGGCGCCGAAAGCGGGGCCGGGCGGGGTGACGGCGGGCCGGGCGAAGGTGCCTTGGCACCGCTTCCCGTGCGCGGCGCCCGGCAGGACCGGCCGAACCCCGCCGAGGCCCTGCCCGGCATCAGCACCGAGGACCGGGCGGCGGTCGAGGCGCACGCGGGCGTCCTGCCCACGCCCCGCGTCGGCGGCGCCGTACGCGGCACCATGGGCAAGCCCCAACTACCCCGCCGCCGCGCCCAGGAGCACATCGTCCCCCAGCTGCGCGGCGGCCCCGCACCCCGCCCGGACGACGATACCGTCCCGGGCCACGACCCGGGGCTGATGGCGGCCTTCCGGCGCGGTATCGGACTCGCCGAGGCGCAGCAGCACCTGGAGAGCCAGGAGCCCAGCCACCGGGATGCCGGCCACCCGGACTCCGGTCACTTCGTCTCCGGCCCGCTGGAATCCATGCGCCTGGGCTCAACTCACATGGACGCGGCCCACATGGACCCGGCACACATGGACGCGGCCCATATGGAGCCCGTCCATAGAGACACCGCCGCTCACCTGTCGGGACATCACATCGTGCCCGCCGTAAGCGAGTTCAGCGATCCAGCGCGTGCGCGGACCGACCACATGGGCCCGGACCACATGGGCCCGGACCACATGGATCCGCCCCCCATACCCCAGGGGCGCGCCCACGCGCCCGTATCCGACGGTGTCCGTGGCACCGGCCGACCCGACGGGAGCGCCCCGGCCGGCTGACCACCCGCACCGCACCCACCCCCACCACCTACACCCACCCCCAAAACCCGCGCTCCCGCACATACCCCAAGGAGTCGATCCACCATGGCGAGCGACGCGCCGACCGCCCACGCATCCGACCTCGACTGGCTGCTGAGCGGCCTCGTGCAGCGCGTACCGCACACCACCAGCGCGGTGCTCCTGTCCTGCGACGGACTGGTGAAGTCCCTGCACGGCCTCGACATCGACAGCGCCGACCACATGGCGGCCCTGGCCTCCGGCCTGTACTCGCTCGGCCGCAGCGCGGGCGTCCGGTTCGGCGACGGCGGGGACGTCCGCCAGGTCGTCGTCGAGCTCGACTCGACCCTGCTGTTCGTCACCACCGCCGGATCCGGCACGTGTCTCGCCGTGCTCGCGGGCCGCGAGGCCGACGCCGCCGTGCTGGGCTACGAGATGGCGATGCTCGTCAAGAGCGTCCGCCCCTACCTGGTGACCGCGCCCCGCCAGCACGCCGTCGAACCCACGGCGACGAGGCCTTGAGCGTGGCCGCAGCCGGCGACGGGCCCTGGCTGGACGACGCGGCCGGACGGCTGGTGCGCCCGTTCACCGTCAGCAACGGACGCACCGAGCCCAGCATCGCCCTGGACCTGATGTCGCAGGTGATGGCCACCGGCGTCACCCCGCTCGGCTATCTCGGCCCCGAGCACGCCCAGGCGCTCGACCTGTGCCGGGGGCCCGTCTCGGTCGCCGAGGTCGCCGCGTATCTGAAACTGCCCGCCGTGGTCACCAAGGTGCTGCTCTCGGACCTCGTCGACTGCGGGGCGCTGACCACCAAGCCGCCCGTCTTCCACACCACACCCACTGACCGGTCTCTGCTGGAGGCAGTGCTCGATGGACTACGACGACAGCTCTGACCCGTTCCCCACCGCACTGAAGATCCTGGTGGCCGGCGGCTTCGGGGTCGGCAAGACGACCTTCGTGGGCGCGGTCAGCGAGATCGCGCCGCTCAGCACGGAGGAGTTGCTCACCACGGTCAGCGTCGGCACCGACAGTCTCGACGGCGTCGAGAACAAGATGGAGACGACGGTCGCCATGGACTTCGGCCGGATCACCCTCGATCCGGACCATGTGCTGTACCTGTTCGGCACGCCGGGGCAGGAGCGGTTCTGGTTCATGTGGGACGAGCTGTCCGAGGGCGCGCTGGGCGCGGTGATCCTCGCCGACACCCGCCGGCTGCAGGACTGCTTCGCCGCCGTGGACTTCTTCGAGGAACGCGGACTCGCCTTCATCATCGCCGTCAACGAGTTCGACGGCTCCTACCGCTACGACCCCGACGAGGTGCGCGCCGCCATCGACCTCGACCCCGAGGTCCCCGTCGTCCGCTGCGACGCCCGGATCTCCAGCTCCGGCGTGCAGACCCTGCTCACCCTGGTACGCCACCTGCTCGCCCACGCCCCGGCGACCGCGCCGAGCCATCGTGCCCACATGTGATCCCGCACTACCGTCCACGGAGCCGCCCTATGAGATACGCCCACAGCGCTGGAGCCCGGCCATGACGTACGAGCCGCCCCGACCGGTCCGGGGTCTGCTGCTCACCCCCGAGGACAGGGAGGCTCCCGCCCGCGTCCACCGGTTGCGCCTGCTCGGCCTGGTGGACGGTCCCGACCCGGCGCTGGACGCCTTCGCGGACCATCTCGCCGGGCTCACCGGCGCACCGTACGCCATGGTCAACTTCATCGGCGAGGATCACCAGTTCTTCGCGGGCCTCAGCGTCCCCGTCACGGCGCCGGTCCTGCGGGAGGACGGCAGCAGGCCGGAGTTCGGCCGGCTCCTGCCGCGCGACCACGGGTTCTGCCCCCATGTGGTGGTCCGCCGCAAGGCTTTGGTGCTCGAGGACGTCCGCGACTATCCGCGGTTCGCCGGGAACCCGGTCGTGGACGAGTACGGCATCCGCTCCTATCTCGGCGCCCCGCTCATCGACAGCTCCGGCATGGCGCTCGGCACCGTGTGCGCGGCCGACACCGAGCCCCGGGCCTGGGGGAGAACGGGTCTGGAGACCATCAAGGCGCTGGCCGCCGACCTCGTCGTACGCCTCGAACGAAGCGCCGACGACGGTCTTCCCCTGTGATGGATCACAGTGGCCCCGCAGCCTGGGACACCTGGGGTGTGAAGCAATTCTGCGGCGGTGGTTAAGAAAAGCTCGATGGACCCGCGGCCCGCGCATACGGCAGATTGCGGGGTGATTCCACCCCTCTGACCCGGTGCGGGCTTCTTACGTCTGTCCGCGGGCCGGGACCTCACCCACAGGAGCCGTACGCGTGAAGGCGCTGGTCAAGGAGAAGGCGGAGCCGGGGCTCTGGCTGACGGACGTCCCGGAGCCGGAGATCGGCCCCGGTGACGTACTGATCAAGGTCATGCGGACCGGTATCTGCGGCACCGACCTGCACATCCGGTCCTGGGACGGCTGGGCGCAGCAGGCGATCCGCACCCCGCTCGTGGTCGGGCACGAGTTCGTCGGACAGGTCGTCGAGGTCGGCCGGGACGTGACCGAGATCCGCATAGGAGACCGGGTCAGCGGCGAGGGCCATCTGGTGTGCGGCAAGTGCCGCAACTGCCTGGCCGGCCGCCGTCATCTGTGCCGGGCCACCGTCGGCCTCGGCGTCGGGCGTGACGGCGCCTTCGCCGAGTACGTCGCCCTGCCCGCGGGCAACGTCTGGGTGCACCGCGTGCCGGTCGATCTGGACATCGCCGCGATCTTCGACCCGTTCGGCAACGCCGTGCACACCGCGCTGTCCTTCCCGCTGGTCGGCGAGGATGTCCTGATCACCGGTGCGGGCCCGATCGGCCTGATGGCCGCCGCCGTCGCCCGGCACGCCGGCGCCCGCAACGTTGTCATCACCGACGTCAGCGAGGAGCGCCTGGAACTGGCCCGCAAGATAGGGGTGAGCCTCGCCCTGAACGTCGCCGAGTCCAGCATCGCCGACGGCCAGCGGGAGCTGGGCCTGCGCGAGGGCTTCGACATCGGCCTGGAGATGTCCGGCCGCCCCGAGGCCATGCGGGACATGATCGCCAACATGACGCACGGCGGCCGGATCGCGATGCTCGGCCTGCCGGCGCAGGAGTTCCCGGTGGACTGGGCCCGGATCGTCACCTCGATGATCACGATCAAGGGCATCTACGGCCGCGAGATGTTCGAGACCTGGTACGCGATGTCGGTGCTGCTGGAGGGCGGCCTGGACCTCGCTCCCGTGATCACCGGCCGGTACGGCTACCGCGACTTCGAGGCGGCCTTCGCCGACGCCGCGAGCGGCAAGGGCGGCAAGGTCATCCTCGACTGGACCGCGTAGGCCGTAAAACGCGCAACCGCCCTTCACCGCAAGCACCTTCAGGAGAGCCCCCTCATGTTCGACACCGTCCGCGACGACCTGCGCGCCACCCTCGACGAGATCCGTGCCGCCGGACTGCACAAGCCCGAGCGGGTCATCGGCACCCCGCAGTCCGCGACCGTCGGCGTCACCGCCGGCGGCCGCCCCGGCGAGGTCCTCAACTTCTGTGCCAACAACTACCTCGGCCTCGCCGACCACCCCGAGGTGATCGCCGCCGCCCACCAGGCGCTGGACCGCTGGGGCTACGGCATGGCCTCCGTGCGCTTCATCTGCGGCACCCAGGAGGTGCACAAGGAGCTGGAGGGCCGGCTGTCGGCCTTCCTCGGCCAGGAGGACACGATCCTGTACTCCTCCTGCTTCGACGCCAACGGCGGTGTCTTCGAGACCCTGCTCGGCGAGGAGGACGCGGTGATCTCCGACGCCCTCAACCACGCCTCCATCATCGACGGCATCCGCCTGTCCAAGGCCCGCCGCTTCCGCTACGCCAACCGCGACCTCGCCGACCTGGAAACGAAGCTGAAGGAGGCGTCCGACGCGCGGCGCCGGCTGATCGTCACCGACGGCGTCTTCTCCATGGACGGTTACGTGGCGCCCTTGAAGGACATCTGCGACCTCGCCGACCGCTACGACGCGATGGTCATGGTCGACGACTCGCACGCCGTCGGCTTCGTCGGCCCGAGCGGCCGCGGCACCCCCGAGCTGCACGGCGTCATGGACCGCGTCGACATCATCACCGGCACCCTCGGCAAGGCGCTCGGCGGCGCTTCCGGCGGCTATGTCGCCGCCCGCGCCGAGATCGTCGCCCTGCTGCGCCAGCGCTCCCGCCCGTACCTGTTCTCCAACACCCTCGCCCCGGTGATCGCCGCCGCCTCCCTGAAGGTCCTCGACCTGCTGGAGTCCGCCGACGACCTGCGCGTCCGGCTGGGCGAGAACACCGCGCTGTTCCGCCGCCGGATGACCGAGGAGGGCTTCGACATCCTCCCCGGCGACCACGCCATCGCCCCCGTCATGATCGGCGACGCGGCCGAGGCGGGCCGCATGGCCGAGCTGCTGCTGGAGCGGGGCGTGTACGTGATCGGCTTCTCCTACCCGGTCGTCCCGCAGGGCCAGGCCCGCATCCGCGTCCAGCTGTCCGCCGCGCACTCCACGGACGACGTCAACCGAGCGGTCGACGCGTTCGTCGCGGCGCGCGCCGAGCTGGCGGCCTGACCAGCGCGGATCGCTTGCGATAATTGACGGCATGATCGAGGCACGGCGGCTCCACATCCTCCGTGCGGTGGCCGACCACCGCACGGTCACCGCGGCGGCCGCCGCCCTCTATCTCACCCCCTCGGCCGTCTCCCAGCAGCTCACGGCCCTGGAGCAGGAGACCGGCCACCGGCTGGTCGAGCGCAGCGCCAAGGGTGTACGGCTCACCCCGGCCGGCGAGATCCTGCTCAGCCACACCAACGCGGTCCTCGCCCAGCTGGAGCGGGCCGAGGCCGAGCTGGCCGCCTATGGTTCGGGAGAGGCGGGCACGGTCACCGTCGCCGCCTTCGCCACCGGCATCGCCCAGGTCGTGGCCCCGGCCGTGGCCCGGCTCGCGAACACCGCGCCCGGCATACACATCCGCGTCCAGGACGCCGAGGGCGATGCGAGCCTGCCCATGGTGCTGGACCGGCAGGTCGATGTCGCGGTCGCCGTGGAGTACCGCGGTGCCCCGCCCGCCGACGACCCCCGGCTCACCCATGTCCCGCTCTACGCCGAGCCGTTCGACGCGGTCGTACCCCTCGGCCACCGCCTCGCCGACGCCGTCGAGGTGCCCCTCGCCGAGCTGGCCAAGGACCCCTGGATCGGCCCGTACCCCGGCAACCCCTGCCACGACGTGGTCGTCCTCGCCTGCGAGAACGCCGGATTCCAGCCCCGTCTGGAGCATTCCTCCGACGACTTCCGCGCCGTCGTCGCCCTCGCCTCGGCCGGTGCGGGCGTGGCGCTCGTACCGCGCTCCGCACTGAACGGCATGGACCTCACCGGGGTCGTCGTACGCCCCGTCGACGGCGTGGCCCCGACCCGCCGGGTCTTCGCCGCCGTACGGCGCGGAGCCGAGGAGCACCCGCTGATCCGGCCGGTGCTGGAGGCGCTGACGCGGGCGGCGCGGGAGGCGTGAGGCTCGCGTAACCCGCTTGTCTCATATCCGGGATAGCGTCCCGGATATGAGAAGCCCAGAGGATCCCCTCGACACCCGCATCGGCGCCCGGCTGACCGAACTGCGCGCCCAGCACGGCTGGTCCCTGGGGGAGCTGGCCGAGCGCAGCGGGGTGAGCCGGTCGACCCTGTCACGCGCCGAACGCGCGGAGACCAGCCCCACCGCCGCCCTGCTGAACCGGCTCTGCCATGTCTACGGCCGCACCATGTCCCAACTGCTCAGCGAGGTCGAGGCCGAACCCGCGCCGCTGGTGCGCGCCGCCGACCAGCAGATCTGGGAGGACCGGGGTTCCGGCTTCGTCCGGCGCTCCGTCTCCCCGCCGCACGCCGGCCTGCGCGGCGAACTGGTCGAGGGCCGGCTCGCGCCCGGCGCCGACATCGCCTACGACCGCCCGCCCGTGACCGGCCTCGAACAGCATCTCTGGGTGCTCGACGGCGCCCTGGAGGTGACCGACGGGCAGCAGGTCCACCACCTCGACCCGGGCGACTGCCTGCGGATGCGGGTCTTCGGCCCGACCCGGTTCCGCTGCGCCGGACCCGTCGAGGCGCGCTATGTGCTTGCGGTGGTGCGACCGTGAGGGTGGAACGCTGGAGCGCCGCACAAGTACGGCAGCGGGCACGGGAGTTGGCGGAGCTGCTGGCCGACACCGTGGCCGGCGGTGCCTCGGTCGGCTTCCTGGCACCGCTCGCCCACGACGACGCCGTCACCTGGTGGCGGGAGCGGGCGGAGGCTACGGCGGCGGGGCGGCTCGCCGTATGGGCGGCCCTCGACGACACCGGCCGGCCGGCCGGCACCGTGAGCCTCGCCCACCCTGACAAGCAGAACAGCCGCCACCGCGCGGAACTGGTGAAGCTGATGGTCCACCGCTCCGCGCGCGGACAAGGACTCGGCCGCCGCCTCCTCACCACCGCCGAGGACGCGGCCGCTGCCGCCGGGATCACCCTGCTCCACCTCGACACCGAGACCGGCAGCCCCGCCGAGCACCTCTACCGCTCGGCCGGCTGGACCCCGGCCGGCACCATCCCCGACTACGCGGCTTCTCCCACGGGGGAGCTGCGGCCGACGACGCTGTATTTCAAGCGGCTTCGAGGGTGACTGTCAGTGCCGGGAGCTACGGTGCGTTGCATGCCGGATGCTGAAGACGTACGCCGTATCGCCCTGTCCCTGCCGGACACCACGGAGAAGATCGCCTGGAGCATGCCCACGTTCCGGGTGGCCGGGAAGATGTTCGCGACCCTGCCCGAGGACGAGACGTCCATCGCCGTGCGCTGCCCCAAGGAGGAGCGCGACGAACTGGTGCAGGCCGAGCCGGGGAAGTTCTGGATCGCCGATCACGAGGCCCAGTTCGCCTGGGTGAGAGCGAGACTCGCCGCACTGGAGGACGAGGACGAGCTGCGGGACATCCTCGCCGACTCCTGGCGCCAGGCGGCCCCGCCCCGACTCCTCGACGCCTACCCCGAGTTGGGGCTGCCGCCCGGGAAGTGAAAATGCCCCCTGCGCGCGAGCCGGGCATGGCATGATCCCGCGCGGCGCGGCCGGGACGGGCCACCGCAGGGGGCGGCGGGGAGGGAGCATCCGCGATGACGGGAACGGACTCACGGGACGGCATCACCACGCGGGGGGCAGCCGGCGTCGGGACCGGCGGGCAGGGCGTCTGGTCACGTGACTTCGCGCTGTTCTTCGTGGCCAGGGCCGTCGCCCGGCTCGGCGACACCATGCTGCCCGTGGCCCTCGCCGCCGGCCTGCTGGAGCACGGGTACGGCGCGGGCGCGGTCGGCCTCGCCATGGCCTCGACGGCGGCCGCGTTCGCCGGTCTCGTCGTCTTCGGCGGGGTCATCGCCGACCGGTTCAGCACCCGCAGGCTGATGATCGGCGCCGACCTGGTCCGGCTCGTCACCCAGTCCCTCGCCGCGGGCCTGTTCTTCGCCGGGCACGTGGTGCTGTGGCAGATCTGCGCGATCGGCGTCGTGGGCGGTGTGGCAGGCGCGGTCTTCCAGCCGGGCGTGGCCAGTACGGTGCCCCGGCTGGCCGCCGACGTCCAAGGTGCGAACGGCGCGATCCGCATCGCCGAGTCCGCGGCCCAGCTCGCCGGCCCGGCCGTCGCCGGCCTCCTGGTCGGCTTCGCCTCGCCCGGCGGGGTGTTCGCCGCGCACGCCGCCACCTACGCGGTCAGCGCCCTGTGCCTGCTGCTGCTCCGGCTGCCACCGCTGCCCGCGGGCACCCGTGCCGCCACCGCCCGCGGGATGCGTGCCTTCCGGGCCGATCTGGTCCAGGGCTGGCGGGAGTTCCGGTCCCGGCCCTGGCTGTGGGGCGTGATCGCGGTCTGGTGCCTGTACATGATCGCGGTCTGGGGCCCGAGCGTCCCGCTCGTGGCCACGGAGGTCGTCCAGCAGCACGGCGCGAGAGCCTACGGCCTGGTCAACTCCGCGCTGGGCGCGGGCACGGTCGTCGGCGGCCTGCTCGCCCTCCGGCTCCGGCCCCGCCGCATGCTCCGCGCGGGCGCGCTCTCCCTGTTCGCCTTCTTCGGCTTCCCGGCGGCCGTCGGCGCGGGCCTCGGCGTGCCGGCGATGGCGGCCGGGGCGGCCGTGGCCGGCGCGGGGATGTCGTTCTGGGGCGTGATGTGGGCGACCAGCGTCCAGACCCAGGTCCCGCCCGATGTCCTCAACCGCATCCACGCCTACGACGTGGCGGGCTCCCTCGCCATGATGCCGGTGGGCCAGGCCCTCGCGGGCCCGGCGGCCGACGCGCTCGGTGCCGGTCACGTCCTGCTGATCTCCGCCGCGACCAGCCTGGCCGTGGCCACGGCGCTGCTCGCGGTTCCGGCGATACGCGACCTGGTCCGGGCGGATGCGCAGGCGCCCTGAAGGGGCGTGGGGAACTGCGCGATCAGCCCCCACGCGCCCGCAGTCGCGCACGGCGCTCATCCGGCCCGGCGGGTGGGCGCCGCGAACCGTACGATCTGCTCGCGCAAGGCCGCCGGGTCCAGCCCGTGCGCGATCATGTGTTCCTCGATGGTGCCGTAGCGGCGCAGCTCGCGGCGGCCCACGCCGAGGCCCAGGACGCGGTGCGGTACGTCCGTGAGGGCCTCGCTCACCGCCGCCGTCGAGGTGCCCGCGAGATACGGTTCGACCAGGACGACATCGGCGCCCGCCGACTCCGTGGCCCGGCGCAGCCCTGCCGCGTCGAAGGGCCGTACCGTCGTCGCGTACAGCACGGTCACGTCCAGGCCCTCCGTTGCGGCGAGGACCGGGTCCAGCAGCGGTCCCACGGCGACGACCACACCGCGCCGGCCCTCGCGGACCGTGACGAGGCGGTTGCCGTCGACCACCCGCCCCTGCCGGTTGGACTGCACGGACAGCCGTACGTAGACCTTGTCGTCGCCCGCCGCGACCGCGTGGTGCAGCAGTGTCTCGGCCTCGTCCGGATGCCCGGGCACATGCACGGTCCAGCCGTCCAGGGTGTCGAGGAGCGCCACGTCACCCGGGGCCATGTGCGTGTAGCCGCCGGCCGGCCAGTCGAAGGAGGCCGCCGCGCTCACCAGCACCGCCCCGGTGTCCTGGTGCCCGAGGTCCAGCTTGACCTGCTCGAACGGCCGCTCCACCAGGAAGCTGGCGAAGGTGTGCACCACGGGCCGCAGCCCGGTCAGCGCCAGCCCTGCCGCCGCCCCGACCAGCAACTGCTCGCGGATGCCGACATTGATCACCCGGTCGGGATGCCGGGCCATGGCCTCGCGGAAGCCGTCCTTGCCGATCTCGGCGAGGACCACCGCGAGGCGCGGGTCCTCGTCCAGCAGCCGGGAGACGACGGGGGCGAAACGGTCACGCATGGTGTCCATGAAGCTGTGCCCTTTCCAGGAGCGGTGAGAGTCAGACGGTCTTCGGCTCGACCCGGGCCACGACGACGTGCGGCCGTCCGGGATGGGGAGCGGTGAACGCGGCGTACAGGGCCTCGTGATCACGCCCGTCGACCGTCACCGCCGACCAGCCCGCCGCCTCGAACCGGGCGGCGATCCCGCCGGGCCGGGCATGGCTGGCGGAGGAGTTGTCGACCACGATCGTGTGCAGCCGCTCCAGGCCGGCGGGCCCGGCGAAGGCGATCGCCTCGTGGTTGCTGCCCTCGTCCAGCTCGGCGTCCCCGATCAGCACCCAGACCGCCGGATCGCGCAGCCCCTGCGCCCGCAGCCCCAGCGCGCTGCCCACCGCGATCGGCAGCCCGTGCCCGAGCGACCCGCTGCCGATCTCGGCGCCCGGCACCAGCACCCGGTCCGGGTGATGCCCGAGCGGGGAGCCGTACGACCCGAATCCGGGCAGCCACTCCACCGGCACGAACCCCTTCGCGGCCAGCACCGCGTAGTACGCCATGGGTCCGTGCCCCTTGCTCAGCAGGAACCGGTCCCGGACCGGATCGTCCCGCCGCTCGGGCGTCACCCGGAGCACCCGGTCGTACAGCACCCACAGCACGTCGAGGGTGGAGGTGGCCGCCGGGCCGTGCTTCTCGTCGCCGGTCATGAGACTCATCAGCCCGGGCAGGTCGTCGTACCCGTACGTGCGGCTTTCGTCCGCTGTGATCGTCATGCTGAAGAGCGTGTAACCTCAACCAAGCTTGAGGTCAACCGGGAAAGTGATGCGCGACCACCGAGCGGAGTGCGGTATTGTTTCCCTGCACGTTTCGACCAGGGAAACCCCAGGTCAAACGGCACCGGGACGTGGCGCAGCTTGGTAGCGCACTTGACTGGGGGTCAAGGGGTCGCAGGTTCAAATCCTGTCGTCCCGACCAGCTTTGATGCCGGTCGGAGGCCGTCTTCTCAGGGATGAGGAGACGGCCTTTGTCGTGTCCGCGGGTCGTCCTGCGCCCCCTGTGTGTCGGGGAGCGCCGGGCGGCGGTCGCCGGCGGCGATCTTGGCCGCCATCGAGGCGAGCTGCCCGCAGGCCCGCGCGATCTCGCGCTGGGTCTGGTTCCGCTCGCTGACGACCGCCGCGAGCAGGAGCGCGGTCAGCGCGGCGGAACCGTTGAAGGCCTGCAGGGTGATCATCCTGGTGAGCAGGTCGTGACCGGCGAACGGGCCTGATCTCTCGGCCCCGGCGATGATCGCGAAGGTCGACGTGGCGAGCGCGCAGGGCGCGGCGCCGGCCAGCTGGAAGCGGAAGGCCGCCCAGATCAGCAGCGGGAACCCGAGGAACAGCAGGGGAGCGTGACTGATGACGAGGAATCCCACACCGGCCGTGGCCGTCACAAGCAGCAGGGACTCCGCCCACCGGGACGGCGGCGCCTTCCCCGGCAGGCGTGCCGAGCGCAGGACCAGCAGGACCGGCGTGACCACTAGGACGCCCATCGCGTCGCCGGTCCACCAGACCGACCACGTCGGCCAGAAGTCGCCGGTGCTCAGCACCCCGGCGAGGACCAGGGTCCCGCTGCCCGTCGTCGCGCTGACCAGCATCCCCGTGAACCCACCGAGAAAGATCAGTGCGAGCGCGTCCCGCAGCCGGTCCAGTTCCGCACGGAATCCCGTACGGCGCAGCAGCAGGTAGGAGCAGACGGGCGCGAGGGTGTTGCCCGCCACGATGCCGAGTACGGCCGGGAGCGAGGGCCCCAGCGAGAAGTTGACCAGGAACGCGCCCAGTGCGATACCGGGCCAGACCCGCGGGCCGCGCAGGAGCAGGCCCGCCACCGCGATACCGCTCGGCGGCCACAGCGGGGTGACCTGGCCGCGTACCAGCTGCTGGAGCAGTCCCAGCCTGGCCGAGCCGTAGTACAGCGCGGCGATGGCACAGATCTCCAGGGCGGCCGGACCACTGCGCCGGAGTCGTTGGTGCGGCGCGACAGCCATAGGGCGACCTCCGGGGTGACATCGCCCCGAACCCATCATCCGCCGGATCCCCCGGATCCTCCACGGCAGGCCGCCGGCCCGAGGGTCAGGCGGGCGGGGTGCGCAGGGCGAGGATGGCCATGTCGTCGTGCCCGTCGCTGGGGTGGTGATCGGCGAGTGTCCGGACGAACTCCGGAAGCGGGAGGGCGGCATGGACCGCGGCCAGACCGGCGAGTTCGCTCAGACTCTCGTCGATGGAATGGCCGGGATGCTCGATCAGCCCGTCGGTGAAGAAGACGACGGTGGCCTCCGGGGGCAGGAGGCGGGAGTGGTCCGGGCGGGGCTGCTTGGTGTCGACGCCGAGCGGCAGTCCGGGCTCGGCGAGCAGACAGACCACGTGGTGTTCACGGGTGACCAGCATGGGCGGGACGTGGCCGGCGGTGCTCCAGCGCAGTCGCCAGCCCGACCCTTCCGGTTCGATGCGGGCCAGTGTGGTGGTCGTGATGCGATTGTTCCGGACCGTCTCCAGGGTCCGGTCGAGCTGGGAGAGGACCGCTCCGGGCGGACTGCTCCGGTCGATGACGAGGGCGCGCAGCATGTTGCGGATGGCGGCCATGGCGGCCGCGGCCTGCAGATCATGGCCGACCACATCGCCGATGACCACCGCCACGACGTCGTCGGACAGCGGGATGGCGTCGTACCAGTCCCCGCCGAGCTGACTGGGCTCGGCGGCGGGCCGGTAGATCGCGGCGGCGGTGAACGGCCGCAGGTCGGGCAGTGTGGGCAGCAGAAGCCGCTGGAACTGCTCGGCCCCGACGCGAATCCGTTCGAACAGGCGGACCTTTTCGATCGCGATGCCGGCGGCGCTGGCCAGGGCGACGACGACGTTCTCGTCGTGCATGTCGAAGGGCTGTCCGTCGCGCCGCTCGGAGAGGTAGAGGTCGCCGTAGATCTCGCCGCGCACGGCGATGGCGACGCCGAGCAGGGTGCGCAGGTGCGGGTGGCCGGGCGGGAATCCGGCGGAGGAAGGGTGGCCCTGGATGTCGTCGATCCGCAGCGGGCCGGGGTAGCGGATCAGGTGGCCGAGGACGCCCAGACCACGAGGCAGTCCGGCCTCGGCCAGGGCAACGCGTTCCTGCTCGGACAGACCGGCCGAGATGAACTGCTCCAGGCATTCTCCGGACTCGTCGAGCACGCCGAGGGCTCCGTAGCGGGCGCCGACCAGGTCCATGGCGGTCGTCACGATACGGTGCAGCACCGCGGGCAGTTCCACCTCACGGCTGATGGACACCACCGCGTCCAGCAGGCCCTGCAGCCGGTCCATGGAGGTCAGCAGGGCGCGCAGCTGCTCGTCGATCCGGCCCAGCTCGGAACGCAGCCGCATGTGCAGGTCGGGGAGGTACGGCTGGCCGGGCTGTCTCCCCGCCTTCTCTCCCGCCATTGCGGCCTCCTGACACGACCCCTGTCCTTGCGGGTGTCCCTGAGGGACGACGGCGTGACACGGCCCGTCAGCACAAACGTCCACTTCGATTGTGGCATCGGCGCCCTGGCCAGGTCGTGGGCCGGCGGCCGGTGGCGCAGGGGAAAGGGCCTCGCCGGCGCTGCCGGGCGAGGCCCTCTCCTATGCTGCGGGCGGCTTCAGACGGCGCGGACGTCCCGCCGCGACATCGCCAGGAACGCCACGAAGCCGACGATCGCCACCGTCCAGGACAGCGTCACCGGACCCAGGCCCCAGTCCAGGCCGCCCCGCTTGACCGGCAGAGCCATCCAGTCGGCGAGGGACGCGCCGAGCGGGCGGGTGATGACGTACGCCGCCCAGAACGCGGTCACCGCGCCCAGCAGGCTCGTGCGGTGGGCGACGGCCGGGACGCAGATCGCCACGGCGAACAGGGCGACCGAACCCAGGTAGCCGAGGCCGATGGTGGCGGTGAGGTCGCCCGCGGCGGTCCCCAGCGCGAAGGTGGCGAGGACGGCCGCCCAGTAGAACAGCTCGCGGCGCCGGGTGCGGATGGAGTGGATGGACAGGGTGCGCTCGGAGGCGTACCAGAGGGCGAAGACGGCGGCCAGGGCGAGCAGGAACAGCGGCGTGGACAGGGTGTACGGAACCCCGAGGCCCACGTGGAGCACGTCCGCGGCCATCGTGCCGAACACGCTGACCATGACGATCGCCGTCCAGTAGATCCAGGCCACGTACCGGCGGACGGCGAACTGGAGCACGAGCGACGCCGCGAACGCGAGACCGCCGAGGCCGACCGCCGGGATCGGGCCCAGCAGATGGGCCAGGAAGTCGGAGGCGGTCTCGCCCATGCCGGTGGTGAGGACCTTGACGATCCAGAAGTAGACGGTCACCTCCGGCACCTTGTTCGCGCTCTCGCGTATGCGCGCGCGTGCGTGATCGCGGGTCGGGTGGTCGAGGACGTGCTCTGTGCTCATGGCCCGCACACTCGCACGCCCAACTGCCTTTTCCCCAGCCCCCTTTGCCATTGTTTTGGGGCTTCTGGTGCTGCTGTTGCCACGGGTCGCCGCGAGCCTGAACGCAACCTGAACGCGTCGGCGAAAGCCCTGGTCGGCGGCCTGACCGGCCTGATAGACAGGCGGGTCAGGCGCCGCCGCCGGCAGAGTGGGCGGGAGGGCGGGCCACCAGGTCAGTACGTCAGGCCCACGTGCGCGAGCGCCTGCTTCAGCAGCACCCCGTGCCCGCCCGGCATCTCGCTCTGCAGGGCCGGGGAGGCGGCCTCCTGGGGGCTGAACCAGACGAGGTCCAGCGCGTCCTGACGCGGTCGGCAGTCGCCGGTGACCGGGACGATGTAGGCCAGGGACACCGCGTGCTGGCGCGGGTCGTGGTAAGGGGTGATGCCCGCCGTCGGGAAGTACTCCGCGACGGTGAAGGGCTGGAGCGAGGTGGGGATGCGGGGGAGCGCGACCGGGCCGAGGTCCTTCTCCAGATGGCGCAGCAGTGCGTCGCGGACCCGCTCGTGGTGCAGGACGCGGCCGGAGACCAGGGTCCGGCTGACCGTCCCGTCCGGGCCGATCCGCAGCAGCAGTCCGATGCTGGTGACTTCGCCGCTGTCGTCCACGCGCACGGGCACGGCCTCGACGTACAGGATCGGCATCCGGGCCCTGGCCATTTCCAGCTCGTCCGTGGTCAGCCAGCCGGGCGTGGTCTCGGTCATGTCAGACATTGCTTGATCATACTTTCCGGGTGCGGCGCCCGCTGGGATCTCGGGCCGGGGCGGATACGAGTGGTCCGTACAGGCGTAGGGCGTTGTCGCGGCCCGTCCAGGCCGCGATCCGCAGGGCGTCGGGCAGGCTCAACTCGTCGGCGTCGACGCGGGCCTGGAGCAGGTCGGCGAGGCCCCGCCGGAAGCACAGGGCGCCGAGGAGGTGGAATTCGGCCACCCCGTAGGCGTCGGAGGAGTACAGCAGTTTGCGGAACGGGGTGATCTCCAGCGCCTCCTCCAGCACCGCACGGCAGCGGGCCGGGCCCGTGTGGTGCAGGGCGAGGCCCACGTCCAGGTACACCTGCTCGAACACCGCGGCCAGGTAGGCGGCTTGGCGGTGGTACGGCCAGCAGTGCAGCAGCAGGACGGGGACCGTGCCGGAGGTCAGGCGGAGCCAGTCGGTCAGCAGGGCCGGGTCGGCGTGGTGCAGCCGCAGGTCGGCGTCGCCGAAGCCGGTGTGCAGCTGCAGCGGCAGGCCCAGGTCCACGGCGGTCCACAACAGGTGCCGGACCAGGACCGGGTCGGTGAGCCGGCCGCCGCCCGCGAGCCAGTGCCGGGCGGCTTCGGTCACCTCGGCCTCCGCCGGGCGCGCCGGGTCCAGGGCGAAGCCGGTGCGGTAGGCGGCCACCGACTTCACCGCCACCACACCCGGCCGGCGTACGGCGTCCTCGGCGGCCGTCCGGAACGCGGCCGCGTACTCGCCCGGCTCGACGCCCCGCCCGGCCACCGCCTCCGCCACCTGCTCCAGGCGCACGACCTCATAGGCGGCGGCACCGGCGGCCCGCGCCAGTTCGGTGGGCGAGGTGAGCGGGTGCGGGGCGTAGCCGGTGTCCACGAAGAACGCCTCGGCTCCGGCGGCCGTCAGGAAGCGGCGGTTGACCTCCCGCCAGCCCAGCTCCGTGCGGCGGCCCAGGTAGTCGGCGGGCGGCGCATGCCGGGGCAGGTCCAGCACAGGTGCGCAGTGCCGGCGTACGGCCACGCCCACCGGAGTGTCGAACGGCGAGACGCCGGGCCAGGCCTCGCCCTCGGTGAGCAGCGAGGCGAACGCCTGGGGGCCGAGGTCGGCCGACACCGCGCCGTGGCAGTGGTGGTCCACCAACTCCAGCTCGGCGAGGGCCTCGTGGACCGGTCCCGGCGTGGCCATGGTCAGTACACCCAGCGGTAGGCCGCCGCCACCCGGGCATCGTCCAGGTCCTCGGCGGCCGCCGCCTCGCCGAGCCGTACGGCGCTCACCGCGTCCGCCAGGACGGGGCCCAGCGCGGCCCGCAGCACCTGGTCCGCCCGGAATTCCTCGACGGCCCCCGGCAGCGACCGCGGCAGCCGCCGCACTCCGCGGGCCGCCGCCTCGTCCGTGCCGTACCGGACCGGGTCACCGGTGACCTCCTCCGGGAGGGCGCGGGCCGAGGCGAGCCCGTCGAGGCCGGCGGCGATGACACAGCCGAGGGCGAGATAGGGGTTGGCGGCCAGGTCGACCGGCTTCACCTCCAGGTTGGCGTCCTGCTCGCGGCGGCCCGCCGTGCCGGTGACCAGCCGCAGCGCTGCCTCCCGGGTCTCATGGCCCCAGGCGGTGAACACCCCGGCCCACTGGGAGGGTTTGAGCCGCAGGTAGCTGGCCGGGCTCGGCGCGGTGACCGCCGTCAGTGCCGGGAGGTGGGCCAGGATCCCGGCCGTGAAGGACTCCGCCTCGGGTGTCATGCCGTACCGGCGCCCGCCGCCCGCGTACAGGTTCACGCCCTCGCGCCAGCAGGACAGGTGCAGATGGCCGCCGTTGCCGACGCCCTCGGCGAACACCGCGGGCGAGAACGACACCCTGAGGCCGTGCCGCTGCGCCACCGCCCTGATCGTCTGCCGTACCAGCACGCTCTGGTCGGCCGCCGCCACCGGGTCCAGTGCGTGCACCGAGACCTCGAACTGCCCGGCGGCGTACTCGGGGTGCAGCTGGTCGACGGCCACGTCCTGGGCGGCCAGCGCGGCCAGCAGATCGGCGGTGCAGTCGCTCAGCTCGACCTGCCGGATCGCGCCGTACGCCGGTCCGGACACCGCCGGCACGAACTCCCCGGGCGGCGCCGAGCCGAGCCCGACCGCCCACTCGACCTCGATCGCCGCCTTGAAGGTGAGGCCGTGCCGTTCGGCGGCGTCGGCGACGATCCGGCGCAGAAAGGTTCTGGCACAGCCGGGGTGCCGGGCGCCCTCCTGGGTGATCCGGTCCACCGGCGCCCACGCCCAGCCGGGCTGCCCGGCCAGCGTGACCAGCTGGTCCAGGTCCGGATAGAGCCGCAGGTCACCGTCCGGGGAGCCGAGGACGTCGGTGGTGACGATCGAGTCGCCGGCGAGGAAGGTGTCGAACACCGGGGACATGCCGACGCCCCAGGACACGGCCGCCTCCAGCCGCGCCGCCGGGATCGTCTTCACCCGGCACACGCCCGCGGTGTCCACATAGGCCAGCACGATCCCGCGCACGTCCTCGGCGGCCAGGCGCGCCATGAGTCCGGCGACCCGGCGCAGATCCTCCGGGCGCCCGCCGGGCACGGGGTCGGCAAGGGTGGTCATCCGTCCTCCTCGGCCATGCGTCCTGCTGGGCTGTACGTCCTCCTGGGCTGTACGTCCTCCTCGGCGTGGGTCCGTCCGGTGCCGGCTCAGGGCTTCACGGCCACCGCGCCGTACTGCGGCACCACGGCGGCGGACGCCGACCCGGCGCGCCACTGCGAGCAGGGCACCAGGCCCGGCTCGACCAGCTCCAGGCCGTCGAGGAAGCCGGAGATCTCCTCGCGGCTGCGAGCGGTGATCGGCGGGGTGGCGTTGGCGTTCCAGAACTCCATCGCGGCCCGGTTGCCCTCGCCGCCCACCTCGGCGTCGTAGGTCGGGTGGGTGAGGACGAGGTGGCTGCCCGGGGGCAGCGCCGCCATCAGCCGCCGCACGATGTCCCGGGCCTCGCCGGTGTCCAGGACGAAGTTCAGGATGCCCAGCATCATCAGCGCGACCGGCCGGCCGAGATCCAGGGTCTCGGCGGCGCCCTGCAGGATGACGTCCGGGTCGCGCACATCGGCGTCGATGTAGTCGGTGACGCCCTCGGGGGAGCTGGTGAGCAGCGAGCGGGCGTGCACGAGGACGATCGGGTCGTTGTCGACGTACACGATCCGTGACTCGGGGGCGATCCGCTGCGCGATCTCGTGGGTGTTGTCCACCGTCGGCAGGCCGGTGCCGATGTCCAGGAACTGCCGCATCCCGCGCTCGGCGGTCACGAACCGCACGGCACGGGCCAGGAACTCCCGGTCCGCGCGGGCCACCTCCCGGATCACCGGGAACATCCCGGCGACGTGCTCACCGACCCGCTGGTCGACCTCGTAGTTGTCCTTGCCGCCGATCCAGTAGTTCCACACCCGGGCGTTGTGCGCCACGGAGGTGTTCAGCTTCCCCGGTCCGCCCGTCGGGGACTGGCCCTCGGTCACGTCGCCGCCCTTCTCCGGTTGCGGGTCTCCGCCGTCATTGTGCCGCCCGTTGATCGCGCTGTCCCGGGAAACGCCTACCGTGGGCGGTTCGGGGCCGCTCCGGGCCGGGCCGGCGCATGAGGAACACTGGACCGGTACGCCGTCCCCGACCGGAAGCAGGACATGCCCGCCACGCCCACACCCCTCCTGGACCTTCCCGGCCTGCCCGCCGGCCCCGTCGACATCCGGTTGATCGTCACCGACATGGACGGCACGCTGCTGGACGACGCCAAGCGGATCCCCGACGGGCTGTGGCCGATGCTCGCCGAACTGCGCCGGCGCGGCGTGCTGTTCAGCCCGGCGAGCGGCCGCCAGTACGCCACACTGGCCCGGCAGTTCGCGGAGGTCGCCGAGGGCATGGTGTTCATCGCGGAGAACGGCACGTACGTGGTCCGCGACGGCGTGGAGCTGAGCTCCGACACCCTGGACAGGTCCGTCGCCGCCGGGGTGGCCCGCACGGTACGGCGGCTGGTCGCGGACGGCGTGGACGTCGGCGCCGTGGTGTGCGGGAAGCGGGCGGCGTACGTCGAGCGGGCCGACGAGGCGTTTTTGGCGGAGGTGCGCAAGTACTACGTCGAGCACCGGATCGTCGAGGACGTCACCGCCGTCGAGGACGACGTGATCAAGGTCGCGCTGTTCGACTTCGGGTCCGCCGAGCACTCCACCGCCCCGGCGCTGGCGGATTTCGCGGGCACGCACCAGGTCGTCGTCTCCGGCGAGCACTGGGTGGACGTCATGAACCGCACCGCCGACAAGGGCACCGCGCTGCGCGGCCTCCAGCAGGCCCTCGGCATCACACCGGCGCAGACCATGGTCTTCGGCGACTACCTCAACGACCTGGAGATGCTCGACGCCGCCGACTGGTCCTTCGCGATGGCGAACGCCCACCCGGAGGTCGTCCGCCGGGCCCGCCACCTCGCCCCGTCCAACAACGACAACGGCGTGCTGCGGACCATATCCCGCCTCCTCGGCCTGTAACTCAGCTGCCGGGGCGGGCGTACCCGTGCCGCCAGGCCCAGGCCGCGATCTCCACCCGGTTCCGCGCCGCCAGCTTCAGTTGCACGCTGGACAGGTGCGTCTTCACCGTGGACAGCGAGACATACAGCTCGGCGGCGATCTCGGCGTTGGTCCGGCCCACCGCGACCAGCCGGACGACGTCCAGTTCCCGGTCGGTCAGCGGTTCCGTCACCGGGGCGGGAGCCGGGCCGGGCGGGGTGCCGCGCTCCGGCTCGGTCAGATGCCTGAGCAGCCGTACGGTGACCGACGGGGAGACGAGCGAGTCGCCGGCCGCGGCGGCGCGGACCGCCTCCGCCAGCAGCGTCGGCCCGGAGTCCTTCAGCAGGAAGCCGCAGGCGCCGCCGCGCAGCGCCCCGTACACGTACTCGTCCAGGTCGAAGGTCGTGACCACCACCACCCGCAGCGGATCGGTGACCCCCGGCCCGGCCAGCAGCCGGGTCGCGGCCAGGCCGTCCAGCTTGGGCATCCGGATGTCCAGCAGGCACACGTCCGGCCGCAGCCGGCGGGCCAGCGCCACCGCCTCCTCGCCGTCGGCGGCCTCACCGACCACGGTGATGTCGGGCTGTGCGTCCAGGAAGAACCGGAAGCCGGTGCGGACCATCGCCTGGTCGTCGGCGATCAGGACCCGGATGGGCGGGGCACTGGCGGCGGGGGTGCTCATGGACCGCATCATGCCGCAGCGGCGGGGCGGCCCGGCCGACGCGGGTGGCGGAGCCCCCGTCGGGTACGGCACAGCCCCGGTCGGCTACGGCCGCTCAGCGGTCGAAGGTCCAGGTCACAGCCGAGTCCGTGGCCCGGGTCACCTGGACGGGGATGTGGACGGTCGAGCCGTCCGGCTTACTGCCGGTGCAGGTGATGCTCGCCCCGGCGACGGCCTTCAGACCGCTCGGGCAGGTGACGCGGGAGAGCTTGGTGCCGACCCAGGGCAGCGGGTGGTACCTGCGCTCGGTGCGGCTCTCGACGACGTCCGCGGCGAGCGCCCTCTGCCCGCCGACCATGACCGTGCTGTGCTCGTCCAGCCGCGAGGTGGACTCGGGGTCGGCGATCACATGGGTGCCGACGGCCCCGAGCACGGTGACGGCGACGGCAGCGCCGATGACCCCGATGACGAACCTGCTCCACATCGCGTACTCCTGAAGGGCGAGGGGTGACCTGCGGTCTCACCCTCGCCCACGCCCGCGGGCCCGCGCCTCGGCCGTACGGCCATCGGCCGGGCCGCGCCCCTCGGCCGTTCGGCCGATCCCGCCGGGCCCGGCCGCGTCTACGGTGATCGGCATGAAGTCCGTCTCCCCCCAGGGCTGCCTGCGGGGCTTCGCCGTCGGGATACTGCTCGCGGCCGGTGTCATCGACGTCCTCTCCACCGGCGGCGCCGGCCACAGCGTGTGGCCGGTGACCATCGTGCTGGTCGCCGCCTTCGCCGCGGTGCTGTGGCCGGCCGCCCGGCGGCCCGCCTGGCTCGGCCCCGAGGTCCGCACCGCGGTACCCGCGCTGCTCTCCGGCCTCTACACGGCCGGGACCCTGCTGGCAGGCCATTCCGCCCCCTTCGGGCCCGGTGAGGTCGTCGCCCTGTTGTGCCTGCTGTTCGTCGCCGTACGGCACTGCCCGCCGCGCTGGGCCGCCGGCTGCGCGCTGCTCGACGCGGTGGCGCTGCTCGCGACGCCGTTGCGGACGGGCCGGTCCGTGCCGGACGACACGTTCGGCTTCATCGCGGTCGGGCTGCTCCTGGTCGGTGTCGTCGCGGGACTCGCGGGCTATCTGCGCTCGCTCGACTACCGCCGTACCGTCGCCGTCGGGGAGACCCGCCGCGCCGAGCGGCTGGCCATCGCCGCCGACCTGCACGACTTCGTCGCCCACCATGTCACCGGGATCCTGGTGCAGACCCAGGTGGCCCGCATGATGGCGGCCGACCGGCCCGCGGAACTGGACCCCGTCCTCGCCGGCATCGAGCAGGCGGCGACCGAAGCACTGGCGTCGATGCGCCGCACGGTCGGCGTGCTGCGCGACACCGGTGCCGAGAGCGGCCGTCACCGCCCGGTCGGCGATCTCGCGGGCGTCGCCGAGCTGGCCGACCGCTTCCCGGCCCCCGGACAGCGGGTCGCCCTCGACCGCGATCCCGCCCTCGCCGATGCCGGCATCCCGCACGAGGTGCAGGTGGCTGCCTTCCGCGTGGTGCAGGAGGCGCTGACCAACGTACGGCGGCACGCGGCCGACGCCGCCGAGATCCGCATCGGGCTGCGCCGGTCCCGGGGCGGCCTGGAGGTGACGGTCGGCGACGACGGCCGCGGCGGCAGCCGCCTCCCCGCCGCGGCGCACGGCGGCGGCTTCGGCCTGGTCGGCCTGGCCGAACGGGTCACCGCCCTCGGCGGCACCCTGCACGCGGGACCGCGCACGGGGCACGGCTGGGAGGTACGGGCGGTGTTTCCGCTGGGTGGGGGGTGAGGTACGGGTGGGTGTCGGGTGGGGGGTGAGGTCGGGTGGGTGTCAGGGCTTTCGGGCGACCGCGCCGTACAGCGAGATGGGGCCGGCGCCGTTCGGGGCCCCAGTGGGCCGCCAGGCGTTGACCGGGACGACGCCCGGCTCCAGCAGGTCGAGTCCTGCGAAGAAGGCGGCCACCTCGTCCCGGGAGCGTGCGACCAGCGTCACCCCGCCCGCCGCGTACGCGGCGATGCCCTTCTCGACGTTCTCCGGCTCGAAGTCGGCCGTCATCATCGACAGCACGAGACAACTGCCCGGCGCCAGCGCCTCGACCAGTGTCGACACCACCTCGTGGGCGCCGTCCTCGTCGGCGACGAAGTGCAGCAGCGCGATCAGGGACAGGGCGACGGGACGGCCGAAGTCCAGGACACGGGCCGCCTGTTCGAGGATGGCATGCGGATCGCGGGCGTCGGCCTGCGCATACTCCGTCACGCCCTCGGGCGTGCCGCGCAGCAGCGCGCCCGCGTGAGCCAGCACGATCGGGTCGTTGTCGACGTAGACCACCCGCGCGTCGGGCACCACCGACTGGGCGACCTGGTGCAGGTTGGGCTCGGTCGGTATGCCGGTGCCGATGTCCAGGAACTGGCGCATGCCGTCCTCGGCGAGCGCGCGCGTGACCCGGTGCATGAACGCCCGGTTGGCGCGGGCCGCCCGCGGCGCACCGCCCCCGTCCACCGCCGCGATCTGCCGACCGAGCCGCTCGTCGACGGGGTAGTTGTCCTTGCCGCCCAGGAACCAGTCGTACACCCTGGCCGGATGCGGCCGCGTGGTGTCGATGTGCGGTGCGGTCGGCTCGGTCCCCGTCACGTGCTGCTCCTTCTCCCGCACCGGATGCCCACCGGATGCGAGCAGCAGTCTGACACGATCATGCCGCACGGCGCAGACAGTCTTCGGCCACCTCCTTGTCGAGCGCGGCGCGCACCAACGCGGCGGCGAGGACGGCCGGTTCGGTGTCCCCGGCGAGCTCGGTGAGCCGGTCGGGGTCCTTCGGCAGGCCGAGCCGCTGCGCCCCGGAGAGCGCCTTGGCGTCCAGATAGGGCGCGACTTCCGGCCACACGCGCTGTGCCTCGCGCAGAAAGATGTCGGCGCCGGCCGGGCCGACCCCCGGCTCCTCCTGGAGCAGCCGCCTGAGTTCACCGGTGTCGCCGTGTGCCTCCTCGTGCAGCCGGCGCAGGTCCCCGCCCCAGCGGTCCAGCAACAGCTCGGCGCCGTCGCCGAGTTGGGTGGCGGTGCGCTCGTCGTAGCGCCGGTAGCCGCCGCGGCCGAGCGCGTCCACCCGCTGCTGCCAGTCGGCGTCGGCCATCCGGCGCGGGTTGTCGAGGTGGTCCTCGTGCAGGGCCTGTGCGGCGGCCACCGCGACCGAGGCGCGGATCCGGGCGCTGAGCAGCAGGGCCAGCACGAGCAGCCGGTACAGCGGCTGCGGGGTGTCCTTCAGCCTGATGCCCGCTTCCTCGGCATAGGTCCGCCCGTACTCCGACAGCAGCTCATGTACGACTCGTTCGTCGCGGTTCATGACTGCGGCTCCAGGACTAGGGCTAGGGCTTGAGCGGATCGTGGCCCAGCGTCATCAGCTGGTGCCGGCGGCCGGTGTCCTCGGCCTCGGGCTCCTCCTCCATGTCCACCAGGTCACCGACGGTGTCCACGACCTCCCGCATCACGCGCAGGTCGTCCTCGGTGAGGTCCATACGGCGCTTCTGGAGGATCGCGAGGACGTGCTGACCGGTCGGTGGACCCGCCTGATCGGGCAGGGGCTCGGTCAGCTCGCCGGCGTCCCGCACCATGGTTCCCCTTTCGCGTACGGCTGTGCCGGCCCCGGTCAGGTGTCGTCGCGCGGCCAGTTCTCGGCCTGGAACATCCAGTACTGCTTCTCCAGGTCGGCGGTGATCGACATCATCAGGTCCTGGGTCACCGGATCGGGCTTCTCGGTGATGGCGATCCGCTCGCGCAGCCGCCCGATCGCCTCCTGAAGTGCCGAGACCATCAGGTCGACGACCTCGGTGTCGCGCAGCCAGCCGTCCTTGGTGCCGGGCAGCGCGAAGGTCACGGCTATGGTCTCCGGCCGGCCGTCCGGCGGGACGCCCAGCGCGGCGGCGCGCTCGGCGACGGTGTCGGAGTAGCTCCGTGCCGTCGCGACCACCTCGTCCAGCTGGAAGTGGATCGAGCGGAACCGCGGTCCCACGATGTTCCAGTGCGCCTGCTTGCCGATGAGTGACAGCCCGAGCAGATCCACCAGCGTCTCCTGCAGCGCGCTGCCGGCGACACGTTGTGCCTGCTCGGGGAGGGTGCTCTTCACCACGGTCATGAGCCCCTCGCCCCTTTCCGTCGTCCTTGCGTTCGCTTTGGCCTCGGGGGCGCGGGTATCCAGGCTGAAGGCGCGCAAACGCGCCTGGTCAGCGCGGCAGCGCCAGATCCAGGAAGCGGACCACCTCCGCGAAGACCTCCTTCTTGTCCGTCTCGTGGAACACCTCGTGCCGCGCCCCGGCGAAGATCCGCTCGGTCAGCCGGCCGCCGGCCAGCCGCTCCACGCCGATCCGGCTGCCCGGCAGCGGCACCAGCCGGTCGTCGTCCCCGTGCAGCCACAGCACCGGCAGCGCGCCGACGTCACCGTCCCGGGCGACCGTCTCGAGGGTCCGCACGAACGCCTCCAGGGTCGGCCGCTTCATGGGCCCGTGCCACACCAGCGGATCGGCGGCGTAGGCGGCACCGACGGCCGGGTCCCGGGAGAGCGCGGCCGGGCTGATCGGGGTGTCCGGGATCTCGGGGAGGGCCAGCAGCCGCCCGGGCAGCTCCCAGGCGCCGATCACCGGCCCGGACAGGACCAGTGCGCTCAGTTCGCCGCCGTACCGCTGGGCGTAGCGGGCGGAGATCAGTCCGCCCATGGAGTGGCCGACGAGGACGAGCGGCAGGCCGGGGTGCGCGGCCCGGGCGAGGTCCGCCACGCCGCGCACATCGGTGACCACGTCCTCGAAGTCCTCGATCACCACCCGCTCCCCGGCCGACCTGCCGTGCCCGAGGTGATCGGGCGCGTAGACGGCGGCCCCGTGCGCGGTGAGGACGGCGGCGAGCTCGTCGTACCGGCCCGCGTGCTCGCCGTACCCGTGCACCACCAGGGCCAGGTACCTCGGTGCCGGGTGCGGCCACTCGTGTACGGCGACGGAGCCTCGGGTGCCGTCGAGGGTGTGCTCGCGCACAGGGGGCATGTCTCCTCCGGCTGACTCGGTGAAGGTCCGGGGAGATCTTCCCAGCGGGCCGGTCCGAGGTCTATAGTCCAAAACTAGCAGTGCTAATTAAGTGTTCTGGTCGACAGCGTCGTTGATCAGTCGTAGGTCAGGAGTCGAAGCCGTGCGTCCCGTCCACTTCGCGGCCGCCCGCCGCACCCCCATCGGCAAGCTGCGCGGAGCCCTGTCCGCCGTCCGGCCCGACGACCTGGCGGCCACCGTCATCCGCCACCTGGTGGCCGAGGTGCCCGGGCTCGACCCGGCCCGGATCGACGACGTCTACTGGGGCGCGGCCAACCAGGCGGGCGAGGACAACCGCAACGTCGCCCGGATGGCCGCCCTGCTCGCCGGGCTCCCCGAGTCCGTGCCCGGCGCCACCGTCAACCGGCTGTGCGCCTCCGGACTCGAAGCGGTCACCACCGCCGCCCGCACCATCGCCGCCGGCGAGGCCGAGATCGTGATCGCGGGCGGTTCCGAGTCCATGAGCCGCGCCCCCTTCGTACTGCCCCGCCCCGACGAGGCACTGCCGCAGCGCATCGAGACCCACGACACCCGCCTCGGCTGGCGCCTGGTCAACCCGGCGATGAAGGAGCTGCACAGCCTGCTCTCCATGGGCGAGACCGCCGAGGAGGTCGCCGAGCGGTACGGCATCTCCCGCGCACGGCAGGACGAGTTCGCCCTGCGCAGCCACCAACTGGCCGCCGCCGCACGGAAGAACGGCCACTTCGACGACGAACTCCTGCCCGTGGAGCGCCCGGACGGCATCGTGGTGGAGCAGGACGAGTGCGTCCGCGAGGACACCTCGCTGGAGAAGCTGTCGAGGCTGAAGCCGGTCTTCCGCCCGGGCGGTACGGTCACCGCGGGCAACGCCTCGCCGATGAACGACGGCGCGGCCGGGCTGCTGCTGGTCAGCGAGGAAGCCCTGAACGAGCTGGGTCTGGAGTCCCTCGGCCGCTATGTCGCGGGCGCCTCCGCCGGGGTCCACCCGGACGTGATGGGCATCGGCCCCGTGCCCGCCACCCGCAAGGCGCTGGCCCGGGCCGGCTGGGACATCGGTGACGTCCAGGAGGCCGAGTTCAACGAGGCGTTCGCGGCCCAGGCCCTGGCCTGCGTCGACCAGCTCGGCATCGACCCCGGCCTGGTGAACCCGACCGGCGGTGCCATCGCCCTCGGCCATCCCCTCGGCTGCTCGGGCGCCCGCATCCTGACGACCCTGCTGCACCGGATGCGGCGCACGGGCGCGGAGCGGGGCCTTGCGACCATGTGCGTGGGCGTGGGGCAGGGGAGTGCGGTGCTGGTCGAGAGGCACTGACGCTTTTCCAACGGGGGATCCGGTCGGTCGAGCCGCAGCTAGGAAACGGAGCAGTACTCCATGGCAACCCTGTCCGTCGCCACCATCCTCGCCGAGAACGCCAGGCGCCGTCCCGGCAAGACCGCCCTGGTCGAGGGGGACCTGCGGCTCACCTTCGCCGAGGTGTGGCGCGGGGCCCTGGCCCAGGCGGGTGCGCTCACCGGTCTCGGTGTACGGCCGGGCGACCGGGTGGCGTTGATGGCCCCCAACACCGCCGAGTTCCCCCTCGCCTACTACGCGATCGCCGCCGCGGGCGGGGTCGTCGTGCCCGTGCACCTGCTGCTGTCGGCCGGTGAGGTCGAGCACGTGCTGAGGGACAGCGGGGCGAGGCTGCTGCTCGTCCACCCCGGGCAGGCGGCCACCGGCCGGGCCGCAGCCGAGGCCACCGGCGTCCAAGTGGCCGTGCTCGGCGAGGAGTTCGATAAGCTCGCCGCGGACGCCGAGCCCCTGCCGTCGTACGCCACCCGTGCCGCCGACGACCCGGCGGTGATCTTCTACACGAGCGGGACCACCGGCGTCCCGAAGGGCGCGGTCCTCAGCCACTTCAACATCGTGATGAACGCGACGGTCAACGCCTTCGACGCCAACGACATCCGCTGCGACGACATCGCCCTCGGCGCGCTGCCCCTGTTCCACGCCTTCGGCCAGACGGTGTCGCTCAACTCCACCTGGCGGGCGGGCGCCACACTCGTGCTGCTGCCCCGCTTCGACGCGGCCCGCGCCATCGAGCTGATGGTGCAGGAGCGGGTGAACACCTTCCACGGCGTGCCGACCATGTACGTCGCCCTCGCGGCGGCAGCGGCGCAGGCGGACCGGCTGCCCGAGCTGCGCGTGTGCATCTCCGGCGGGGCCTCGCTGCCCGTCGCCGTAATGGAGCGGTTCGAGGAGGCGTTCGGCGCGACGGTCTACGAGGGGTACGGGCTGTCGGAGACCTCGCCGACGGCCACCGTCAACCAGCCGCTGTTCGGCACGAAGGCCGGCACCATCGGCCACCCGCTGTGGGGCGTCGACGTGGAGGTCGCCCGCGCCGAAGTGGAGGGCCGTATCGAACTGCTGCCGCCCGGCGAGCTGGGCGAGGTCGTCATCCGGGGGCACAACGTCTTCTCCGGGTACCTGGGGCGGCCCGAGGCCACCGCCGAAGCCGTGGTCGACGGCTGGTTCCGCACCGGCGACCTCGGCACCAAGGACGACGAGGGCTTCCTCAGGATCGTCGACCGCAAGAAGGACGTCATCATCCGCGGCGGCTACAACGTGTACCCGAGGGAGGTCGAGGAGGTCCTCATGCGCCACCCCGCCATCGCCCAGGTCGCCGTCATCGGCCTGCCCGACGAACTGCACGGCGAGGAGGTCTGCGCCGTCGTCGTACCGGCCCCGGGCACCGCCCCCGACGCCGCCGCGATCACCGAGTGGTCCAGGGAACACCTCGGCCGGCACAAGTACCCGCGCCGCGTGGAGTTCACGGACGCGATGCCGCTCGGGCCCAGCATGAAGGTGCTGAAGCGGGAACTCCGGGCGCAGTACGCCGAACAGGCGTAGCGGACTGGGCACAGCCGGCCGGGCAGAGCGGGCGGCAGTGGTCACCTGGCGAGACGGTCCTTACGCCGGAGGCTTGTCCGGACATAACATCGGTCCCCGCATGAACACGATGACGCTCTGGCACATATCCGGCTCGGGGTTCGCGGCGCTCGCCCTCGCGGCCCTCCTCGTCGGCTTCTCCAAGACCGCGGTGAGCGGGGCCAACACGGTCAGCCTCGCGATCTTCGCGGCCGTCCTGCCCGCCCGCGCCTCCACCGGCGTCCTGCTGCCCGTCCTGATCGCCGGTGACGTGCTCGCCGTCCTCACCTACCGGCGGCACGCCCACTGGCCCACCCTCTGGCGGCTGTTCCCGGCCGTCGCGGCGGGAGTCGTGGTGGGCACGCTGTTCCTGATGTGGGCCGACGACGGGATCGTACGGATCTCGATCGGCGCGATCCTGTTGCTGATGGCCGGGGTCACACTGTGGCGGCGGCGCACGGCGGACGCCGCGGGCGCGCCGGAGGCGGTCACCACCCCGACCGGCCGCGCCAAAGCCCGCTCGTACGGCGTGCTCGGCGGGTTCACCACGATGGTCGCCAACGCGGGCGGCCCGGTGATGTCGCTGTACCTGCTGTCGGCGGGCTTCCGGAAGCTCGGCTTCCTCGGCACCTCGGCGTTCTTCTTCCTCATCGTGAACGTCTCGAAGGTGCCGTTCAGCGCGGGCCTGGGCCTGATCGACGGCCGTTCGCTGCTCCTTGACGCCGCGCTCGCGGTGTTCGTCGTGCCCGGTGCGTTGTTCGGCACATGGGCTGTGAGCAGGATCAACCAGCGACTCTTCGAACAACTCGTGATCGCGGCGACGATCGTGGGCGGAGTGCAGCTGCTACTCCGCTAGCCCAGCCCCAGCAGCGCCGGGAGGTCCGCGAAGGAGTCCAGGACATGGTCGGGCGTGCCGCTCGCGCCCTGAAGCGTCTCCTGCTCGAACTTCCCCGTCCGCACCAGCACCCCGGTCAGCCCGGCCCGTTGCGCCGCGAGCACGTCCGACTCCACGTCGTCGCCCACCATCAGCGCCTGCCCGGCGGCGGTCCCGAGCCGGGCCAGCGCCGCCTCGAAGAACGCCCGCGCAGGTTTGCCCGTCACTTCCGCCTCCACCCGGGCCGCCTTCTCCAGCCCGAGCAGAAAGGCCCCCGAGTCGAGCTGCAGCCCCGCGTCGGTCCGCCAGTACAGATTGCGGTGCATGGCCACCAGCCGCGCGCCCCGCTGCAGGAACCCGAATGCCCGGTCGAGCGCCGCGTAGTCCAGCTCCGGCCCGGCACCGCCGAACACGACCACCTCGGGATCGTCGTCCACGAGCATGACGTCACCGAGGTCCTCCGCGATGTCCCCGCTGTTGAGCAGCCAGCAGCGGGCGCCCGGGAAGTGCTCGGCCAGATGGGCGGCGGTGACCGAGGGCGCGGTGAGGACGTCCCCGGCGCTCACGTCGAAACCGGCGCCGTTCAGTGTCTCGGCGATCGACGCCCGGGTCCGGGACGTCGTGTTCGTCACCAGCGCCACCCCCAGCCCGGACCCGCGGATGCTCCGCAGCGCCTCCACCGCACCCGGCAGCGGCTTCCAGGAGACGGTGAGGACACCGTCGATGTCGATCAGCACGGCACGCACGGATTCCATGACTCCCCTGCCCTCTCTGACGTCACCGACCTCATGAACTCCTTGACCGAGACCGTAGCGACCCGGACGCCGGACCGGACCGTACGACCTCGTACGCTCACCCCTATGCCCGCGCACGTCCTGATCCTCGGCGGCACCACCGAGGCCCGCCGCCTCGCCGCCGACCTCGCCGCCCGGCCGGGGGTCCGGGTCACCACGTCCTTGGCCGGCCGGGTCGCACGGCCGGGAGCCGTGGCGGGCGAGGTGAGGAGCGGCGGTTTCGGCGGTGCGCAGGGCCTCGCCGACTGGCTTCGCACCCACCACGTGGACGCCCTGGTCGACGCCACCCACCCCTTCGCCGAGGCGATCACGGCCAACGCGGCCCGTGCGGCGGCGGTCACGGAAGTTCCCCTGGTCGCCCTGCGCCGCCCCGGCTGGCGGCCGGTCCCCGGCGACCGCTGGTACGACGTCCCGTCCCTGGCCGGCGCCGCCGAGGCACTGCCCGGCCTCGGCCACCGGGTCTTCCTGAGCACCGGACGCCTGGGCCTCGCGGCCTTCGCCCACCTCACGGACCTGCACTTCGTGGTCCGCTCGGTGGAACCCCCCGAGCCGCCCGTGCCGCCGGACACCGAACTGGTCCTCGCGCGCGGGCCGTTCACGGTGGCCGGGGAGAGGGAACTGCTGCGCGCCCACCGCATCGAGGTCCTCGTGACCAAGGACAGCGGCGGTGAGGCGACGGCCGCGAAGCTGACGGCCGCACGCGAACTCGCCGTGCCCGTGGTCGTCGTACGCCGCCCCCCGCTCCCGCGGGGCGTGACGGCGGTGCCCGACGTGGCGGGCGTACTGGACCGCCTCGGCCTCAGCCACGGACGCTGACCGGTGCCCGCACCCCGATCACCCGGCTTTCCCTACGCGGCGCTCGACTCCGGCGCGGGCGCGGCCCGATCGGGAAGACCCGGTACTGCCCGGTCCTGCTGACGAGGGTGCCGCTGAAGATGGACGCGATCAGCAGGCCGGTCACCATCGGTGGGTGGACCAGTGCCGCATGCGGGACGGGCCGCCCGAGTGCCGCCCCCCTACTGATCGCCCGGGTTCACTGATCGTCGGGGTTCCTGCGCAGCAGATACGTGTCCATGATCCAGCCCTTGCGCTCGCGCGCCTCGGCCCGCACCCGCTCGATGCGCGGACCGGCCTCGGCGATCGGGCCGGAGACGAGGATCTCGTCGTCCGTGCCGATGTACGCGCCCCAGTAGATGTCGATGTCCTCCCCGGCGTACTTCCGGAAGGCCTGGTGCGCGTCCAGCATCACCACCACGTCGTCCACCCCCTCCGGGAACCCCTCGGCCAGCCGCCGACCGGTGGTGATCTGCACCGGCCGCGCCACCCGGTTCAGGCCCGTACGATGCCGGGCGACCAGGGCGGAGACGCTGCTGATGCCGGGTATGACGTCGTACTCGAACGCGACCGCGCCGCGCTCCAGCACCTCCTGCAGAATCCCGAGCGTGCTGTCGTACAACGCGGGATCGCCCCACACCAGGAAGGCGCCGGTGCTGCCCTCCCCGAGCTCCTCGGCGATCAGCTGCTCGTAGATCCCGGCGCGGGCGCTGCGCCAGTCCTCCACCGCCGGCGAATACGCCGACCCGCCCGCCTTACGGTCCCGCTCCGGGTCGCGGGCCTCCACCACCCGGTACGACCCCTCGGGCAGATGCGCGTCCAGGATGTCCCGGCGGAGCTGGGTGAGATCGCTCTTCACCTCGCCCTTGTCGAGCAGGAAGAACACGTCCGTGCTCCGCAGCGCCCTGACGGCCTGCAGCGTCAGCTGCTCCGGGTCGCCCGCGCCGATACCGATGACATGAATCTTTCGCACGCCCCGAGTCTGCCGCATCCCACTGACAGCGAGCGCACCGCGTCCACACGCACGGCGACGACACGCCGGTCAGGACACGGAGCGGGGGCCTCCGGGTACCCGTCACGGACCGAGCCGGGGCGCCTCTTCCCGCGCGTCCACGGGTGCGCGCTCCTGCTCCACCCGCCCGGCCAGCTCCCGTGCCCAGCGGACGAGCCCGGCGAGATCGATCCCGTACGGCCGGTCCTCGCCCCGCTCCGCCTCCCAAGCCCCGAGCGCCCCCGCACCCCGCCGCAGCAGCCGGGCCCCGCCCACGGCGTTGCCACGCGCCGCGTGGGTGAGCCCCACCGCGAGCTGGGCCAGCCCACGCCACAGCGTGCGCTCCTCCGCGGGCCCCGACTTCCAGGCGTCCTCGAACACCTCGTGGGCGTGGAACGGCCTCCCCGAGTCCAGCAGCGCCTGCGCCTCGGCGACGGTCTCCCGCGGGACCCTGACGACACCCTCCGGCTGCCGGGGCACACCTTCCGCACCGTAGGGCAGCGGCCGTCCGAGCCCGTCCCGGGGCCGTGCATTGCGTGCCCGCCCGTCCGCGTCCCTGTCCCTGGCATCCGATGCGCCGGCCTTCGTCATACCCCGATTGTCCCCCGCCACCCCAAGGCCCTCTTCGGCCCACCCCCGGACGTGGGGTAAAGTTCTGTTCGCGCGATCACGCGGGTCACCGCGAGTGAGCGCATCGGGACGTGGCGCAGCTTGGTAGCGCACTTGACTGGGGGTCAAGGGGTCGCAGGTTCAAATCCTGTCGTCCCGACTGGGAGTTCTCTCCATAGTCGCAGGTCAGAGGCCCTGTTTCGCATCAGCGAGACAGGGCCTTCGATCGTTTGGCGGCGGGTGGACGGTGTCGGCCGTGTCACGTACGCCCCTGCGGAGCCGGAGCGCCGATGAAGGTCACCGCGGGCGCGGCTCCCGTACCACTGCCACATCGCCCGGTGCGACCGTGACCGTGCCCGGTGTCCGCTTGCCGCTGAGGAGCTCCGACGAGCCCGGTGCGACCGGGAGTTCGGCACCCCGGCCGGCATGGTCGATGACGAACAGGTAGTCCGCCTCCGGGCCGCGCCGGCGGACCACCTCCACGCCGGGCGGGGCCGTGCGCACCGGTTCCACGCCCGCCTCGCCCCGGATGCGGTCCAGGAGGGCGGACAGGGTGTCCGGGTCGGGCAGGGTGGCCAGGTACCAGGCGGCGCCCGTGCCGTGCGGGCGGCGGGTCACCGCGGGGACGCCGGACAGGGGGCCGTCCGCGTACGAGGCCACCGGCTCCGCGCCGTCCAGCCGCAGCCGCTCCGACCACAGCGTGCCCGTCGCCCCCTCCGGCACCGCACCGGACAGCGCGACCCGCTCGCCGGGCAGCAGCGGGAACGGTTCGTCCGAGCGGACGCCCAGCACCTCGCGGAACGCCCCGGGGTAACCGCCGAGCCGCACATGGCAGTTCTCGTCCACGGCCCCGCTGTGGAAGCCCACGGCGAGGGTGCCGCCGCGCTCGGCGAACGCCGACAGGTTCGCCGCACCCGCGTCGTCGACCAGGTACAGATTCGGGGCAAGGACCAGGCGGTAGGCGGAGAGGTCCGCGTCGGGGCGTACGAAGTCCACGGGCACGCTGGAGCGCCACAGCGGCTCGTACCAGGACCGGACCAGGTCCGCGTAGCGCGGCTCGCCGCTCGGCTGGGAGGGCAGCTCCAGCGCCCAGCGGGCGTCCCAGTCCCAGACGACCGCCACCTCGGCCGGGGTCGTACTGCCCCGCACCTCCGCCAACGCCCGTAGATCCGCGCCCAGTCGGACCACGTCCCGCCAGATCCGGCTGTCGGTACCCGCGTGCGGCACCATGGCCGAGTGCCACTGCTCGGCACCGGCCTTCGACTGCCGCCACTGGAAGTACGCGATGCCGTCCGCGCCGCGGGCCACATGGGCGAGGGCGTTACGGCGCAACTCACCCGGTTTCTTGGCGCGGTTGACGGGCTGCCAGTTCACCGCGCCGGTGGAGTGCTCCATCAGCAGCCATGGGGCGCCGCCCGCCAGGGAACGGGTGAGGTCGCCGCTCAGCGCGATGTCGATCTCCGACGCCGGGTCGGTGGACATCAGGTAGTGGTCGTTGGAGACGATGTCCAGCTCCGGGGCCCACCGCCAGTAGTCGAGCGCGTCGAAGTTGAACATCACCATGAAGTTGGTGGTGGCCGGGATCGAGGGGGCGGCGGTCCGCAGCACCTCCCGCTCCGCCGTGCACAGCGACAGCAGCTCGTCGGAGCAGAAGCGCCGCCAGTCCAGCTGGTGGGTCGGATTGGGTACGGCGCCGGTGGCGCGCGGCGGCAGGATCTCCTCCCAGTCGTCGTACCACTGGCTCCAGAACCGGGTGCCCCAGGCGTCGTTGAGGGCGGCCAGGTCGTTGTCGTAGCGGGCCCGGAGCCAGCGGCGGAACGCCGCCGCGCTGGTGTCGCAGTAGCAGGCCGCGTTGTGGCAGCCGTACTCGTTGTGCACGTGCCACATGCGGACGGCCGGGTGGTCCGCGTACCGCTCGGCGAGTGCGCCGGCGATGCGCACGGCGGCCTCGCGGTAGGCGGGGGAGGACGGGCAGAAGGTCTGCCGGCTGCCGTAGGAGAGGGTGCGGCCGTCGCGGTCGACCGGCAGCGCCTCGGGGTGGGCGCGGAAGAACCACGCCGGAGGCGCCGCCGTGGGCGTGGCCAGGTCGGCGGCGATGCCGTTCTCGTGCAGCAGGCCGAGGACCTTGTCCAGGTGCGAGAAGTCGTACGCGCCCTCGGACGGTTCCAGCAGCGCCCAGGAGAAGATGCCGACGCTGACCAGGTTCACCCCGGCCTCGCGCATCAGACGCATGTCCTCGGCCCACACCTCCTCGGGCCACTGCTCGGGGTTGTAGTCGCCGCCGTAGGCGAGACCGGGGACGGACAGGGTGGGTTTCACTGCGTTTTCTTCGTTCCCTTTCACGTGTGCGCGGCTCAGCCCTTGTTGGAGCCGAGCGTCAGACCGCTGACGAACTGGCGCTGGAGCGCGAAGTAGACGATCAGGGTCGGGATCGCGGTCAGCAGCGAGCCGGCGGCGACCAGGTTGGGGTCGGTGAAGTACTGGCCGGAGAGGTTGTTCAGGGCCGAAGTGATCGGCATGTTCTCACCCGTCGAGATCAGGACGAGGGCCCAGAAGAAGTCGTTGTAGATCCAGATCGACAGCAGGGTCGCCAGGGCCGCCATCGCCGGCTTGCACAGCGGCAGGGTGATCTGCCAGTACAGCCGCCAGACAGAGGCGCCGTCGACCAGCGCGGCTTCCGTCAGCTCGTGCGGCAGCGAGCGCATGTAGTTGCTCAGCACGAACGCGCAGAACCCGGACTGGAACGCCACATGGATGAGGACCAGGCCGAGCGCGGAGTCGTACAGCTTGCCGCTCTGCGTGATGCCCGGCAGGTCCGTCAGCAGGTACAGGCGGTACAGCGGGGTGATGATGACCTGCTGCGGGAGCAGGTTGCCGGCCGTGAAGACCAGCAGGAGGGCGAGGTTGAGGCGGAAGTCGAACCGGCTGACGTAGAACGCCACACAGGAGGACAGGAACAGGATCAGCAGCACGGCCGGCACGGCGATGACCAGCGTGTTGCCGAAGTAGTGCAGCATGTCCGACTGCTTGAACGCGTTCGTGAAGTTCTCGAAGGTCAGCTTGTCCGGCCAGGAGACATAGCCCTTCGCGCTGGTCTCGCTGTACGGCCGCAGCGCCGAGAAGATCGCCCACAGCAGCGGGGCCAGCCACGCCAGCGCCGTACCGGCGAGGAAGACGTGCAGCAGGACGCGGGCCGGGCGGATGGGGGCGCGCCGCTCCAGCGGCACAGAGGTGCTGCTCATGCGCGCCGCTCCTTCCGGAAGGTGGCGATCAGATAGGGGATGATCACGGCGAGGGAGATCACCAGCAGGACGACGGCGATGGCGGAGCCGTAACCGATGCGGCTGGACTCGCCGATGATGTTGTTGGTGACCAGGATCGACAGCAACTCCGTGCCCTGGGCGCCCTTGTTGAAGACGAAGACCAGGTCGAAGGCGCGCAGCGCCTCGATGATGGTGACGACCAGCACGACCGTGTTGGTCGGGCGCAGGGTCGGGAAGATGACGCTCTTGAAGGTCTGCCACTCGCCCGCACCGTCCAGCGCGGAGGCCTCCCGCAGTGACGGGTCGACGCTCTTCAGACCGGCCAGGTACAGGATCATCATGTAGCCGGTGTGCCGCCAGGACGCGGCGATCAGGATCGCCCACAGATTGAGGTGCGGGTCGCCGATCCAGTCGATGTAGTGACCCGGCTTGTTGGCCCCGATGATGCTGTTGATCAGGCCGGTGTCGGGGTTGTAGACCAGCTGCCAGACGAAGCCGATGCAGGCCATCGAGATGACGACCGGCAGGAAGAACGCGGTCTGGTAGACCCGGCTGAAGCGGATCCGCTTGTCCAGCTGCACGGCCAGGAACAGGCCGAACGGCGTCGGGATCAGGATCAGTACCACGAACCAGATCACGTTGTGCTGGACGGCCGGCCAGAACTGCGGGTTGTCGTTGAAGAGTTGTTTGAAGTTGTCCAGGCCCACCCATTTGATCGAGTCGAACCCGATGCCGTCCCAGGTGGTGAAGGCGAGGAAGATCGAGGCGATGGCGGTGACCCACACCAGGAGCACATGCAGGATCGTCGGCACGCCCGCCATCAGGGCGAGCGTGAACCGGTCACGGCGGGTCAGCAGACGGCGGTGGCCGTGTGTGGCCCGCGTGCGCGCGGGCGAGGCGCCCGGAGGCGGCACCGCGGCCGCTTCCGGGGACTTGGTCGTCGTATCGGTCGTCATCGGGCCGCTCACTGGGACGCGAAGATCGTCTTCTTCTGGCGCTCGATGGACGACAGCAGGCTGTCCACGCCCTTGGGGTTCTGGAGGAACTTCTGCAGGCCCGGCTGCATCACCGTGGAGGTGAAGTCGGGGCGGGAGTCACGGTCCATGAACTGCGTGAGGTTCTTGGCGCCGCCGATCATCTCGAACGCCTTCTTCTGCAGCGCCGAGTAGGTGGAGGTGGAGGCCTTGCTGGAGGCGGCCACCACGCTCGGGTCACCCTTGAGGTAGAGCTCCTCGGCCGCCGGGCTGCCCAGGTACTCCAGCAGCTTCAGCACGCCGTCGTGGTTCTTCGGGGACTTGCTCACCATGAAGCCGTCGGTCGGCGCCTCGACCGTCTCCTGGCCGTACGCGGAGTTGATCTCCGGGAAGGGGAAGAAGTCGAGGTCGTCCAGGTCGGCCTTGTTGGTGAACTGCTGGGCCACGAAGGAGCCGAGGAGGTACATGCCGGCCTTCTTCGCCACCAGCGTCTGTGCGGCGTCCTGCCAGGTACGGCCCATGAAGCCGTCCTGGTGGTAGGGGAGCAGCTCGGCCCAGTGGTCGAAGACGGCCTTCACCTTGGCGTCGGTCCAGGCGGCCTTGCCCGCCATCAGCTGGACGTGGAAGTCGTAGCCGTTGAGGCGGAAGTTGATCTGGTCGAAGGTGCCCATCGCCGGCCAGGCGTCCTTGTCGCCGAAGGCGATCGGGACCAGGCCGTCCTTCTTCATCTGCTTGCACAGCGCGACGAGTTCGTCCCAGCCGGCGGGGACCTTGTAGCCGTGCTGCTGGAAGACGCTCTTGCGGTAGAAGATCGCCCAGGGGTACGTCGTCAGCGGCACGAAGTAGTACTTGCCGTCCTCGCCCTTGCTGAGCTTCTTCATCGCGTCGGGGAAGTTGTCCCCGATCTTCTGCCACACGTCGTCGACCGGCGAGGCGAGACCCTTGGCCGCGAAGAACTGCATGCGGTACCCGGCGAACCAGTTGAACACGTCGTCCGGCGTGCCCTGCAGGTAGGAGTTGATCTGCTCCTGGAAGGTGTTGTGGTCCTTCGTGTTCACCTTCACGGTGATCCCGGACTGCTTCTGGAAGGCCGCGTAGACGTCCGCGAAGGCCTTCTTCGGCACGGCGTCCGAGGCGTTGGAGCCGAGCGTGACCGTCTTGGGGTCGGAGGAGGAACCGCTGCCTCCGCAGGCGGACAGCAGGGGTATGCCGGCACCGGTGAGCAGGGCGGCACCGCCTGCTCCGCGCAGGATCGAACGACGGCTGGGACCCGGGACGGAAAGGCCGGAGGGGGAGAGGCGCATGGCGGCTCCTGAGGAATACCAGGGCTCGGTCAAGGGGATGAGTTGATCACCGAAAGGTTGACGAAACCGCTCAGAAATCAACTCGACCGAACATCGTGGCGTAATAACAGCCCCATGTCCGCTCATGAGTCAATAGGCCGGGTCGCGCTGGGGTGTCTCTTGCCCGAAACGTAATCGTCACCGTCACCTGCAACTCTGTTGAAGAATGTGCGGGTGGTTGCGTTTCAGGTCCTGACCAGCAGCTGGAAGTCGAAGGTGTACCGCGACGCCCGGTACGCATGGCTGCCGTACTCCACCGGCCGGCCCGTGACGTCGTACGCGGTGCGCCGCATGGTGAGCAGGGCTGCGCCCTCCTTCTCCTCCAGCAGGGCCGCCTCCTCGGCCGTCGCGCTGCGGGCGCCGATGGACTGGCGGGCGCTGTGCAGGACGATCCCGGCGGCCTGCATCATGCGGTACAGGCCCGTCGACTCCAGCCGTTCCGTGGGGAGTTCGAGCAGGGAGGCCGGCAGGTAGTTGCACAGGAACGCCACCGGCCGGCCGTGGGTGCGGCGCAGCCGCTCCAGTACGGCGACCTCGGCGCCCTCCGCGAGGTCGAGGGCCGCGGCCACCTCCGCCGGTGCCGGGATCCGTTCGTTGCGCAGCACCCGGGTGGTCGGTTCCTGTCCGGCCGACTCCAGGTCGTCGTAGAGGCTGCTGAGCTCCAGCGGCCGTCTGACCTTGCTGTGCACGACCTGCGTACCCACCCCGCGGCGGCGCACCAACAGGCCCTTGTCGACCAGGGACTGGATCGCCTGGCGCACGGTGGGCCGGGACAGGCCGAGCCGTACGGACAGGTCGACCTCGTTGCCCAGGAGGCTGCCCGGGGCCGGCGTGCCGTGTTCGATGGCCGCCTCCAGTTGCTGGGCGAGCTGGTAGTACAGCGGAACCGGGCTCGTGCGGTCCAGGGTGAAGCCGAGCCGGTCGAGCGCGCGATCACCCGGTGCCGTTCGCTGCTCGGTGCGGTGTACTGGGCTCATGCCTCTCAGGTGTAGGTCCGGGGAGGTGAGGGTGTCAATGGTTTGTACTTACATTCGGACCTCGTTCTGAAATGATGTCTTAACAAAGTATTGACAGCGGGCTCGCCACGGACTTGGATCCCGTCCCAACGCAACAGCGTCCCTTCCCCCGTCGCACGCACAGTGAGGTGCAGGAAAGATGGACCGCTCTTCTCCCTCCCGTTCCCGGAGACTGGCCCCCTTCGTGGCGGTGGCCGCCGCGGCGGCCCTGACCCTCGCCGGCTGCGCCAGCAGCCACGGCGGCAAGAAGGCCGAGGAGGCGGCTCAGAACGCCTCTGCGGGCAGGGCCAACACCCCGCGCATGACCGTCGCACTGGTCACGCACCAGGCACCCGGCGACACCTTCTGGGACACCGTCCGCAAGGGCGCCGAGGCCGCCGCGGCCAAGGACAACATCAAGCTCGTCTACTCCGCCGACCCCAACGCCGGCAACCAGGCCAACCTGGTGCAGAACGCGATCGACCAGAAGGTCGACGGCATCGCGGTCACCCTCGCCAAGCCGGACGCGATGAAGAACGTCCTCGGCAAGGCGGAGCAGGCCGGCATCCCGGTGGTGGGCCTGAACTCGGGACTGAGCGACTGGAGGAAGCTCGGCCTGCTGGAGTTCTTCGGGCAGGACGAGAGCGTGGCGGGCGAGGCGTTCGGCGACAAGCTCAACACGACCGGCGCCAAGAAGATCGTCTGTGTCATCCAGGAGCAGGGCAACGTGGGCCTCACCCAGCGCTGCGACGGTGTGAAGAAGACGTTCAAGGGCACGACTGAGACGCTGTATGTGAACGGCACGGACATGCCGTCCGTGCGGTCGACGATCACGGCCAAGCTGAAGCAGGACAGCGCCATCGACACCGTCGTCACCCTCGGCGCCCCCTTCGCCCTCACCTCCGTGCAGTCGGTGGGCGACGCGGGCAGCAAGGCCAAGGTGGCCACCTTCGACCTGAACAAGGACCTGGTGAAGGCCGTCCGTGACGGCTCCATCGAGTTCGCCGTCGACCAGCAGCCCTACCTGCAGGGATACCTGGCGGTCGACTCCCTGTGGCTCTACAAGTACAACGGCAACTACAGCGGCGGCGGGGTCCAGCCGGTGCTGACCGGCCCGGCCTTCGTCGACAAGTCCAATGTCGACAAGGTCGCGCAGTTCGCCGCGAAGGGGACCCGGTGATGAGCATGGCCCAGCAGGCTGAACCGGCCCTCGGCAGGCCGCCGGCGTCCGGCCCGAAGGAGCAGGACGGGCGTACCGCGCGGCGCCCGCTGGCGCTGCGGCTGCTGGCCCGCCCCGAGGTGGGCGTCTTCCTCGGCGCCGCCGCCGTGCTGGTCTTCTTCCTGATCGTCGCGCCCACGGTCCGCCAGGGCGGCTCGATGGCCACGATCCTCTACCAGTCCTCGACCATCGGGATCATGGCCCTGCCGGTGGCCCTGCTGATGATCGGCGGCGAGTTCGACCTCTCGTCCGGCGTCGCGGTGATCTCCTCGGCGCTCACCGCGAGCATGCTCAGCTACCAGCTGACCCTGAACGTGTGGACAGGCGTGATCGTCGCCCTGGTCGTCTCGCTCGCGATCGGCTTCTTCAACGGCTGGCTGGTGGTCCGGACCGGCCTGCCCAGCTTCCTGATCACCCTGGGTACGTTCCTGATCCTCCAGGGCGCGAACCTGGCCGTGACCAAGCTGGTCACCAGCAATGTGGCCACCGACGACATCAGCGACATGGACGGCTTCGGCCAGGCGAAGAAGATCTTCGCGTCCTCGTTCGAGGTGGGCGGGGTCGAGGTGAAGATCACCGTGGTGTGGTGGCTGGTCTTCGCGGCCCTGGCGACCTGGGTGCTGCTGCGCACCAAGTACGGCAACTGGATCTTCGCCGTCGGCGGCAACAAGGAGTCCGCCCGGGCGGTCGGTGTCCCGGTGACGTTCACGAAGATCTCGCTGTTCATGCTCGTCGGTCTCGGCGCCTGGTTCGTCGGCATGCACAACCTGTTCTCCTTCAACACCGTGCAGTCCGGCGAGGGCGTGGGTCAGGAGCTGATCTACATCGCCGCGGCGGTGATCGGCGGCTGTCTGCTCACCGGCGGCTCCGGCTCGGCGATCGGCCCGGTCTTCGGGGCGTTCATGTTCGGCATGGTCAACCAGGGCATCGTCTACGCCGGCTGGAACCCCGACTGGTTCAAGGCCTTCCTGGGCGTGATGCTGCTCGGCGCCGTCCTGATCAATCTGTGGGTCCGGCGCACCGCGACCCGGAGGTAACCGATGACTGACAACAAGACCCACGGCACCGTTGTCCAGGACACGCCGCCCGCCTCGGAGGGGCTGCTGGTCGAGCTGCGCAAGGCGGGCAAGTCCTACGGCAACATCCGCGCCCTGCACGGCGTCGACCTGAAGGTGCACGCCGGCCAGGTGACGTGCGTGCTCGGTGACAACGGCGCGGGCAAGTCCACCCTCATCAAGATCGTCTCGGGGTTGCACAAGCACACCGAGGGCGAGTTCCTCGTCGACGGTCGGCCGGTGCGTTTCTCCACCCCCCGCGAGGCTCTCGACAAGGGCATCGCGGCGGTCTACCAGGACCTGGCCACCGTCCCGCTGATGCCCGTCTGGCGGAACTTCTTCCTCGGCTCGGAGATGACCAAGGGACCCTGGCCGGTCCGGCGCCTGGACATCGCCCGGATGAAGGCCACGGCGGACGAGGAACTGCGCAACATGGGCATCGTCCTGGACGATCTGGAACAGCCCATCGGCACCCTCTCCGGCGGCCAGCGCCAGTGCGTGGCCATCGCCCGCGCCGTCTACTTCGGCGCCCGCGTCCTCATCCTGGACGAGCCGACGGCCGCGCTGGGCGTCAAGCAGTCCGGGGTGGTGCTGAAGTACATCGCCGCCGCCCGCGACCGCGGCCTCGGCGTCATCTTCATCACCCACAACCCCCACCACGCCTACATGGTCGGCGACCACTTCAGCGTGCTGCGCCTGGGCACCCTGGAGCTGTCCGCCTCCCGCAGCGAGGTGAGCCTGGAGGAACTGACCAACCACATGGCCGGCGGCGCCGAACTCGCAGCCCTCAAGCACGAGCTGGCCCAGGTACGCGGTGTCGACACCGAGGAACTCCCCGAGGAGGACGACCTCACCGCGCCCGTCGCACCCGCTCCGGAAGGAACCCCCTGACCATGGCCGTCCCCACTCCGCTGGACCGTATCCGGGTCGGCTCGGCCCCCGACTCCTGGGGCGTCTGGTTCCCCGACGACCCCCGGCAGGTGCCCTGGGAACGCTTCCTCGACGAGGTCGCCGAGGCCGGCTACGAGTGGATCGAACTCGGCCCCTACGGCTACCTCCCCACCGACCCCGCCCGGCTCCGCGACGAGGTGGCCCGGCGCGACCTGTCGGTCTCCGCGGGCACGGTCTTCACCGGCATGCACCGCGGCCCCTCCGTCTGGGAGGAGACCTGGGCCCATGTCAGCCAGGTCGCCGCGCTCACCCGGGCGATGGGTGCGCGGCACCTGGTGGTCATCCCCTCCTTCTGGCGGGACGACAAGACCGCCGAGATCCTGGAACCGCCGGAGCTGACCGCCGAGCAGTGGGCCCACCTGACCAAGGGCATGGAACGGCTCGGCCACGAGGTCAAGGAGACCTACGGCCTCGACATCGTGGTCCACCCGCACGCCGACACCCACATCGACACCGAGGACCACGTCGAACGCTTCCTGGACTCGACCGACAGCGAGCTGGTCAACCTCTGCCTGGACACCGGGCACTACGCCTACTGCGGCGGCGACAGCGTCAAGCTCATCGAGACCTACGGCGAGCGCATCGGCTATCTGCACCTCAAGCAGGTCGACCCGGACATCCTCGCCGAGGTGGTCGCGAACGGGGTGCCGTTCGGGCCCGCGGTGCAGCGGGGCGTGATGTGCGAACCGCCGTCCGGCGTACCCGAGTTGGAGCCCGTCCTGGAGGCGGCGCAACAGCTGGGCGTGGAGCTGTTCGCGATCGTCGAGCAGGACATGTATCCCTGCGAACCGGACAGGCCCCTGCCGATCGCGGTGCGGACGCGGCGGTTCCTTCGGTCCTGTGGGGCCTGACAGGATTCGGCCAGGAGGCGGCCGGGAACCAACCGTGGGCACGCGGGCGTTGAGTACGACGACGGGGGACGCCCGCGCAGACGGGAGGACGAGATGACACACCACACCGAACCCCGGCAGACGGCCCAGGACGCGACCGACCCGGCGCTTGTGCGCCGCCACCGCTTCGGCGCGCTGCCCGAACGGATACGCCCCGAGGACACCGTCGAGACCAAGCCGGCCACCCTCCCCGACCCGGCGCGGGACACGTACAACCCTGATGAGTGGCTGATCCGTTACTGCGGCTGAGACACGGCTACGGCGCCGGGCACGTGCCCGGCGCCGTAGCCGTTGGTTCACGCCTGCCGGACCTCCGCGAGCGTCACCGGCCGGTGCTCCTGGAGCGACAGGGTGCAGGCCTCGGCGATCCAGCCCGCCTCCAGGGCGTCCTCGACCGTGCAGGGGGAGGGCCGGGTGCCGGCCACGACCTCCGTGAACGCGGTGAGTTCCGCGCGGTAGGCGTCGGTGAAGCGGTCCATGAAGAAGTCGTGCGGGGCGCCCGAGGGGAACGTCACGCCGGGCTCGACCGAACGCAGCGGCAGCTTGTCGTCCAGACCGACCGCGATCGAGTCCGTGAAGCCGTGGAGCTCCATGCGGACGTCGTAACCCCGCGCGTTGTGGCGGGAGTTGGAGACCACCGCGATGGTGCCGTCGTCCAGGGTGAGGACCGCGCCGGTGGTGTCGGCGTCGCCGGCCGCCTTGATGTAGTCGGCGCCCCGGTTGCCGCCGACCGCGTACACCTCGGTGACCTCACGGCCCGTCACCCAGCGGATGATGTCGAAGTCGTGCACGGAGCAGTCCCGGAAGATGCCACCGGACGCGGCGACGTACGCGGCCGGGGGCGGCGCCGGGTCCAGGGTCGTGGAACGGACCGTGTGCAGCTTGCCCAGCTCGCCCGCCTGGACGGCGGCGCGCGCGGCCACGAAGCCCGCGTCGAAGCGGCGGTTGTAGCCGATCTGGATCGGCACGTCGCTGCCCCGCACGGCCTTCAGGACCTGCACGCCCTCCGTCATGGTGCGGGCGATCGGCTTCTCGCAGAAGACCGGGACGCCGGCCTCGACACCGGCCAGGATCAGGGCGGGGTGGGCGTCGGTGGCGGCCGCCACCACGATGCCGTCCACGCCGGCGGCCAGCAGCGCCTCGGGCGAGTCCACCACCTCGGCGCCGAACCGCTCGGCGGCGGCCTTGGCCGCGCCCGCGAAGGGGTCGGTGACGACGAGCGACTCGACGGCGTCCAGTCCGGAGAGGGTCTCGGCGTGGAAGGCGCCGATGCGGCCGAGGCCGAGGATTCCGATGCGCATGGGGAAGAGGCTCCTTGCGGTGCGTGCGGGAACGAGCGGAGGGGGAGGTTCAGTCGAGGCCGCCGAGAACGTTCTGGTCCCAGTCGATCACCGACCCGGTGACGACCCCGGACCGGTCGGACAGCAGAAACACGACGAAGTCGGCGATCTCGTCCGGTTGGCCCAGCTTGCCCATCGGCAGCTTGGCCGCGGCCTGCTCGCGCCAGTCGTCGCCGGCGTCGTGGAAGGCGCGCTGGGTGGCGTCCTCGCCCTCCGTCGCGGTCCAGCCGATGTTCAGGCCGTTGATCCGGATCCGGTCCCAGCGGTGGGCGTGCGCAAGGTTGCGGGTCAGGCCCACCAGGCCGGCCTTGGCGGCGACGTACGGTGCGAGGAACGGCTGACCGCCGTGCGCCGACGAGGTGATGATGTTGACGATCGTGCCGGGCGCCTTGCGGGCCACCATGTCGGTGACCGCCGCCTGCATCGCGAAGAACGGCCCCTTGAGGTTGATCGCGATGTGCTGGTCGAACAGCTCCGGGGTCGTGTCCAGCAGGGTGCCCCGGGAGGTCAGCCCCGCCGAGTTCACCAGGCAGTCGATCCGGCCGAAGGCGTCCACCACCTCGGCGACCGCCGCCCTGGCCTGGTCGGCGTCCGCCAGATCGGCGCGCACGAACATCACCTTGCCCCCGTCCGACGCCAGCTCGGCGACCAACGCCTCACCCGGTTCCGTACGGCGGCCGGTGACCGCCACGACGGCGCCCTCCCGTACGGCGGCCCGCGCGATCGCGGCACCGACCCCCTGAGTGCCGCCGTTGACCAGGACGATCTTTTCCCGGAGAAGCCCGTCGAGAAGTCCCATGACCTGCCCTTGCCTTCCTCAGCTCTCTCGCCGTTCGGTACCGGCCCGCAGCTCCGCCCGCAGCCGCGGCGGGGTCCACTCCTCGCGCACCGCCCGCCGCAGCACGTCCGCCTGCGTCGGCGGGGCCAGACCGTCGACGGGCGGGTCGCTGTCGAGGTTGGTCGGGAAGGGGTAGCCCTCGGCGCTCACCGCGATCACGTTCTCCAGCCACTCCTCGCCCGCGCCCTCGGCCGCGCGCCGCAGCAGCACCGGGAACACCGCGTTCGCCACGGCCTCACGGTCCACCGTCTCCATCGCGCGCCCGAAGGCGGAGGACACCTGGAGCAGATGGGCCGTGCGCCGCACGTCCGCCGTGCGGTTGGGGCCGGCGGCGTGGAAGAGCGCCGGGTTGAAGAAGACCGCGTCGCCCTTGGCGAGCGGGAGCTGGACGTGGTGCGCCGCGAAGCAGGCCTGGAACTCCGGGAGCCGCCAGGCCAGATAGCCCGGCTCGTACAGCTGCGAGTACGGCAGATAGAGCGTCGGACCCGATTCCACCGGCATGTCGCAGTGGGCGACCGCGCCCTGGAGGGTGAGCACCGGGGAGAGGCGGTGCACATGGGCCGGGTAGGCGGCCGCGGCCGCGTTGCCCAGGAAGCCGAGGTGGTAGTCCCGGTGCGCGGTCTGGCCGGCGCCGCCCGGGTTGACCACGTTGACCTGCGACGTCACCTGGTAACCGGGACCCAGCCAGGCCGTGCAGACCAGGGCCAGGACGTCGTTCGCGTAGTAGTCGGCGAACGCCTCCGCGTCGTACAGGGCGGTCTTCTCCAGCGCGTTCCACACCCGGTCGTTGGCGCCCGGCTTGGCGAAGTGGTCGCCGGCGGTGGCTCCGCAGGCCCGCTGCTCGGCGATCAGCGCCTCGAACACGGCCGTGACCCGGTCGACGACCGCCGGGTCCGGGTAGGCGCCCTTGATGACGACGATTCCGGGGCCGTCGGCGAACGCCCGCACCAGCTCGGCCCGCACAGCGTCCCGGTCCTCGACGGTGCGCAGCCGCTCACCCTCGTACACCAGGACGTTCTCCGCCACCGAGGCGGCGTGCGGGTAGTCCGCGAGGTGGGTCGTCCGGTCGATCAGGGCGCGGAAGGCGTCCGGATCGCAGTCCTGCTCGGACAGCCAGGCGCGGCCTGGCACGGAGGCGACGGACATCGGTGTCCCTTCGGTCATGGTCTCGCGGCCTCGGGCCCTCGATCACGGCTTTCGGCCACGGCAACGACGCAGCCCTGCCATTCTTGTCATGACAAACCCCTCGAACAACCAGCAGCCAGCCATCAAAAACCCCTCAAGGAGCCGGCCCATGGGCCATCCGTTCCCGATCCGGGAGATCGCACGTCAGGCGGGTCTCAGCGAGGCCACGGTGGACCGTGTGCTGAACGGCAGGGGAGGGGTGCGCGCGAGCACCGCACAGGAGGTGCACCGGGCCATCGCCGACCTCGACCGGCAGCGCACCCAGGTGCGGCTGGTCGGCCGTACGTTCATGGTCGACATCGTGGTGCAGGCGCCCGAGCGGTTCAGCACCGCCGTGCGTGCCGCCCTGGAGGCCGAACTTCCGTCCCTGCATCCGGCCGTGGTCCGTTCCCGTTTCCACTTCCGCGAGACCGGCCCGGCCGCCGAGCAGGTCAGGACGCTGGACCGGATCGCCCGGCGCGGCTCCCAGGGGGTGATCCTCAAGGCGCCGGACGTCCCCGAGGTCACCGCCGCCGTGGGCCGGCTCACCGCGGCCGGCATCCCGGTCGTCACCCTGGTCACCGACCTGCCCGCCAGCGGCCGGGTCGGTTACGTCGGCAGCGACAACCGGGCCGCCGGAGCCACCGCCGCCTATCTGACGGGCCAGTGGCTCGGCGACCGGCCCGGACATATCCTGACCAGTCTGAGCAGCGGCTTCTTCCGTAACGAGGAGGAGCGCGAGATGGGCTTCAGAAGCGTGATGCGGGCCCGGCACCCGGAGCGGGCCCTGGTGGAGATCGCCGAGGGACAGGGCCTGGACGCCACACAGTACGACCTGGTCCGCGCCGCCCTGGAACGGGACCCGGAGATCCGGGCCGTGTACTCCATCGGCGGCGGCAACAACGCCACCCTGCGCGCCTTCGCCGACCTCGGCCGCGAGTGCGCGGTGTTCATCGCCCACGACCTCGACCACGACAACACCCGGCTGCTGCGCGAGCACCGGCTGTCCGCCGTGCTCCACCACGACCTGCGCCAGGACATGCGGGAGGCCTGCCACCTCGTCATGCGGGCACACGGCGCGCTGCCCCCGGCGGGCCCGGCGCTGCCGTCCGCGATCCAGGTCGTCACGCCGTACAACATGCCCGGGCAGACGGCCGAGTGAGGGGAGCGACCAGGTGACCCGTACCGAGCACGTGGAGATCGAGGGCATCCCGATGTGCGCGACCCTCGTACCGGGCGGCGAGATCGGACTGCTGGCCCTACACGGCAGCAACGAGGGCGGTACGGCCGAGCTGGCCGACCTCGTGGCCCGCCGCTGCGGCGCCACCAGCCTCGTCTTCACCCAGCCGGGTGTACGGCAGCCGGTGCACATCCCTTCCCCGCGCATGGCGGCCGACCACTGCACCCTGCTGCGGGAATTCCTGGACCAGGTATCCCTCACGATCTCCCTGCACGGGCACATGCGCCCCGAGGCACCCCACACCGTCTTCCTCGGCGGCGGCAACCGCTCCGCGGCCCATGTCCTCGCCGAGGCGTTCGCCGCCGGCGCCCCGCAGTTCCGGGTCGTCACCGACCTGGCGGCGATCCCGGCGGCCTTGCGCGGCGTACACCCCGGAAACCCGGTCAACCTGACCCGCCTGGGTGGCGTCCAGGTGGAGCTGCCGCTGTTGGCCCGCACGAGCGGGGGAGCCGACATCCCGCCGGGGGCGGTGGTCGAGGCGCTGACCGCCGGCGTCGAGCGGCTGAACAGGCCGGCACCTCGAGCGGTCGCGCCCCGAAGGGGCGCGGGGAACTGCGCGACCGGCCACGACGGCGCGGCAGACGCATGACGGCACATCGCGGCGCTCCGGGAGACGCCTAGCCGCCCTCGACGTCGACCCAGGTTCCGCGCTGAGCGGACCGGACCATCGCATCCAGCAGAGCCGCGCAGCGAACCGCATCCGCAAGCGTCGTCCCGTACGCCACCCCCTCGGCAACGGACCGCACAAACCGATACGCCTCGATGACCTTCAGATCGTCGTACCCCATCGCATTCGCCGCCCCCGGCTGGAACGCCGCGAACTCACCGGCACCCGGCCCGACGTACACCGTGCTCACCGGCTGGTCCTGATACGTCGAACCCCGGCTCACCGCCAGCTCGTTCATTCGCCGGAAGTCCCAGAAGACGGCCCCCTTCGTGCCGTGCACCTCGAAGCCGTAGTTGTTCTGCTCGCCGACCGAGACCCGGCAGGCCTCCAGGACCCCGCGGGCGCCGGAGGCGAACCGCAGCAGGCAGTTGACGTAGTCCTCGTTCTCGACCGGGCCGGGCTCGCCGCCGGAGGCGAGGGCGTGGCCGGCGGTGGCTCCGGCAGGCCGGGCGCGCTCCGCTAGGAAGATCGCGGTGTCGGCGGTGAGCGAGGTGATGTCGCCGAGCAGGAAACGGGCCAGGTCGGCGCCGTGCGAGGCGAGGTCGCCGAGCACCCCGCTGCCGCCGCGCGCCCGCTCGTACCGCCAGGTCAGCGCGCCGTCCGGATGGGCGGCGTAGTCGCTGAACAGCCGGATGCGGACGTGGGTCACCGTGCCGATCTCACCGGAGGCGATCAGATCGCGGGCGGCCTCGACGGCGGGCGCGTTGCGGTAGTTGAAGCCGACCGTGCCCCGCACACCGGCCTCGGCGACCGCGTCGGCGACCGCGCGGGCGTCCGCGCCGGTCAGCCCGACCGGCTTCTCGATCCAGATGTGCTTGCCCGCCTCGGCCATCGCCACGCCGATCTCCCGGTGCAGGAAGTTCGGCGCGGTGATGCTGACGGCCCGTACCCGGGGGTCGGCGGCCACCTCACGCCAGTCGCGGGTCGCGGAGGCGAACCCGAACCGCTCGGCGGCCTCCTCGGCCCGTCCCGGCACCTCCTCGGCGACCGTGATGAGCCGGGGCCGCAGCGGGAGCTGCGGATAATGGTGCGGCAGCCGTGCGTACGCCTGGGTGTGCACCCGGCCCATCCAGCCGAATCCGACGACGGCGACACCCAGCTCATCCACCATGACAGCCCCTCCTGGGGGTGTTGGACCGGTCCACGTTCTGTCCAGGCCACCTTTGTGCGGACATGGCCAGCATGTCAACCCTTTGACAGAGCGGCACGCCGCGTGGAACGGTCCATCCATGAGACCGCCGACGATCCGTGACGTGGCCGAACGGGCCGGAGTGTCCAAGTCGCTGGTCTCGCTCGTGCTGCGCGGCTCGGGACCGGTGAGCCCCGAGAAGCGGGATGCGGTGCTGCGGGCCGTGCGCGAGCTGGGCTACCGGCCCAACGCGGCCGCCCGCAGCCTGAGCGAACAGCGCACCCGCACGGTCGGCGTCCTCCTGGACGACCTGCGCAACCCCTGGTTCGTCGACCTCCTCGACGGTCTCAACTCCCTGCTGCACGCCGCCGGCCTGCACATGCTGCTCGCCGACGCCCGACTGAACCGGCGGATGGGGCACGACCTGGCCGAACCGTTCCTGGACCTGGGCGTCGACGGGCTGGTGATCGTCGGCACGGTCCCCGACGCGGGCGGTCTCGGCGCGCTCGCGCGGCGGATGCCGATGGTCGTGGCGGGTGCCCGCGAGCCCCGGCCGGAGGGCGTGGACGTCGTCGCCGGGGACGACGAGCGCGGCGCCCGGCTCGCCACCGAGCATCTGCTCGGCCTCGGCCACCGCAGGATCGCCCACCTCGCGGGCCACGGAGAGGTCGGCGCACTGCGCCGGCGCGGCTTCGAGGCGGCGATGCGGGCACACGGCGCCGAACCGGTCGTCGAGCCGGGCGACCTCACCGAGGAAGGCGGCTACCGGGGGACCGTACGCCTGCTCAGCCGCCCCGAGCGGCCCACGGCGCTCTTCGCCGTCAACGACATGGCCTCGGTCGGCGCCCTCTCGGCGGCCGGGGAACTGGGCCTCGGGGTGCCGCGCGACCTGTCGGTGGTCGGCTACGACAACACCAGCATCTCCCGGCTGCGGCACCTCTGGCTGACCACCGTCGACACCGCCCCGTACGAGATCGGCCGGCGCGCCGCCCGCTGCCTGCTCGACCGGTTCGACCGGCCGGACGGCGAGGGGAGCGTCCACCTCGCCGCGCCGACACTGGAGATCCGGGGGACGACGGCGCCGCCCCGCGACGAACTCAGAGGTTGATCGCGTACGCCTTGCGCAGCGTCTCGTGCACCGTCCACGTCGTACGGTCGCCCGCGCGCAGCACCGCCATGTCACCCGGCCCCACCGTCAGCGTCGGCCCACCCTCGACCTCGATGGTCGCCGACCCGCTGATCACCACGAACAGTTCGTCCGCCTCCGTGTCGGTGACCACGCCCGGCGTGATCTGCCAGATGCCGCGGATCTGCCGGCCGTCCGGCGACTCCCAGAGCACCTTCCCGGTGACCTCCGGGTTGCCGGAGACGATCTGCTCCGGGTCGAGGGGATCGGGTTCGAGGTCGGCGTCGGGGATGTGGAGCGCGAAGCTGGGCGTCATGCGGCGAGCCTAGCCAGCGTCACGCGGGCGCCGCGGCCGACAATGTGTGGGGCATCGGGGCTGGTGGGAGGACACTTCGTCGGTCCGCCCGGACTCGCGCACGGGCGGGGTACGGGTGATCGTGGGGAACATGGCTGACTCCACGGCGGCCGGCACGCCACCACCCCGGCAGCACGACACCCGCGAAGCCGTCCTGTTCGGCGGGGTGTACGGCGCCGTCCTCGCCAGCTCGATGGTGGCGGCGCTCTCGAAGTACGGCCGCACGACCGCCGCCGGCCGCCGCTACGACGCCGCGTGGCTCCTGGTGACCGCCCTCGCCTCCGCCCTCGCGCACGGCTACGCCCACTACATCGCCGAACGCGCCCCGCACCGCCGTTGGGACGTGCTGCGCACGCTGCGGGACGAGTGGCCGCTGGTCACTGCCGTGCTGCCCACGGTGCTCGTGCTCGTGGGCGCGGGCTGGGGCTGGTGGCCGCCGAACGGCGTCCAGTACCCGGCGTTCGCCCTCAACATCCTGATCCTCTTCGTCCTCGGCCTGATCACCGCCCGCTGGTCGGCCCGGAGCTGGCCGACCGCGGTCCTCATGGGGGCGGGGGACGCGATGCTCGGGGTGATCGTGGTGCTGGCGAACGCGCTGATCAAGTAGGCGGCGGTAGGCGAAGCCGGCGGCGGCGTCGGCCGCACCCCCTGGTGTCAGCGGCCGGTGCGTACTCCGTCCAGCGCGATCGCCAGGACCCGGTCGCGCTGGGCGTCGTCGTCGAAGGCCGTGGCCGTGATCCCGGCGACCATCCGCAGCAGGTCGGTGAAGTCCATGTCCGTCCGGGCCACGCCCGCCCGCTGGGCGCGCTCCAGCAGCGGGCCCCCGGCGGCGTACATCGAGGTGCGGCAGGTCTGGAAGATCTCCGACTCGTCGTTCAGTGCCTCGCGCACCGCGCGCTTGGTGACCATGTAACCGGCGAACCGGTCCAGCCAGGCCGTCAGCGCCTCCCACGGCTCAAGGCCGGCGACCTCCTCGGCCGCCCGGCACAGGGCGTTGACCTCGTCGGCGTAGACGCTCTCGAACAGGTCGCGGCGGGTGGGGAAGTTCCGGTACAGCGTGCCGATGCCGACGCCCGCGCGGCGCGCGATGTCCTCCAGGGAGGCGTCCGAGCCGTGCTCCGTGAACGCCTCACGGGCGGCGCCGAGCAGGGCGTCGTAGTTACGGGCGGCGTCCTTTCGGTGCGGCCGGCGGGCCGCCACGATCGCGCCGACGGGGAACGGCGTGGCCGTCACTGCTGCCTCCCAGGGGAATAGCTGATCCGGAGGTGTGCATCCGGTTCGGTTGAACCGGAGGGGTGCCTCCGTTAGAGTGGAGGGGTACCTCCACTTTAGCAGTGCGGGGCGGCTTTGCCCTGGGCAGACGTGCCCCGCAGCCGCACCCCCCCGCCCTCGCCATCCACAGCGCTCCGAGTCGGAGAGGCTTCCTCATGCCCCGCAAGTCCACCCGCCTCACCTTCGCGGTCCTCGCGACCGGTGCCGGCGTGTTCTCCATGCTGCAGTCGCTGATCGCGCCGGCTCTGCCGACCGTCCAGCACGCCCTGCACACCTCCCAGTCGACGGCGACCTGGGTGATGACGGCCTATCTGCTGTCCGCCTCGGTCTTCACCCCGATCCTCGGCCGGATCGGTGACCTCGTCGGCAAGAAACGCACCCTCGTCGCCGTCCTGCTCGCCGTCCTCGCCGGCTGTCTCATCGCCGCGCTCGCCCCGAACATCGGCGTCCTCATCGTCGCCCGGGTCGTCCAGGGCGTCGGCGGCGCCCTGTTCCCGCTGTCCTTCGGCATCATCCGCGACGAGTTCGCGCCCGCCCGGGTGAGCGGCAGCATCAGCAACCTCTCGGCCGTGATCGCCGCCGGCGGCGGAGTCGGCATGGTGGCCGCCGGCCCGATCGTCTCCGCGCTCGACTACCGCTGGCTCTTCTGGATCCCCGTGGCGATCGTCGCCGCGACGGCCCTGATCGCCCTGGCCTACGTCCCCGAGTCCCCCAAGCGGGCCCAGGGCAAGGTCGGTTGGTACGGCGCCGGGCTGCTCTCCGCCTGGCTGGTGGCCCTGCTGCTGCCGCTCAGCCAGGCCGGGCACTGGGGCTGGGGCTCGCCGAAGGTGCTCGCCCTGTTCGCTGCCGCCGCCGTCCTGTTCACGGTCTGGCTGACGGCCGAGGCCCGCTCCCGCACCCCGCTGATCGACCTGCGCGTGATGCGGCTGCCCGCGGTGTGGACGACCAATGCCGCCGCCCTGCTCTTCGGCGCGGGCATGTACGCGATCTGGTCCTTCCTGCCGGGCTTCGTCCAGACACCGTCCGCGGCCGGCTACGGCTTCGGCGCGAGCGTCACCGCCTCCGGCCTCCTGATGCTGCCGATGCTGCTGGCGATGTTCCTCTCCGGTGTCCTCTCGGGCCGCCTGGAACCCCGCGTCGGCGCCAAGGCGCTCCTCACCACGGGCGCCGCACTCGGCGCGCTGGCCTGCGGATTCCTCACCCTCTGGCACGACGCCCAGTGGCAGATCGCGGTCGTGGCCGGACTGTTCGGCCTGGGCATCGGACTGGCCTTCGCCTCCATGGCCAACCTCATCGTCGGCAGCGTCCCGCCCGAGCAGACCGGCGCCGCGACCGGCATGAACGCCAACATCCGCACCATCGGCGGCTCCATCGGCGCCGCACTGACCAGCGTCCTGGTCACCGGCCGCCTCCAGCCCTCCGGCCTGCCCTACGCCTCCGGCTACACCCACGGCTGGGCCCTGCTCGCCCTCCTCTGCCTGGCCGCGGCCGGCGCCGCCCTCCTCGTCCCGGCCCGCCGCCGGGGCCGTACGCCAGCCCCCGCCACGACGGCGACGACACCAGCACCCGCCCAGGTGCGGTAGTGTTGACCTGCGTGATCACACGGGACACACCGGGTGAGACCGCAACGGGACGTGGCGCAGCTTGGTAGCGCACTTGACTGGGGGTCAAGGGGTCGCAGGTTCAAATCCTGTCGTCCCGACTTGCGAGAACGCGAGTCAGAGGCTGTTTCGGGTTGGTCCGAAACAGCCTCTTGGTCTTTCGTGCGGAGCCGCGGATCAGCGGCCGTGTCGGAGTGATCCGGCACGGCCGCTTGGTCAGTGCGGTCGGTCTCCGGTGCGTGACGCGGAATCAGCCGGAGGTACCCGCCGGGGTCGTCGTGGTGGTGAAGCCCTCCTTCTTGTTGGCCGCGAGGGCGAAGTCATTGGTGAACGTCGTGCCGAGGTTCACCTTCGAGGTCGCGTGGCCCACCAGCTCCTCCGTGGCCAGGACGTTCTTGGGACCGCCGGCCGGCATGATGCCGTCCGGGAGGAACTGGCCCTTGTCCTCGGTCAGGGCCGCGATGTAGTCGGCCTTGGTGACCAGCTGGTTCTGCACGAACGACTGCGGCAGCTTGTCGGCGATGTCGGCCGCGCTGTGCTTGTCGATCCAGTGCAGGGTGGCCACGAGCGCGTCGACGACCTTCTGCACCGCGTCCTTGTGCGAGTTCACCCAGTCGGTACGGGCGATGACACCCGCGGCCGGCCAGGCACCGCCCGTCGCTGCCTTGGCACCTGCCGTGGTGGCGACGTCGACCGCCGAGTAGCCGACGCCCTTCTTCTCGACCGCGGCGACCGTCGGCTGCGTCGTCATGACACAGGCCACCTTGCCGTTCTGCAGCGCGGCGATGGCGGTGGAGCCCGCGCCGACCCCGATGCGGTGGAAGTCGCTGGTCTTGACGCCCTTCTTGGCGGCCAGGAACTGGGTGAGGGTGTCGGTGCCCGAGCCCAGGTCGGTGACGCCCAGCGTCTTGCCCCTGAAGTCCGCGGCCGAGCGTACCCCGCTCTTGGTGGCGCACATCTCCCGCTCGCCCGGCGCGCCGGACAGCTGGACGACGTCCTCGACCGCCTTGCCCTTCACCTGGAAGTCGATCGTGTGGTTGTACCAGGCGCCCGCCATGTCCACCTGGCCCGAGGCCATGGCGTCCTCGGCGCCGGTGCCGCCGTCCTGCTCGGTGCTCAGCACGACATTGACGCCGTACTTCTTGTAGAAGCCGAGGTTCTGGGCGAGCTGGTACGGCAGGTAGATCTGCTTGTCGATGCCGCCGACCATGATCTTGACGGTCGAGGTCCCGCCGGAGCCGCCCGAGCCGGAGCCGGAGGAGCTGCTGGAACACGCGGTGGCCGCGCCGAGGGCGAGGACGGTGACGAGGGACGCGGTGAGGGTTCTCTTGAACATGGCGGCTCTTTCGTTCTCGGGATGTACCGGGGGGAGCGGGGGATGTACCGAAAAGGGGGCGGTTCAGAGGCTGTTGGCCTCGGTGGGGGCCGGCGGGCGCCAGGAGAGCAGCCGGTGTTCGAGCTTGCCGATCAGCCATTCCGCGCCGAGCACGATCACCGCGATGACGAGCATCGTGGCGAACACACCGTTGGGGTCGAAGTTGTTCTGCGCGGTCTTGATGACGAGCCCGAGGCCGCTCTGCGCGCCGAGCACCTCGCCGACCAGCGCGCCGACGATGGCGAAGCCGAAGGCGCTGTGCAGGCTGGCGATGATCCAGGTGAGCGCGGAGGGCACGATGACGTGCCGGATGATCTGCGGCTGGGACGCGCCGAGCACCCGGGCGTTGGCGAGGATGTTGCGGTCGACCTCGCGGACGCCCTGGAAGGCGTTGAAGAAGACGATGAAGAACACCAGCACGGCGGCGAGCAGGATCTTCGGGGTGACGCCGATACCGAAGGCGACGATGAAGATCGAGCCGAGGACGATGCGCGGGATCGCGTTCACCATCTTGATGTAGGGACCGAGGACGTCGGACAGATAGCGGCTCTGGCCCAGCGCGACACCGAAGACGACTCCGGTGCCGGCGCCGAGGGCGAAGCCGATGAGCGCCTCCTGGATGGTGGTCCAGATGTTCGCGTAGAAGGACCCGAACTCGGTGCCGTTCCGGAAGAGGTCGATCAGCCGCTGCCAGATCCCGGACGGCTGCCCGAAGAAGAACGGGTCGACGATGCCCCAGGTGGTGAACGCCTGCCAGCCGCCGATCACGAAGGCCGCGAGGCCGATGCGGCCCGCCCACACCAGGGCGACCCGCCGTCGTGCGGCCCGTTTGGCGGCGGCGGATGCCGAGGCGTGCCCGCCGTCGGCGACCGGGACGGCGGATGTGGTGGACGTCGTGCTCATGCCTTTCCTCCTGCGGTGCGTGCGTAGGCGCGCTCCACCTCTTCGCGCAGCGTGTCCCAGATCTGGTGCTGGAGTTCGATGAAGCGGGGCTGGTAGCGGATCTCCTGGACCGAGCCGCGCGGACGGGGCAGGTCGATGTCGAAGACGGCCTTGACCGACCCGGGGCCGGATGTCATGACGACGACCCGGTCGGCGAGCGCCACGGCCTCGTCGAGGTCGTGCGTGATGAAGATGACGGAGGGACGGATCTGCTCCCACAGGTCCAGCAGCTCGGTCGACATGATCGCCTTGGTCTGCACGTCCAGGGCGCCGAACGGCTCGTCCATGATCAGGATCTTGGGTTCGTTGATCAGCGCCGCGGCCATCGCCACGCGCTTGCGCATACCGCCGGAGAGCTGGTGCGGGTAGCGGTCCTCGAACCCGGCGAGGCCGACCCGGCGGAGCCAGTCGCGGGCCTGGGCCTGTGCCTTCTGCTTGGGCACGCCGCGGAACACCGGGCCCATCAGCACATTGCCGAGGACCGTCTTCCAGGGCAGCAGCGCGTCCGCCTGGAACATGAAGCTGACGCCGTCGGTGATGCCGTCCACCTCACGGCCGCCCACCCTGACCGAGCCCTCGCTGGGCCGGTCGAGCCCGGACACCATGCTCAGGGTGGTCGACTTGCCGCAGCCGGTGGGGCCGACCACCGCACAGAACTGACCCGGCTCCACGGTGAACGACACGCCTTGCAGCGCCGTGAACACCTCACCGGCAGGAGTCAGGAATCGCTTGGTGAGCCCGGAGATCTCGATGCGCGCGTCCTCGCGCTCTGCTGCACCGGCGATCGGGCTCGTCGCGACATCGTTTCGCGAAGCCATGTGAGGCCGTCTCCTTCCACACCTCGGGGGGTCGAGGAAGGCAGACGCTAGAGGTCACCCGGTGTTACGTCGCTGTTTCCCAGGTATCTCGCGATAGCCGCGTAAACCGGGGTTCTGCTCATTCTGCTCAGCGAAACGGGGGTGGGCAGGATTTCGGCCATCAGGCACAATCACGCCACCACGGGTCCGGCGCCGGGCCGGCCCGGCACCACGCGGGACAGAGGCGAAGAGGCACCTGTGACACCCATCCGTATGCGGATCGGGCGCGGCGGGCGGAGAAGGCTGTCCGCGCGGATCCTGGCCAGCCAGCTCGTCATCCTGGCGCTCACCGGCGTCATCGGATTCGTCCTGTTCGCCTTCGCGCAACGCTCCGCGCTCGACCGCACCTACGAGGACCGGGCCGTGGCCATCGCGCAGACCACGGCCGCGGACCCGCAGATCCGGCGGGCCATGGAGTACGCCGGCGGCGGTGAGGTGGTGCAGACCGTCGCCGAGCGGATCCGGCGGGCGTCGGGGGCGTCGTACGTGGTGGTGATCGACCTGCACGGCATCCGCCACTCGCACCCCATGCCCCAGCTGGTCGGCTCGCCCGTGGCCGAGCCGCTCGCGGTGCTGGACGGCAGGCCGCACGTCGGCACCGACCAGGGCGCCACCGGACGCTCCGCCAACGGCAAGGCCCCGCTGTACGGGCCGACGCACAGGCTGGTCGGCGAGGTGTCGGTGGGCATACCGGAACGACACGTGCTCAGCGAGCTGTGGCGCGAGCTGCCCACCTTCGGCCTGTACGCCGCGATCGCCACCGCGCTCGGCAGTGCGGCCGCGTATCTGCTGGCCAGGAAGCTGAAGCGGACCACCTTCGGGCTGGAACTGGAGGAGATCGCCGGACTGCTGCAGGACCGCGAGGCGATGCTGCACGGCATCCGCGAGGGCGTGGTTGCCTTCGACCCCGACGGCCGGATCACCGTCGTGAACGACGAGGCCCGCCGGCTGCTCGGCCTCGGCACCGCGCTCGGCCGCACCGCCGAGGAGGTCCTGCCCGACGGCCGGCTGCGCCGCGCCCTGGACGGCACCCTGACCGGCACCGACGTCAGCGTCCTGACCGACGAGCACTGCCTCGTCGTCAACCGGATGCCGGTGACCCTGCACGGCCGTGAACTCGGCGCCGTGGTCACCGTGCGGGACCGCACCGAGATGGTCGGGCTGCTGCGCGAGCTGGACTCGGTGCGGGGCCTGACCGATGCGCTGCGGGCCCAGCAGCACGAGTTCACCAACCGCATGCACACCCTGGCCGGCCTGCTCGACATCGGGGAGTACGACGACGCCTACGAGTTCGCCGTCGGCGCGGCCGGCGCCGGCCAGGCCCTCACCGAATCCGTGCGCAAGCGGATCGGGAACTCCCTCATGGTCGGTCTGATCGTGGCCAAGACCACGGTCGCCGCCGAACGCGGGGTACAGATCGCGCTGACCGAGGACTCGGCCCTCGGCGAGGATCCGCCGCACCTGCACCGGCTGCTGACCATCGTCGGCAATCTGCTGGACAACGCGGTCGACGCGGCCGGCGAAGGGCCGCGCCCGGCGGGTGGCCGTGAGGTACGGCTCACCCTGACCGAGAGCTCCGGCGAGACGCGGGTCGAGGTCGCGGACACCGGTCCGGGAATCCCGCCGGACGCGGCCGAGTCGATCTTCGAGGACGGCTGGTCGACCCGGCCGGAGCGGGGCACCGCCCGGCGCGGCCTCGGACTGGCCCTGGTGCACCGGCTGGTGCAGCGGCACGGCGGCACCATCACGGTCAGCGAGGGTCCCGGCGCGGTGTTCACGGTCGTACTGCCGCTGCCGGACACGGCCTTGGCACCGCGGGGAGCACTGTTCACCACGGCGCTGCCGGTGGGAGGCGAGCAGTGATGATCCGGACCCTGGTCGTGGACGACGACTTCCGGGTGAGCCACATCCACAGCGAGTACGTGAGCCGCGTTCCCGGCTTCGGCGTGGTCGGCGAGGCGGCGAGCGTCACCGAGGCACTCGAGGCGGTCCGGGCCCTGCGTCCCGACCTGCTGCTGCTCGACATCTTCCTGCCCGACGGCAGCGGGCTCGACGTGCTGCGCCGGCTCACGGGGGACGAGGGCGGTGCCCGCCCCGACGCCCTGATGATCACGGCGGACCGCGACATCGAGTCGGTGCGCAGCGCCATGAAGCTCGGTGCCGTGGGCTACCTGGTCAAGCCGTTCGGTTCCCCGGACCTCTGCGAGCGGCTCACCGCCTACCGGGAGCTGCAACACCGTGTGGAGGTGCTCGGCCCGGCCGCCGAGACCGATCAGGCCGATGTGGACGCCCTGTTCAGCGCCGCCCGGCCGCCCGCCGTCCCGCGGGTACCGGCCAAGGGTCACTCGGCGCCCACCCTGACCCTGGTCCACCAGGCGCTGCGCGCGGCGCGCGGCCCCGTGTCGGCGGCCGAGGCGGCCGAACTCACCGGTGTCTCCCGCGCCACGGCCCAGCGCTATCTGTCCTACCTGGTCAAGGAGGGCATGGTCCGCCTGGAGCTGCGATACGGCGCGGCCGGGCGTCCCGAGCACCTCTATCGCATCGTCTCCTGACCGAGCAGCGGCAGCGCCGCGAAGACGTGGTCCTGCCAGAGCAGGCGGGAGGTCTCCTCCGGGTAGGGCGTCACGCACGGCTGTTCGCCGAAGATCCGGGTGAGACGTCGCTCCCTGTCATAGGCCGGCCAGCCGGGGTCGCCGTGCGCAGCGAAGGCCGACCACGCGGTGCGGAACGACGCGGACAGTTCCTCCGCGGCGGGGGAGGGGCGCTCGCCGATCAGCGCGGCCGGCTGCCCGCTGCGGAGGTTGCCGAACACCAGCGGCACGTCGAGGCCGTGGCAGGCGCCGAGGACACCGCCCATCCCGGGCGCGGGCCAGGTCAGTTCGTACACATGGGCACGGCCGCCGCCGCGGATCTGGGCGTCGGCGAGATGGAGGCTCGGCATGCGGAACAGCCAGTCGGAGTGCACCAGTTCGTACAGCTCCTCCGGGCCGGCGGCCGGGAAGCCGGTGCGGTAGCGGTGTGGACCGTCCGGTCCCGGAGCGAAGACCTCCAGCGCGGTCGCGGCCTGCTCCTGAGTCACCTGGCCGAGAGCCCCCTCCAGCGCGGTGAACAGCCGCTGCTCCGCACGCGTGTGGCCGACGACGAGGCCGATGTCCCGGCCGGCGCCACCGGCCAGCGCCTGCCACGGAGTGACCGGCAGGACGTCACCGTCCACGACGGGCGAGAACGGGATCGACCGGAGCGCCGGCATCCCCCAACGCCCGCCGAACGAGGGCGACTTGGCGGCGACCGCGTCCCCCGCGGCAGCCAGCCGCTCCGGCGGCACCGCCGACAGCTCCGCCACGGTGGGCCGCAGCCCCAGCTCGGCGGCTACGGCGGCGGCGATGTCGGCGGCGAGCTCCGGCGCGAAGAACGTCCCCGGGACGCTCTGCGCGATCGCCCGGCGAAAGAGCCCCACCGCGCGCGGCATGGCCAGGAGCGCGGCGATCGACCCGGCCCCCGCCGACTGCCCGAAGACCGTGATCCGGTCCGGATCGCCCCCGAAGGCCCCGATGGTGTCCCGCACCCACTCCAGGGCGGCCACCTGGTCGAGCAGACCCCGGTTGGCGGGCGCCCCGTCGACATGGGCGAAACCCTCCATGCCCACGCGGTAGTTGAAGGTCACCAGGACCAAGCCGCCCTCCCGCGCGAGCCGGGCCCCGTCGTACTCGGGGAGACCTGAGGTGCCGATGCTGTACGCGCCTCCCTGGACCCACACCAGGACGGGCAGCGCCGCCGAGGGGGACGGATCGGGCGACCAGACGTTGACCGTCAGCCAGTCGGTGTCCGCGTTCCGCGCCATCGCGTCCATGCCGAAGTACCCGGCCTGCGGCGGCGGAGGGCCGTACGACACGGCATTGCGCACACCCTCCCAGCCGGCGACCGGCCGGGGCGCGGCGAAACGGAGCGCGCCCACCGGCGGCTCGGCGAACGGAACGCCCCGGAAGACCGCCACGCCGTCCTCCGTACGGCCACGCAGCACCCCCGCCGCCGTGCGCACCTCGGGCCCGGAGCCGGCAGACGTCATCATGGTTCCCTTCCCTCGGCGGGCGGTCACACGACCGACGCCGGGAATCATCCCGCCGGGTCACCATGAGCGGCCAGCGATTTACGGGGTGCGGGAGATCGCCTCGATCGGTGTCGCGGGCCTGCGCTGCCGGCGCGCCGCCAGCACCGCGTAGACGATGACCCCGACGAACAGGAACAGCACGCCCTGGTACACCGCCGCGTACCCGGCGCCCGCCATCAGCCAGATGGAGAACGCGGCCGCGACCGCGGTGATCACCGAGTCCCGCACCAGACGTGCGCGGTCCACCGACTCGGCCCGGCCGGAGACCAGGTGGAAGATCTGCGCGGCCGCCGCCAGCAGGTACGGCACGGTCGCGGTGAACGTGGTGACGAGGACCAGGACGTCGAAGACCTTCGCCGAGCCCGACAGGTAGTTGTACGCGGTGAGCAGGGAGGACAGGACGACCGTGACGGCGACGCCGGCCGTCGGCACACCCCGGCGGCGGTGTGCGAAGGCGCCCGGGAACAGGCCGTCCTTGGCCGCGGCGTACGGGGTCTGGGCGCTCAGCAGTGTCCAGCCGTTGAGGCACCCGGTCATCGACACCAGGGCCGCCAGCGCGACCGCCGTACCGCCCCAGTTGCCGCCGAACATCGTGTTCACGGCGTCGGAGAAGGGGGCCGTCGAGGTCACCAGCCGGTCGTGCGCGACCGTGCCGAAGACGGACAGCGTGCCCAGCAGATAGACCAGCGCAGCGCCCGCGGTGCCGATGACGGTCGCGCGCCCCACGTTGCGCCGGGCGTCCCTGACCTCGCCGGCGCTCACGGCGGCGGACTCCACCCCGAGGTAGGAGAAGAGCAGCAGGGCCGCGGACGCAGAGACGGCACCGATCGCTCCCTGGCCACTGGCGTTGAACGGCCCGAGCCGGGAGGGGTCGAAGAAGAACAGGCCGCCGACCGCGACGAGCAGCAGCGGCACGAACTTCAGCACCGTCGACACCAGTTGGACGGCGCCCACGTACCGGGTGCCGGCGAAGTTGGCGAGGGCCGGCAGCCACTGCAGGGCGAGGGCGGCCAGGCAGGCGGTCCACTGGTGATCGTTGACCGGGATCAGCACGTCCAGGTATCCGACGGCGGCGACGGCCAGCGCCGCGTTCGACACCCAGGTGGTGATCCAGTACGCCCACGCGGCGAGGAAGCCGGCGAAGTCGCCGAAGGCCTCGCGGGCGTAGACATAGGGGCCGCCGGTACGGGGGTCGCGCGCGGCGAGCCGCCCGAAGACCAGGGCAAGTGCGATCGCGCCGACGGTCAGGACACCGAAGGCGACCAGGCTGACCGTGCCGTACGGGGCGATGGAGGCAGGGAGCAGGAAGATGCCGCCGCCGATGATGTTGCCCATGACCAGCGCCGTCGCGACCGGCAGGCCGAATCGGCGGGCGTGCTTGCTGGTGGTGCTGAGCTCCTCGGAGGGGGCCGGAGCCGGCTGCCGGGCGGTTCCGGTGACGTGCATGGGTGGTGCGCCTCTCATCGAACAGATGTCCCAGGATCGCCGGGACGCAGTCATGGTCCGGTAAGCCCCGGGCTGCCGCAAAATCGCCGTTTCTTGTGCCGTGCGACCCGGCTGACGGTGAAAAAAGTGCAGGGATACGGCCGTCGCGCCGCGAAATCTTCGACGCCTCGAACGACACCGAATCGCCGGCCGCCGGCGGTGGTGCCTGAGGTGTGGACGCCCTCTTGACGTCGCCGGAGGGCGGATCGACACTCCAGGGTGGGAATCCTAGTGAACAGGTAGGGAATCATGCCGCGCCTCGAAACGGTGACCGCCCCAGTGGGCCGTACGCCGTTGCGCGCACCCCTGCTCACCTCCCGCCGGCACATCGACCTGCTGCGTGTCTGCAGCGCCATCAGCCACTGCCGCTGAGCCGGGGCCCCGCAACGCCCACTGGCCGGCGCCGTCCGTCGGCGCATACGTCCGCACGCCCACCACCCGGGGAGACGCATGTCCATCACTCCGCTCGCCGCCGTCCCGTCCGTCCACCGCGCCGCCCCCGTCTTCCGGGGCCGGATCGGCCGGGACGCGCGCAGTGGCCACTACGCCGTGCCGCACCGCTACCGGCTCCATCTGTCGACCGCCTGCCCCGACGGGCTGCGCCTCGCGGTCGGGCACAGCCTTCTCGGCCTCGACGAGGGCTGTCCGGTCACGCTCCTGCCCGCCGTCCCGGACTGTCCCGGCGGTGGTCACGCCGCGCTGCGCCCGCTGTACGAGGCGAGCGCCCACCACTACACCGGCCCGGCCCTCGCACCCGTGCTCAGCGACGACTGGTCCGGACGGATCGTCAGCACCCATGCCCGCGACATCCTGCGCGACCTCGACCGTTTCCAGAACGACGGCCGTGCCGCCCTGTACCCGTGCGACCAGGAGTCCGTGATCGAGGCCGTAGAGCGGATGTGCGCCGAAGGGATAGAGGAGGCCGCGCAGCGCGCCGGGCGGGCCGGTGCCGACGCGGACGAGCGGGCCGCCGCCCTGGAGGTGCTCCTGGACACTCTGGGCCGGCTGGAGAACCGGCTGGCCGGAGAGGAGTACCTGGTCGACGACAGGCTCACCGCCGCCGACATCGAACTGTGGGTCGCGCTGGTGCAGTTGGACACCGTCCACCGCTGCCACCTCGACGCCTCCGCCGTGCACCGCATCGCCGGCCACCGTGCCCTGTGGGCCTACGCGCGCCGTCTGGCCGCCCACCCGGCGTTCGGCCGCCACCTGGACCTCGACGGCATCTCCCGTCGCCACCACGGGCGTTGCCGGGGCCTGGAGGCCGCCGGAGCCGCCGTCCAGATCCTGGACTGGGCGGGGCACGCAGCGGACGCCGAGGACGCTTCCCGCAGGTGAGAGCGGGGCGGGTGAGGTCCAATACGCGGACGGTCGTTGACATTCGAACGGACGACTGTCTTACTTACGGCTCAGAACGGTCTTGAGGGCCCCGCGGGGCCGGAACAGTGACAGGTGACGGCATGTACGCAGCTCCCCGGACGGCCGCGAGCCGCGCCCAGGGCTGCGTACCGTCGTGCGCCGGGCTCCTCGTCGCCGACCGCGCCGTCGATCTGCTGCGCGTCAACAGCGCACTGTGTACCGCACCGGGCTCTGCCCGCCGCCAGGGCTGACGTCCCCTTCCAGCCCCCGCGTTCCTGAGGCATACCGCCCCCGTGGTGTGCCGTCGCCCGCCCCCGCCCCCGCCCCCGGTTCCCGCGCGCTGCCGTGCACCGCCTCGTGCCCCAGCGCCGTCGCGGCCCGCACCCGCGCGCCGCGCCCCGGGGTTTCCGACTCAAGCCGGAGCCCGCCATGACTGAACCCCAAGGCGCCGTCGCCTCCCCCGCCAAGGACGAGGTGCCAGATGCCGACGCCCCGTCAAAACCGTTCGAGACGCAGCGCGTTCAGCCGCTGCGTCGGCCGTGGCGGTGGATCGCCACCGCCGTCGTCCTCGTGCTGGTCGCGCAGATCCTGCACGGACTGGCCACGAACCCCTTCTACCAGTGGGACCGCTTCCGCTACTGGTTCCTGCGGCCCACCGTGCTCGACGGGCTCCTCGTCACCCTCGAAGTCGCCGCCCTCAGCGCCGTGTTCGGCCTCCTCGGCGGCATCCTGCTGGCCCTGGCGCGGCAGTCGGGCAGTCCGGTGGTGCGCGCCGTCAGCTGGACGTACACCTGGCTGTTCCGCTCGGTGCCGCTGATCGTCGTCCTGATCTTCCTCTACAACTTCAGCGCCCTGTACAAGACGTTGAGCCTCGGCATCCCCTTCGGGCCCTCCTTCGTCACCTTCGACGAGTCGAGACTCGCCACCGACATGACGGTCGCCGTGGTCGGGCTCAGCCTCAACGAGGCGGCGTACGCGGCAGAGGTCGTACGCGGCGGCATCCTCTCCGTCGACCAGGGCCAGCACGAGGCGGCGGCCGCCCTCGGCCTGCCCAGGGGCTACCAGTTCACCCGGATCGTCTTCCCGCAGGCCCTCAGGTCCATCACACCGAACTACGTCAACCAGCTCATCGGCCTGATCAAGAGCACCTCCCTGGTGTTCTACGTGTCGCTGCTCGACCTCTTCGGCTCCGTGCAGACCATGGGCAGCACCTACCCCGGCGACATCGTGCCGCTCCTGCTCGTCGCCACCGTCTGGTACCTGATCCTCACCAGCGCCGTGTCCGTCGTCCAGTTCTACGTCGAGCGGTACTTCGCCAGGGGCGCCACCCGCACTCTGCCGCCGACCCCGCTGCAGAAGGCGCGCGCGGGCCTCACCGAGTTCCGTTCCCGGCTGCGCAGGGAGGCCGCCGTATGACCGCCACCGACACCCTGGAGACGACCCCGGCCGCGCTGGAGGTCCACGGCGTCCACAAGTGGTACGGCACCCACCGCGTGCTGGACGGCATCGACCTGGCCGTGCGCCCCGGCGAGGTCACCGTCGTCATCGGCCCGTCCGGCTCCGGCAAGTCCACCCTGCTGCGGGTCATCAACCACCTGGAGAAACCCGAGGCCGGCCACGTCAGCGTCGGCGGCGAACTCATCGGCGTCAGGCGCGGCAGCGACGGCCGGCTGAAGGAACTGAGCGAGCGCGCCATCTTGGCCCAGCGCGGCCGGATCGGGTTCGTCTTCCAGAACTTCAACCTCTTCCCGCACCTGACCGTCCTCGACAACGTCGCCGCCGCGCCCGTCGCCACCGGCCGGCTCGCCAGGCCCGAAGCCCGCGAACTCGCCCGGGAGCTGCTCACCCGGGTCGGCCTCGGCGACCGTACCGGCGCCTACCCGCGCCGGCTGTCCGGCGGGCAGCAGCAGCGAGTGGCCATCGCCCGCGCCCTCGCGCTGCGCCCCGGCATCATCCTGTTCGACGAGCCGACCTCCGCGCTCGACCCCGAACTGGTCGGCGAGGTGCTCTCCGTCATCAAGGACCTCGCCACCAGCGGTACCACCCTGGTCATCGTCACCCACGAGATCGGCTTCGCCCGCGAGGTCGCCGACCGGATCGTCTTCATCGACGCCGGGCGGATCGTCGAACAGGGCCCGCCCCAGGAGGTCCTGGACCGGCCCCGGCACGAACGGACCCGGGACTTCCTCGCCAAGGTCCTCTGACTCCCTTTTCCTCTGATTCCCTCCGATTTCCTCCGATTTCCTCAGGTTTCCTCAGGTTTCCTGAGATTTTCTCAGATTTCTTTCCGATCGGTACCGAACGACAAGGACAGCCATGCGCAGCCACCTCTCCCGACGCAGCCTGATACGCGGCATCACGGCGGCGACCGCCGTCGCCACCCTGGCCACCGGGCTGGCCGCCTGCGGTGGCGACAGCGACGCGGCCACCACCGACAGCGCCAAGCCCGGCGAGGTCGTGGTCGGACAGGTCTCCAACGGCGCCGCGAAGCAGACCACCGTCAAGGTGTCCGAGGTGAAGTCCATCAGCGCCGAACTGCCCGCCTCCGTCCGCAAGAGCGGCACGCTCGTCATCGGCGAGGGCGCCCTGCCGTCCGGCTTCCCGCCGCTGGCGTACGTCGGCAGCGACCAGAAGACCCTCACCGGCTCCGAACCCGACCTCGGCCGCCTGGTCGCCGCCGTTCTCGGCCTCAAGCCCGAGCTGAAGAACTTCACCTGGGAGAACCTCTTCGTCGGCATCGACAGCGGCAAGGTGGACGTCGCCTTCTCCAACGTCACCGACACCGAGGAACGCAAGAAGAAGTACGAGTTCGCCTCCTACCGGCAGGACAACCTCGCCTGGGAGGTGCCGGAGAAGAGCGCCTGGAACTTCGACGGCGACTACGAGAACCTCGCGGGCAAGACCGTCTCCGTCGCCTCCGGCACCAACCAGGAGAGGATCCTCCTGGAGTGGAAGGCCAAGCTGGCCAAGGAGGGCAAGAAGGTCACCATCAAGTACTTCCAGGACCACAACAGCACCTACCTGGCCCTGGCCAGCGGCAAGATCGACGCCTACTTCGGCCCCAACCCCGGCATCGCCTACCACGTCACCCAGGTGGCGAACACGCCCAACGCGACCCGCAACGCGGGCAAGTTCTCCGGCGCGGGCGAGAGCCTCCAGGGCCTGATCGCGGCGACCGCGAAGAAGGACAGCGGTCTCGCCAAGCCGCTCGCCGACGCCATCAACTACCTCATCGAGAACGGCCAGTACGCCCAGTGGCTCAAGGCCTACAACCTCTCCAACGAGGCCGTTGCCAAGTCCGAGGTGAATCCGCCCGGGCTGCCGCTGGACAATTCCTGACCGGCCAAGCCCCGGAGGCCGTACGGCTCGGGCCCGTTCGGGAACAAGCGAAAGCGGCCGCGCGTTGTGAGGGTTGACGAGACTCGACAGGCGGGCGAGACGCCCGCCGCGCCCGACGGACGGAGGTGACGGTCGTGACCCGGATACTCCCGCCGTGCGCCCCGCAGTCGTACCGCTCCGTCCGTCTGCACTCCCGGCCGCACATAGACCTCCAGCGCGTGTCCGCCGCGCTCTGTCGCCGCTGACCCTTCCCCCGGCCCCGGCCCTCCCCGGCCCCCGGACCGGGTCTCCTCCTGCCGAGCTCGCCCGCACCGACGCCCCGCGCCCCGCGAGCCGGTGTTCTCGTACGGACATCAAGGAAGGCACCGCCGTGTCCTCAACTCCCGCCTCCCCTCTGCACCTTGCCGTCGCCCTGGACGGCACCGGCTGGCACCCCGCGTCGTGGCGCGAGCCGGTCGCCCGCCCCCGGGACCTGCTCACCGCCGGCTACTGGGCCGACCTGGTCGCCGAGGCCGAACGGGGCCTCCTCGACTTCGTCACCTTCGAGGACGGCCTCGGCCCGCAGTCCTCGCACTTCCTCGACCCCGACGAGCGCACCGACCAGGTACGCGGCCGGCTGGACGCGGTCCTCATCGCCTCCCGTGTCGCCCCCCTCACCCGGCACATAGGGCTGGTGCCGACCGTGGTGGCCACGCACACCGAGCCGTTCCACATCTCCAAGGCGATCGCCACCCTGGACTACGTCAGCACCGGCCGTGCGGGCCTGCGCGTGCAGATCAGCGGCCGGCCGAACGAGGCCGCCCACTTCGGCCGCCGTGCCATCGGCCGGATCGAGGCCTACGACAGCCCGGCCGCACAGGGCCTGATCACCGAACTGTTCGACGAGGCCGCCGACTACGTGGAAGTGGTGCGCCGGCTCTGGGACAGCTGGGAGGACGACGCCGAGATCCGGGACGCGGCGACGGGCCGCTTCATCGACCGGGACAAGCTGCACTACATCGCGTTCGAGGGCCGCCACTTCAGCGTCAAGGGGCCGTCCATCACGCCCCGCCCGCCCCAGGGCCAGCCGCTGGTCACCGCCCTCGCCCACCAGACCGTCCCGTACCGCCTCGTCGCCCGCCAGGCCGACATCGGCTATGTCACCCCGCACGACGTGGACCAGGCCCGCGCGATCGTCGCCGAGATCCGCGCCGAACAGCAGACGGCCGGCCGCGCCGCCGAGCCCCTGCACATCTTCGGCGACCTCGTCGTCTTCCTCGACGACAGCCAGGCCGAGGCCGAGGCCCGGCGGGAGCGGCTGGACGCGCTGGCGGGAGAGCCGTACACCAGTGACGCCCGGATCTTCACCGGCACGGCCACCCAACTCGCCAGCGTTATAGAGGAGTTGGCTGGCGGAGGGCTGACCGGGTTCCGGCTGCGGCCCGCCGTCGCCGGGCACGACCTGCCGCGCATCAGCCGCGACCTGGTGCCCGAACTCCAGCGCCGGGGCCGCTTCCGTGACGCCTACGAGGCCGACACCCTGCGTGGACTGCTCGGCCTCGCCCGCCCCGCCAACCGCTACGCCGCAGCCGCATCAGCCTGAGCAGCCGGAGAGGACGACCGCACCCCATGAGCAAGCCACTAAAGCAGATCCACCTGGCCGCCCACTTCCCCGGAGTCAACAACACCACGGTGTGGAGCGACCCGGCCGCCGGCAGCCACATAGAGTTCAGCTCCTTCGCGCACTTCGCGCAGACCGCCGAACGCGCCAAGTTCGACTTCCTGTTCCTCGCCGAGGGGCTCAGGCTGCGCGAACAGGGCGGCAGGATCTACGACCTGGACGTCGTGGGCCGCCCCGACACCTTCACCGTACTGGCCGCGCTGGCCGCCGTGACCGACCGGCTCGGCCTGACCGGCACCGTCAACTCCACGTTCAACGAGCCGTACGAGGTGGCCCGTCAGTTCGCGAGCCTCGACCATCTCTCCGGCGGCCGTTCCGCGTGGAACGTCGTGACCTCCTGGGACGCCTTCACCGGCGAGAACTTCCGCCGCGGCGGCTTCCTGCCGCAGGAGGAGCGCTACTCCCGCGCCAAGGAGTTCCTCGCCACCGCGAACGAACTCTTCGACTCCTGGCGCGGCGACGAGATCCTCGCCGACCGGGTCACCGGCACCTTCCTCCGCGACGCCAAGGCCGGCGCCTTCGTCCACCGAGGGCAGCACTTCGACATCCACGGCCGGTTCAACGTCCCGCGCTCCCCGCAGGGCCGCCCGGTCGTCTTCCAGGCGGGCGACTCCGACGAGGGCCGCGAGTTCGCAGCCTCCAGCGCGGACGCGATCTTCAGCAGGTACTCGACGCTGAAGGAGGGCCAAGCTTTCTACACGGACGTCAAGTCCCGCCTCGCCAAGTACGGTCGCCGGCCCGGCCAACTGCTCATCCTGCCCGCCGCGACCTTCGTCCTCGGCGACACCGACCAGGAGGCCGCCGAACTCGCCCGTGAGGTGCGCCGACAGCAGGTCAGCGGCGTGACCGCCATCAAACACCTGGAGTTCGTCTGGAACCGCGACCTGTCGGCCTACGACCCGGAGGGCCCGCTGCCCGACGTCGACCCGGTGGTGAGCGAGGAGCACATCTCCCGGGGGCGGGCCCAGGTGCGGATGTACCGGGACCCGATCGCCATCGCCCGTGAGTGGCGGCAGCTCGCGGAGGCCAACAAATGGTCCATCCGCGACCTGGTCATCAACACCGGCAACCGGCAGACCTTCGTCGGCTCCCCGGCCACCGTCGCCCAGACCATCAACGACTTCGTGCAGGCGGACGCCTCCGACGGCTTCATCCTCGTCCCGCACCTCACCCCCGGCGGCCTCGATCCCTTCGCCGACAAGGTCGTACCCCTGCTCCAGGAACAGGGCGTGTTCCGCAGCGACTACGCGGGCACGACCCTGCGCGACCACCTCGGCCTCGACCACCCGGACGCGGACTCCGCATCGCGCGCGCGGGCCGCGTCGTGAACCTGGTGCTGCCGGGCGCCACGTCACAGGAGTGTGTGGTCGCGGTCGTCACCTCCCCCGTGGGTGACGACCGCGACCGCTTCCCCCCGGCACCGGACTGTGGTCGGTGGCCTCCGTGTGCCGTCACCAGCACATGACCGCTGTCTCCCCGGAGCCCCACGTGGAGTACAGGCGGACGCGGACCACATAGCGCCGGCCCTTGACGAGCCGGACCCTGACGACGGCGTTGTCCGGACCGCCGCCGTCGTCGTGGCCCGCGAGGAAGCGCGGCACCCCGTCGCGCTCCTCGAAGACCACGAGCACGGTGTCGGCGTCGCCGAAGGTGCCCACGGTGTAGTCGCGGGTCTCCGGCGGCTCGACGGTGAAGTCGGCCTGCTCACCCGGCCCCAGACCGAGCGGCGCCGACCGGAACGGCACCAGCGCGGCCGGCCCCGCGGGGACGGCGGGTGGATACCAGCGCAGCACGAACTCCTTGTCGGCAGGGGACGGACCGCCGGACGGAGACAGCCCCCCGCGGTACTGCTCCGGCTCCAGCACCAGCCCCGGCCCGAACGGGAACGTCATCACCGAGTGCGGATCCCACACCGAGCCGCTCGCCTCGCCGGCGTCCAGCTCGCGCAGGACGTTCGTGTACGTCGTCTCCCGGCTCCAGAAGTTCGGCGGTCCCGCCAGTTCGGCGTACACGGCCTCGTCGTCCCAGTGGAGCCCGGCGTACGGACTCTGGTGCTCGTGCACCATGCCGAGCGCGTGCCCGATCTCGTGCAGAACCGTGCCGCGCTCGCCGGGCCCGCTCACGTCCCAGCCCAGGTTCATGGTGCGCTCGCTCCGGCCCACCACCAGCGCCTCGCGGCCCACCGCCGACCAGGAACCGCCGCCGGCCTGGAAGCCGATCCGCAGCTCGGCCTCACGCGGGTCGTCCACCTCGGCGAATGTGAGGCCGATGCCGAGACCCTGCCACTCGCGGAAGCAGTCGCGGACCACGGCCCGCTGCTCCTCGCCCCCGGCCCACGGCACCCGGCGCAGCTCACCGGTCCGGGGAACCGGGATCACCGAGGCGGCGCAGCCGTCGGCGGAGTCGTCGTAGAAGGAGTAGTGCAGCACCGTGCCGTTGACCCACATCCGCCGCCCGGCGAGCAGCGCGCCCAGCCGCTCGGCCGTCAGCCCCGGTGCGAAGCACGGGGCCGGCTGCCGCGACAGCGAGCACAGGCGTCGGGTCATGCCACCACCCTGCCCGCCCGCCGGTGCCGGGCGCCTGAGTCGGCGGCTACTCAAGTCGCCCTGTATCAAACCTGAGTACGTGCGCTCTGCATGAGGTGAGGACTGACGAGCAGGACGCCAAGACGCTGGAGCAGCCTTGGCCGTTCACCGGCCGGGACGACGAACTGGAGCTGGTGCGCGGGTCGTGGGCCGCGGGCCGGCCCGGCATCGTGGTGACCGCACCGGCGGGCCACGGCAAGACCCGGCTGATCACGGAGGCGGTCCGGGGCACCGAGCACGCCCGTGTGACCGGCACCCCCGAGGCCCGGGGCCTGCCCTTCGCCGCGTTCGCCCACCTGCTGCCCGACACCGTCTCGCCGCACCGCGCGGTGCGGATCCTGTCCGGCGTACGGCTCCTCGTCGTGGACGACGCCCATCTGCTCGACGAGGCCTCCGCGGCCCTCGTCCACCAGCTCGCCGTGCACGGCCGCACCCGGCTCGTCGTGGCCGCGGTGGACGACGTGCCCACGCCCGGCGCGGTGTCCCGGCTGTGGACCGGGGAGCTGCTGCCCCGGCTGGCCCTCGAACCCCTGCCCTGCGAGGACACCGCCCAGCTGCTCGCCGCGGCCGGGCTGGAACCGCTCACCGTGCGCCGACTGCACCGGATGTGCCGGGGCGATCTGCGGCTGCTGCGCGAGCTGGTCGCCGCACTCGGCGCGGCCGGGCGGCTGATTCCCGTTCCCGGTACGCAGCAGCGGGCCTGGCGGGGGGCGCTGCCGGTCACCGCGGCCGTACGGGAGCGACTCGCCCCGGTACTCGGACGCTCCGGCTCGGGTGAACGGGACACGCTGGAGCGCCTGGCCTTCGCCGAGCCGCTGCCCCTGTCGCCGGACGACCTCGATCTGGACGTCCTGGAGCGGCTGGAGGCGGACGGCCTGATCCACGTCGGCGAGCAGGGCGGCGCCGTCACCCTCGCCCACCCCCTGCACGGGGCGGCCCTGCGGGCCGCGGCCGGCCGGCTGCGGGCCCGCCGGCTGGCCGGCGTGCCGCGCGACCACGGACCGGCCCTCGAGGCCGAACGCCGGGTCCTGGTACGGGCGATCGAGCGGCTGGATGTGCGGTCGGTGCCCACCCCGGTGGGGGAGTGGCTGGTGGCGGAGAGCGCGACGCTCCCGGCCGGGTACGCCGCCGTGCGCGCTCGGTACGCGCGACTGCGGGGGGAGGTCCGGGACGCCGCCGCCTGGGCGCGGGAGGGGCTGCGGGGGGCGCCGGGCGACGCGGCATGCCGCGCGGAACTCCGCCTCGCCGGCGGCGAGTTCGGCCAGAGCGGGGACGAGGACGTGTACGCCCGGTACGACGCCGTACGCCTCGGTGACGTGGAACGGGTCGCCGGACGGTTGCCCGCCGGCAGTGTGTTCGCGCGGCACGCCGACGCGCTGGCGCGCAGGGACGGGGACGGCCTGGACCGGGCCGCCGAGGCCCTGGCACAGCGCGGCTTCCTGCTGTTCGCGGCCGAGGCCCGTGCACAGGCCGCGCGGGCGCACCGGGATCCACGGGCGGCGCGCGTGTCCCGTACCGGGGCGGTCGCACTCGCGCGGCGCTGCCAGGGGGCACGGACGCCCGCACTGGCCGGGCTGGTCCTCGGTGAACTGACGGCTCGGCAGCGGCAGATCGTGACGCTCGCGGCGGCGGGGCTCAGCAACCGGGAGATCGCCGAGCGGTTGACCCTGTCCGTGCGGACGGTGGGGAATCACCTGTACAGCGCGTACAGCCGGCTCGGCACGGGGGACCGGGGAGCGTTGCCGTTGCTGTGTGCATCGGCGTAGGGGCGTTCCTACGCCGCCCCAAATGCCGCGAACGCCCAGCCCGTTGCCTGGTGCACCGCATCGCCCGGCAGGGCGGCGCGGGCGTCCCGAAGTGCCTCCGCCAACGACAGGCCCGCGTCCAGGCCCTTGTGCAGGGCCAGCATCAGCGGCACCACCGCCGCGTCGTTGACCGGGGCGCTGCTCGCCACCACCCCGGCCGTGCCGAGCGGCAGCAACGCGGTGACCAGGCCGAGGAGTTCGTCGGCGCCCACGGAGGCGAGGCGGGCGGTGTCGCAGCTGGAGAGGATGATCCGGTAGGGGCTGCGGGCGAGCCGCTCGAAGTCGTGCACGATCAGCGGGCCGTCGGCCATGCGGAGGGCCGAGAAGAGGGGGCTGTCGGCCCGGAAGGTGCCGTGGGCCGCGAGGTGGGCCAGGGCCGCGCCGTCGAGGTGTTCCAGGACGCGCGGCACCTGTGCCTCGTCGCCCTCCAGGACCGTCGCCGTACCGTACCGGCCCGCCAGTTGCGGTACTTCCGCGCCGCCGGTCGCGAGGCCGGGCCCGCGCACCAGGACGTGCCGGCCGCCCCGTGGCGGCTCGGTCTCGCGGGCGCGCAGCCAGCTGCCGGCCGACGGCGACACGCTGAGCACCCGGTCCCGCAGCGCGGGCAGCAGTGCCCAGGGCACCCGGTGCAGCGCCCCCGGCGGCACGATCACCACCGGCCCCGAGCCGAGCTGGGCCGCCGCCCCGCCCAGCAGCAGTTCCTGGAGGCGCAGGCCCGCCGCCTCCACGAGCGGCAGCCGGGCCTCGGCGCCGGGGTGGGCGAGCCGGCGCAGTCCGGCCTGGACGTGCTCGGCCTCGGCCACCGCTTCCGCCAGCGGGCCGCCGGTGAACCGCCGTACCCGGCCCTGTCCGCACAGCAGGACGTGCACCCGCCCGTCGACCACGGCGAGTTCGGCCAGGCGTGCCTCGCCGAGCCGGTCCAGCAGCCGGGCCACGTCGAAGCGGTCGCCCCCGTGCGGGGCGGCGCCGCGTATGTGGTGGGTGCGGGAACGGATCTCCCGTTCCAGGCGCCGCCGTTCGCGCTCCAGCGCCGGTACCGGGCGGCCCTCCATCCGGGCCTCCTCTGCGCGGGCCGCGATCTCCCGGTAGGCGGTCAGGCCGCTCAGCAGCGCCAGGTCGGCGGGCGGCCGCGTGGGCGGGGCGGACAGGACGGTCGCCCGCCAGCGCTCGCTCCACTCCAGCAGCCGCCGCGGACCGCCGTGGGCGAGGCTCACCTCCTGGGCCAGCGCGGCCAGTTCGGCGCCCTGCGCGGTGGTGTGGGCGCGCAGCTCCGAGGCGCCGAGCGTCATCCGGTGGTCGTCCAGCACCTCCAGACCGCGCCGGCAGGCCTCCAGCACGCCCCGCCGCGATCCGGCCGCGCGCGCCCGGAGCGCCTGTGCCGCCCAGCCCGTCACCCGGGCCGGCGGCGGCCCGCCGTAGCGGCTGCGCGCGGCCACCGCCAGGTGCCGTTCCGCGTCGGCCGTCCAGCCCAGCGCGAGCGCGATCCGGCCCGCGAGCAGCGACGCCTCCGGCGCGGCGGGTGAGCCGAAGGAAGCCAGCTTCCCGGCGACCGCCGCCGCGTCGGCCACCAACCGCCCCGAACGGCGCCCGGCCGCCACCCGCGACTCGATCAGCACCAGCCGGGCATGGGTCTCCCACCACATCCGCCGCTGCGCCGCGAACAGCCGTACGGCGATCGCGGCGCGGGCCACGGCCGTGTGCGGGTCCCCGGCCGAGCGGGCGGCCCACGCGGCGGCCAGCAGCAGCTCGGCCTTGCGGGTCGACTGCCCGCCGATCCGGTCCAGCAGCGCGATCGCCGCGTCCGCCTCGGCGAGCGCCTCCGGGGCCAGACCGGCCGCCATCAGCACCTCGCAGCGCCGGATGGACAGCATGTAGGTGGGCGTGCCGAGTTTCGCGTACCGCTCCTCGGCCTCGTCCAGCAGCCGCAGCGCCGCCGGGATGTCCCCGGACCGGAACGCGGCCAGGCCCCGGCTCTCCACCGCGTCGGCCTTGTCGTGCTCCTGGCCGGTGGTGTCCCACAGCCGCTCCGCCGCCGTGAAGTCCGCGACCGCCCGGTCCACCGCGCCGAGCGCCAGATGCACGGTGGCCCGCAGGGTCAGCGCCCGCGCGGTCCAGATGTCGTCGCCGAGCTGCCGCAGCACCGGCAGCGCCCGCCGTACGTCCTCCAGCGCCTCCCGGTGGCGCCCCAGCACCCACCACACGTACGCCCGCCGGTACAGCACCCGGGCCCGGGTGTGTCCCGTGCCCCGGGCGACCCCGCGCTCGAAGGCGGCGAGCCCCTGTCGCGTGCGCCCCGCGTGCACCAGTGCGACCCCCAGCGTCGCGAGCACATCCGCCTCGCGGTCGGCCGACTCGGCGCGCGCGGCCAGGTCCCGGGCCCGGCGCAGATGCCTGAGCGCGATCCGCAGATCGCCGAAGTCCCGCTGCCAGATGCCGAGCACCTGGTGGGCGACGCTGGCGGGCAGCGGCGGCGGATCGGCCCGCAGCACCTGTTCCGCGCGTGCCCGGGCCTCGCCCGGGTCGGCGAACACCAGGGGCAGCAGTTCGAGAACCGACTCGCCTTCCGCTGTCACGCCTCGCATGGTAGTGGCCTGCTGTATCAGACGGTGGCCCCGCGGCTCTCACTGTCGAACACCGTCTTCAGGGGGAGGACAGGCCATGGCACCACAGCGGTTCCACGAGCAGTTCGAGCACATCCAGCGCTCCATGCCGGACGTACCTCTGGCCATGGGGCCGGACGACGACGCCCGCTTCCTGTACGAGAGGGGGGTCGTCCTGGCCCGGGACGGCGAGGAGGCCCGTGCCGTCGAGGACGCCGTGCGTGCCCACTTCACCGCGGCCGAAGGCCTCGTGCCCGACCATGTCCGCCGGGACGGCCCGGAGACCAACCGCACCGGTGTCACCCGCATCCGCACCGGCGCCCCGGGCGCCGGCGACGACACCGTCCCGCACGCGCTGCGCGCCCTGCGGGAGGCCGAGGACCGCCGTGGCCGCCGGCTGGTGAGCCGCAATCACGTGGTGCACATCGCGGTCAACGCCTGCCCCGGCGACGAGCCGGTGCCCGTCGCCCGCACCCGGCCCGCCAACCCGGCGGCCACGGACGGAGGTTACGACGCGGACAGCGCCGTCGGTGTCCTCGTGATCGACACCGGTCTCGTGCACGACCACCGCCGCTATCCGCCGCTCGCCCACACCACGGGCGACGCCCAGGCGGCCGAGACCGACGCCGACGGTGTGCTCCGCCAGTACGTCGGCCATGGCACCTTCATCGCCGGGATCCTCGCGGCCGTCGCACCCGGCACCGCCATCACCGTCCGCGGCACCCTGAACGACGCCGGGGCGATCCTGGAGTCCGAGTTCGGCGCCCGGCTCTTCGAGGCGGTGGACCAAGGCGGCTGGCCCGACATCATCAGCCTCTCGGCGGGCACCCCCACCGAGAACGGCGACGGCCTGATCGGCCTGGACGCGTTCATGCGCGAACTGCGTGAGCAGCGCACCCTGCTGGTGGCCGCCGCCGGCAACAACGCCAGCGACACGCCGTTCTGGCCCGCCGCCTACGCCGCCCTGCCCGAGTACGCGGACAGCGTGCTGTCGGTCGGAGCCCTGCGCGCGGACGGCGAGAGCGGGGCCTGCTTCAGCAACCACGGCCCCTGGGTGCGGGTCTACGCCCCGGGCGAGCGGCTGACCAGCGCCCTCACCGGCTTCGACACGCCCGTGCCGTACGTGTACCAGCACTCCACGTACGACGCCTGCCGGTACGGCTTCGACTACCCGTGCACCTGCCGGTTCCCGCGCCACACCGGCGTGCTGAGCGAGGGCCGGGAGAGCACCGGGGCCAAGCCGGACCAGGTGATGTTCGACGGCCTCGCGCAGTGGAGCGGCACCTCCTTCGCCACCCCGGTCGCCGCGGGGCTCGTAGCGGCGCACATGGCGGCGCACGAGGAGCGCGACCCGCGCGCGGCGCGCGCCCGGCTGCTGGCCGGGAGCGCGGACACCGCGGAGGTGCGCGGGGCGCGTGTCCCGGCGCTCCGGCCGCCCAGCTGGCGTCCCGTCCCGGTCGTCGCCGCGGCCGTGCCCGCATGAGGGCCGGAACCCTCCGCTCCACGGCGTACGATGACGTGCCGTACACGAGGGGTGGAGCCGTGGACCGAACAGAGGTCGGCGCGCTCGTCCAGTCCGCCGTCGACGGGGACGCCGCGGCCTGGAAGGCGCTGGTGGAAGGGATGAGTCCGCTGGTGTGGTCGGTGGTGCGCGCACACCGGCTCTCCGAGGCCGACGGCCACGAGGTCTACCAGACCGTGTGGTTCCGCTTCGCCCAGCACCTGGGCCGCATCCGCGAACCCGACAAGGCCGCCTCATGGCTGGCCAGTACGGCCCGGCACGAGTGCCTGAAGGTGCTCAAGGCCCTGACCCGGCTGACCCTGACGGACGACCCGCGGGTGCTGGACCGGGCCAGCGAGGAGCGGACCCCGGAGGAGTCGCTGATCGCTTCGGAGGAGGCGGCGGACCGGGCCGAGCGGGTGCGCCGTCTGTGGCAGGAGCTGGACGGACTGGGGGAGCGCTGCCGGCAGTTGCTGCGCGTGCTGGTGGCCTCCCCGCCGCCCAGCTACGGAGAGATCTCGGCCGCGCTCGGTATCGCGGTCGGCAGCATAGGACCCCTGCGCCAGCGCTGTCTGCGCCGGCTGCGGGCCCGGATGGACGCACGGGGTGGAAGGTGAACGAAGACGAGAATCGGAGCCGGCAACAGGGCACCGGCGAGGAGGAGTTGGCCGACACCCTGCTGGAGGAGGAGCTGCGCCGGGCCGCCGCGGTCCTGGATCCCGTACCGGAGGTGCTGCGCCAACTGGCCCTGGACGCCTACGCCTTGCACGATCTGGACGCCAGGATCGCCGAGCTGACCTTCGACTCGCTCGTGGACGCGCTGCCGGTCCGGGGCGTCACGGACGCGCCGCGGATGCTGACGTTCCGCGCGGGTGAGGTCACCGTCGACGTCGAGGTCACCGACGACGGGCTGATCGGCCAGGTACTGCCGCCGCGGTCGGCGCGCATCGACGTGCTCGGCGGCCCGCAGGCCGCCCGCCCCGTCACGGTCGACACCCTCGGCCGCTTCAGCAGCGACACACCACCGGCCGGGCCGTTCGCCCTCAGGCTGCGGACCGGCGCGGAGGTGATCGTCACGGAGTGGCTGCGGGCCTGAACCCGGTCGAGCAGGACGGGCGACGGGACGGGTCAGCGGGACGGGGCAACGGGACGGGTCAGCGCGACCAGGTCACGGGCAGCGTCTGCGGACCGCGGATCATCGTCCGGTGCCGCCACCGCACCTGCTCGGCCGGCACGGCGAGCCGCAGGCCGGGCAGCCGGTCCAGCAGGGTGTCGACCAGCAGCTCGGTCTGCAGCCGGGCCAGCAGCGTGCCCGTGCAGAAGTGCGAGCCGTTGCCGAACGCCACGTGCGCGTTCGGATCGCGGTCGGGGTCGATGCGGTCCGGGTCGGGGAAGACGGCCGGATCGCGGTTGGCGGCCAGGTAGGAGACGTAGACCGGCTCGCCCGCCGCGATCCGGTGGCCGGCGATCTCCACGTCCTCCAGCGCGATCCGGGCGAGCCCGACCGAGCTGCGGTGCGGGATCCACCGGAACAACTCGTCCAGCACCGGACCGCGCGCCTCGGGCCGCGCCCGCATCCGCTCCATCAGCTCCGGCCGGGTCAGCATCAGGTACAGCATCTGCCCGCAGTTGTGCGTGACGGCCTCGCCGCCGATCTGCAGCGGCCCGGCCAGCCCGACGGCCTCCGCCTCGCTGATCTCCCCGCGCGCCACGGCCCCGCCGAGCATCGCGTACACATCCTCGCCCGGGCTGTCGGCCCGGGCCCGGACGGTCGCGGTGATCCACCCGTACAGGCCCTCCTTGGCCCGGCCGGCCGCCTCGACCCCGTTGGTGGAGATGATTTCCCGGGTCCAGGCGTGCACCCGCTCCCGGTCCTCGGCCGGTACGCCCATCACCTCGCTGACGACGGTGATCGGGAACGGTTCCAGCACCCGCTCGATCAGATCGGCCGGCGGACCGTCCGCTACGACGCCGTCCACCAGCTCGTCCAGGATCTCCTGCGCGCGGGGCCGCAACCGCTTCATGGCGCTCACCGTGAAGGCGCCGGCGACCGGTTTGCGCAGCCGGTTGTGGTCGGGCTGGTCGGCCCAGGCGAGCGAACCCGGGCGGGGCGCGAAGTTCGGCGCCATCCGGGTCACCTGACGGGTGGTCACCTCGGTGCGGCTGAACCGCGGGTCGTTGGTGATCAGCTTCACGTCGTCGTAGCGGGTCGCCAGCCACGCCCAGCCCTCGCCGAACGGCAGCCGGATCCGGGTCAGCGGACCCTCGCGCATGAGGCCGGCGAGGACCGGGTCGAAGTCCGTCCCGTCCAGGTCGGGGGTGGGCCAGTCCCGTACGGGGGGTGGGGCTTGGCCGGTGAGCGTGGTCTCCTCGGTCATGTTCCCCACATTGATGCGGGGAGCGGTGGCTGTCCTGCGGGAGTAGTCCAGGTGGAGGGGTGTGCGCCTAGTGGGGTGGCGCTGCCGCGTCGACAAGCTCGGCCAGCGCTCCCGCCAGCCGCTCCAGCCCCTGGTCGGCCGGGCCGCCCGGCTCGGCCATATAGGTGTCCCGGCGGATCTCCACCATCAGGGCGCCGACCCGGGTGTCGGCGCCGTAGAACTCCAGCGGTACGTACGTCCCGGCGAACGGGCTGTCCAGACCCGTCTCCCCGCACACCGCGAACGCCTCACGAGCCGCCCTCGTCAGCTCCGGGGGTGTGTGGAAGGCGTCCGTGCCCAGGCACACGGGCGGACGCGGCCCGGCACCGTGCAGCTCGTAGGGCAGCGGCTCGGTCGGATAGGAGTGCACGTCGATGATGACGGCCCGTCCGGTCGCGGCCAGCCGTCCGGCGACCGCTTCGGCCATGGCTCGCGCGTACGGGCGGAAGTAGCGCTCCAGCAGCGGCTCGGGATCGGTGTCCGCGGGCCGGAGTGCGGCCCGGTGCGTGGTCCGCGTGTATACGGCACCCATGCCGACGGCCGTCATCTCCTCCCGCTCGTCCGGGAACCGCTCGGGATCGACGACCAGCCGGGACAGCCGGTTCACGAACCGCCAGGGCGTGACGGCGGCCAGATCGGCGGCCCGCTCGGCGAGCTCGGCCGTGTGCGCGTCCGTGATGTGGTCCAGCTCCCGCTCCAGCGCGGCGTCCTCCAGCACGATCCCGCGGCGCACGTCCTCGGGGACCGCCCGTGCGGAGTGCGGCACGTGCAGCAGCACGGGCGAGGTGGGGGCGCCGGGGAGGAGTTCGTACGAGGGCGCGTGCGGGGGCACGGGCGGCTCCAGGGGGCGTCGTCAGTGGCGTGGTGCGGGATCGAGGTGTCACAGCGGCATCGCCCGGCAACGGCTCCGCCCCGGCCGGAGATCACCGGCCGGGGCGGAGTCAGCAGGTCGGCTGGGCCGCCGCAGGCACTAGCTCAGGGAAGCCAGCGCCTCGTTCCAGGTGGCCGACGGGCGCATGACCGCGTCCGCCTTGGCCTTGTCGACCTGGTAGTAGCCGCCGATGTCGGCCGGGGAGCCCTGGACCGCGATCAGCTCGTCGACGATCTTCTGCTCGTTCGCCGCGAGGGTCTCGGCGAGCGGCGCGAAGGCCTTGGCCAGGTCGGCGTCGTCGGTCTGCCGGGCCAGCTCCTGCGCCCAGTACAGGGACAGGTAGAAGTGGCTGCCGCGGTTGTCGATGCCGCCGACGCGCCGGGTCGGGGACTTGTCCTCGTTGAGGAAGGTCGCCGTGGCGCGGTCGAGGGTGTCGGCGAGGACCTTGGCGCGGGTGTTGCCGGTGGCCGTCGCGTACTGCTCGAGGGACGGGACGAGCGCGAAGAACTCACCGAGGGAGTCCCAGCGCAGGTAGTTCTCCTTGACCAGCTGCTGGACGTGCTTCGGCGCGGAGCCGCCGGCGCCCGTCTCGAACAGGCCGCCGCCCGCCATCAGCGGGACGACCGACAGCATCTTGGCGCTGGTGCCCAGCTCCAGGATGGGGAAGAGGTCGGTCAGGTAGTCACGCAGCACGTTGCCGGTCACCGAGATGGTGTTCTCGCCGCGGCGGATGCGCTCCACCGACAGCTTGGTGGCCTCGACCGGGGACAGGATCCTGATGTCCAGGCCCTCGGTGTCGTGCTCCGTCAGGTACTGCCGGACCTTGGCGATCAGCTGCGCGTCGTGGGCGCGGTCCTCGTCCAGCCAGAAGACAGCCGGGTCGCCGGTGGCGCGGGCGCGGGTGACGGCCAGCTTGACCCAGTCGCGGATCGGGGCGTCCTTGGTCTGGCAGGCGCGGAAGATGTCGCCTGCGGCGACCGGCTGCTCGATGAGCACGTTGCCGGCCTGGTCGACCAGGCGGACCGTGCCGGCGGCCGGGACCTCGAAGGTCTTGTCGTGGGAGCCGTACTCCTCGGCCTTCTGCGCCATCAGGCCGACGTTCGGCACCGAGCCCATGGTGGACGGGTCGTAGGCGCCGTGGGCCCGGCAGTCCTCGATGACGGCCTGGTAGACACCGGCGTAGGAGGAGTCCGGGAGGACGGCGAGGGTGTCGGCCTCCTGGCCGTCCGGGCCCCACATGTGGCCGGAGGTGCGGATCATCGCCGGCATGGAGGCGTCGACGATGACGTCCGAGGGCACGTGCAGGTTGGTGATGCCCTTGTCGGAGTCGACCATGGCGAGGGCCGGGCCCTCGGCCAGCTCGGCGTCGAAGGAGGCCTTGATCTCGGCGCCCTCGGGCAGGTTGTCCAGGCCCTTCAGGATGCCGCCGAGGCCGTCGTTCGGGGTGAGACCGGCCGCCTTGAGGGTCTCGCCGTACTTCGCGAACGTCTTCGGGAAGAAGGCGCGCACCACATGGCCGAAGATGATCGGGTCGGAGACCTTCATCATCGTGGCCTTCAGGTGCACGGAGAACAGGACGCCCTCCTGCTTGGCGCGGGCGACCTGCGCGGCGAGGAACTGCTCCAGCTCGGCCACGTGCATGACGGAGGCGTCGACGACCTCGTCCTTCAGCACCGGCACGGACTCGCGCAGCACGGTGGTGGTGCCGTCCTCGGCGACCAGCTCGATCCTCAGCGCGCCGTCCTCGGCGATGACGACGGACTTCTCGGTGGAACGGAAGTCGTTCTCGCCCATCGTGGCTACATTGGTCTTGGACTCGGAGGACCAGGCGCCCATGCGGTGCGGGTGGGTCTTGGCGTAGTTCTTCACCGAGGCCGGGGCGCGGCGGTCGGAGTTGCCCTCACGCAGCACCGGGTTGACGGCGGAGCCCTTGACCTTGTCGTAGCGGGCGCGGGTCTCGCGCTCCTCGTCGGTCTTCGGGTCGTCCGGGTAGTCCGGCAGCGCGTAGCCCTTGCCCTGCAGCTCGGCGACGGCGGCGCGCAGCTGCGGGATGGACGCCGAGATGTTCGGCAGCTTGACGATGTTGGCCTCGGGAGTCTTGGCCAGGTCGCCCAGCTCGGCCAGCGCGTCCGGGATGCGCTGGTCCTCGTTCAGGTACTCCGGGAAGTGGGCGATGATGCGTCCGGCCAGCGAGATGTCCCGGGTCTCCACGGGCACAGCGGCCTGCGCGGCGTAGGCCTGGATCACCGGCAGGAACGAATGCGTCGCCAGGGCCGGGGCCTCGTCTGTGTAGGTGTAGATGATGGTCGAGTCAGTCACCGGGTGCTCCGCTCCACGTCTGCAACATTGCTCGACATCAAGATATCTCGTGATCGGGGTCCGCTCGACAGGGGTCCCGGCCGGAAAAGGTCCGCGCCGGTGCAACCGGAAGCCGCCTCTGATGGTCATGACAAACGATCACCCGCAGACCACGGGTGCTCGTCACCCGCAGACCACGGGTGATCGTCACCCGCAGACCACGGGTGATCGTCACCGACCGGCGGCCGGACCGACCGGCCGGCCGCCCGAGCGAAGGCGGACCATGAGATATCGCAGCAGAGTGACGGCCCCGGCGGCCGCGCTCATCGGTACGGCCACGGCGCTGACCGTCGGCTCCCCGGCCCGCGCGGCCGGCACCGGCAGGCGCACGGGGGAGCCGGGCCCGGAGACCCTCGGCGACCCGGTCTTCCCGGCCCTCGGCAACGACGGCTACCGCGTGTCGGCGTACCACCTCGACCTCGCCTACGATCCGACGACCAAGCTGGTGGAGGCCACCGCCGCCCTACGGATCCGCACCACCCGGGCGCTGACCCGGCTCTCGCTGGACGCGCTCGGCCTGGACATACGCTCCGTGTCCGTCTGCGGCCGGACGGCCGACTGGGAGCAGGCCGACGAGAAGTTGCGGATCACCCCCGCCCAGCCGCTCCCCGAGGGCGCGGCCGCGACCGTCTGCGTCGGATACTCCGTCGACCCGCGCCGCGCCCTCGCGCACACGGCCTGGGTGCCCACCCCGGACGGCTTCGCGATATGCCCGCAGCCGAACTCCGCGCACACCGTCTTCCCGTGCAACGACCACCCCTCGGACAAGGCCGCCTTCAGTTTCCGCCTCACCGTCCCGGCCGGGCTGAGCGCGGTCGCGAACGGCCTGCTCACCGACACCGAGACACTCGAGGACGGCCGTACGGCGTACTCGTACCGCTCGCTGTCCCCGATGGCCACCGAACTGGTCCAGGTCACCGTCGGCGACTATGTGATCAAGGAGCGACAGGGGCCGCACGGGCTGCCGCTGCGCGACATCGTGCCGTCGGCCCGCGCCGCGGCCCTGGAACCCGCCCTCGCCCTCACCCCCGGCCTGGTGACCTGGCTGGAGGACCGCCTCGGCGCCTTCCCGTTCGAGACGTACGGCCTGCTGCCGTGCAACTCCGACGACCCGAAGGCCTTCGACTTCACCGGCCTGGAGACCCAGACCCTCACCCTGTACAAGCCGAACTTCCTGCTCCAGGAGGAGAAGAAGATCGGCTCGCACATGATGCACGAGCTGGTCCACTCCTGGTTCGGCAACCTGGTCAGCCCCGCCACCTGGGCCGACCTGTGGCTGAACGAGGGCCACGCCGACTACTACGGGCTGCTGTACCGCTACGAGCGCGGCTGGACCGACTCCCTCGGCTACAGCACGTTCGAAGACCGCATGAAGTACACCTACGGCCTCGGCGACCAGTGGCGGCACGACTCGGGCCCGGTCGCCGCCCCGAACGCCGTCAACCTCTTCGACAGCCAGCGCTACACGGGCGGCGTGCTGGTCCTGTACGCGCTGCGGCAGGTCGTCGGCGAGGACGTCTTCCACGCGATCGAGCGCGGCTTCCTGGACCGGTACCGGAACTCCTCGGCCTCGACGGAGGACTACATCGCCCTCGCCTCGGAGGTCTCCGGCCAGGACCTGTCCGGCTTCCTGCGCGACTGGCTCTACGGCACCAGGACCCCGCGCATGCCGGGCCACCCCGACTGGACGGTGACCCCGGTCAGCTCGTCGCTCATGGCCCCGCACAGCAGGCGCGCAGGCCACTGGCACGAGAATTCCGCGACGCTGCTCTGATCAGCGCGGGCGGGCGGGGCCGGGACCGTCCCCGCCCGCCATCTCCCGCCCCTTGGGAATCCCGTGCGAGCGCTCCAGACAGCCCCGGCAGCAGGTGGCCGTCGCGTGCTGCGCGACGAACACCGGGTGGCCGCGATACGGCGTCTGCTTGCCGTCCTTGTACGGCTCGGCCGGCGCGAGCCGCTTCGCGATCAGGTCGTACGCGTGCCACCGGATCGTCGCCGGCCCCTTCAGCCCGGCGGATCAAGTCGGAGGGAAGAAACGGGGCCTGATCAACCCTCGCGTCTCCGGCATGATCCGCCGGACAGGCCCTGGCCGCCCGCGGCCGGGCTACTGGGCCGCAGTGGCTCCCGGCGTCATCTCCTCCCCGCTCCGCTGGTGCGGAATCACCACCGTCCCCTGCTGCAGCGTCACCGTGCGCGTCGGGGGCGGGACGGTGATGCCCTCCGCGCGGTAGCGGCGGTGCAGGCGCTTGATGAACTCGTGCTTGATGCGGTACTGGTCGCTGAACTCGCCGACGCCGAGGATCACCGTGAAGCCGATGCGGGAGTCGCCGAAGGTGTGGAAGCGGATGGCGGGCTCGTGGTCCGGCACGGCGCCCTCGACCTCCCGCATGACCTCCGCGACGACCTCCGCCGTCACCCGCTCCACGTGCTCCAGGTCGGAGTCGTAGCCCACCCCGGCCTGCACCAGGACCGTCAACCGCTGTTCGGGGTGGGTGAAGTTGGTCATGTTGGCCTTGGCGAGCTGGCCGTTGGGAATGACCACCAGGTTGTTGGAGAGCTGGCGGACCGTCGTCTGGCGCCAGTTGATGTCGACGACGTATCCCTCCTCGCCGCTGCCGAGGCGGATGTAGTCGCCCGGCTGGACCGTCTTGGAGGCCAGGATGTGGATGCCCGCGAAGAGGTTGGCCAGCGTGTCCTGCAGCGCGAGGGCCACCGCGAGACCGCCGACACCGAGGGCGGTCAGCAGGGGCGCTATCGAGATGCCGAGCGTCTGCAGGACGACCAGGAAGCCGATCGCCAGGACCAGCACCCGGGTGATGTTGACGAAGATGGTCGCCGAGCCCGCCACGCCCGAGCGGGACTGGGTGACCGAGCTGACCAGGCCGGAGATCACCCGGGCCGCGGACAGGGTCACCACGAGGATCAGCCACACCTCGAGGATCTGGTTGGTGTGGTGCTGCACGGTCCGGGTCAGCGGCAGCACGGCCGCTGCCGCCGCCGCGCCGCCCGCGATCGCCGCCCACGGCACGACCGAGCGCAGCGCGTCCACGATGACGTCGTCGCCGCTCCACTTGGTCCGCTTGGCGTGCTTGGCCAGCCAGCGCAGCAGGGTGCGCGACAGGAAGGCGAGCAGCAGGCCCGCCGCGAGGGAGACGCCCGCGAGGACGAGGTCGTCGAGGGTCACCGCGCGGTTCACCGGTCACCTCCGGGGCGCGCGCCTGCTGCGGAGTTGTGAAGTGTCGTCACCTTGTCACCTGCTCGATGTGCGGGATGTGCGATCGCGCCGGCCGGAGGAACTCCGGAGACCGGCGCGATCGCACATCCTGCCGCATCCGGAACGCCGGTTCGTACCAGGACCGGTGCTCCTCGGACAGTTCGCTCAGACGATGCCCTCCGCGAGTTCGGCCTGATCGCGGTCGTCGCCGTACGCGGCGGCGGTCGGGGTGCCGTAGGACCGGCGGGCGACGTACCACCAGATGCTCGCCAGGATCAGCACGACGGCGAGCGCCACCGACGCGTAGTTCATCGTGTCCACGGTGACGGGCGAGGCCTGCGGCAGGCAGAACAGCACGGTCACACAGGCCACCCAGATCACCGCGATCCAGCCGATCGGCTTGCTCCAGCGGCCCAGCTGCCACGGCCCCGGCCGGAAACGGTCGCCCGCGCGCAGCCGCAGCAGCACGGGGATCGCGTAGGCGGGGGTGATGCCGATGACGTTGATGGCGGTCACCGCGTTGTACGCCGTGGCCGAGTACAGCGACGGCAGGGCGAGCACGCACGCCACGATGACGGACAGCCAGACGGCGGCGACCGGCGTCTGGGTGCGGCTGCTGACCTTGCGCCACAGGTGGGAGCCGGGCAGCGCGCCGTCGCGGCTGAACGCGAACACCATCCGGCTGGCCGCGGCGACCTCGGCGTTCCCGCAGAACAGCTGGGCGATGATCACCACCAGGAGCAGGGCGCTCGCGCCGCCGGTGCCCAGGCCGTCGAGCAGGATCTGCGCGGGCGGCACACCGGTGTCGGTGGTGCGCGTGGCGTCGTAGTTCTGGATGGCGAAGGTCAGGCCGGCGAGCAGCACGAAGCCGGCGATCCAGGACGCCCAGATGGACCGCACGATGCCGCGCGCCGCGAACACCGAGGCCTGCGAGGTCTCCTCGGACAGATGCGCTGAGGCGTCGTAGCCGGAGAAGGTGTACTGCGCGAGCAGCAGGCCGATCGCCGCCACGTAGACCGGGTTGTGCCAGCCGGTGTCGTTGACGAACTTGGTGAACACGAAGGACGCCGACTGGTGGTGGTCGGGGACGATCGCGAGGGCGCCGACGATCAGCGCGACACCCGCGAGGTGCCACCACACGCTGACCGAGTTGAGCACACTGACCAGGCGGACGCCGAACAGGTTCAGCACCGCGTGCAGCAGCAGGATGGCGCAGAAGATCAGCATGGTCTTGCCGGGCGTGGGCGTGAAGCCCCACTGCAGGTTCGCGAACGCGCCGGTGAACAGGGCGGCGCCGTAGTCGATACCCGCGATCGCGCCGAGCAGACCGAGCAGATTCAGCCAGCCGGTGTACCAGCCCCAGCGCCGGCCGCCGAGCCGGTCGGCCATGTAGTACAGCGCGCCGGAGGTCGGGTAGGCGCTGGTGACCTCCGCGAGCGCGAGGCCGACGCACAGGACGAACAGGCCGACGCCGGCCCAGCCCCACAGCATGACGGCGGGGCCGCCGGTGTTCAGGCCGAAGCCGTACAGGGTCATGCAGCCGGACAGGATCGAGATCACCGAGAAGCTGATCGCGAAGTTGCCGAAACCGCCCATCCGGCGGGCCAGCACCGGACGGTAGCCGAGTTCGCGCAGCCGCTGCTCCTCGTCCTGCTGGAGCAGGCCCGGGGCGGGCGCGGGATCGGGGGTGGGGGACATGCGGGGGACCTCCCGGTCAAGGGGCTTGGGGACAGGGCACGTTCAGGGGCGTGAGCCGTCCGCGGCCGCCCGGCAGCGGTCCCGGGCCTGGCTGAAGACCTCCACGGCACGGGCGCGGTCGGGCGTGCGGTACATCCAGGGCGGGGGTGTGAAGTACGGGCCGATGGCGTCGAACACCCGAGCCGCGTCGGGGAATTGCAGCGAGCCCCACAGGGCGTGGGCCAGATGGTTGAGGTCCAGCAGCGAGCGTTCGGCGTGGTGGGTGTGCTCGAACCAGGAGCGCAGGGCGCGCATCGCCTCACGCGCCGCGTCCTCCGCCACCCAGTGCAGGTCGAGCGCCGCGTCGTGCCCGCTGTCGCGCCGGTAGCGCTCGACGCGGACGTACAGCGGCAGCACGTGCAGCGCCGAACCGGACGGCGCCTGCCCGGCCGCCCACTGCGCATAGCCAGCGGCCTCCGCGAGCCGCCCCGAGCCGCCGCGCACATACAGGAACTGGAGCATCCGGTGGTGGGCCTCGCGGTTGTACGGGTCGCGCCGGCCGGCCTCGGCCAGCAGTCCCCACGGCCCCGGCGGCAGCATCGGCTCGGGCGCCGGCGCCCGGTGCTCCTCCCAGCGCTGCTCCGGATCAAGCTGGGCCAGCGCCAGCAGACACACCCAGGGCACCGGGTCCTGTGGCGCGATCCGGGTGGCGGACTGGGCGGCGTCCCAGGCCTCGATCCACAACTCGTGGGTACGGCGGTGCTTCTCCCGCTGGGCGCGCAGCGCCCGCTCCACACCGACCCGCGCGTGCATCACCGCGGCGTGTACGCTGCCCGGCTCCTCCGCGAGCCACGCCCGCACCACGTCGGTGCCGGCCGCGGCCGCCGCGAGGACCTGGGTGCGCTGGGTCCACTGCCACCCGGGCGTGGTGTCCGCGAGCAGCGCGCGCATGGCCATCCAGCGGCCGGTGCGCAGGTCCTGCAGTGCGGAGCGCAGGGCGTGGTCCGGGCCGGCGGGGTCGTAGGAGGGACGGGGTCCTTCTCTGGCCATCAGCCTTCGGTCCCGGGCCACGGGCGCACGGGCGGTGTGGCGGGCTGGCGTAGCAACAGCTCTCCTGTGGGCGGCGATTGTGGGGGTGCGCGCTGGTCGGCGGTCACTATAGAGGGGTGGGTTCCCCCTCGCTATTGTTGCCAACTCAACCATTTATCCCGGCAAGTTGAACACCAGGACGAGCTTGACGCCGGACGCGGCGCGACGGCAGGCTGACGCGATGTGATCGTCGGGGCGAAACGGGAGAGGGCGCGATGACCGGGCCGGTGCTCGCGGTCGACCAGGGCACGTCCGGCACCAAGGCCCTCGTGGTCTGCCCGGAACGCGGCGTGCTGGGCTCCGGATTCGCCGAGGTCCGCCCGCGGTACCTGCCCGGCGGACTGGTCGAGGCGGACCCGGCCGAGCTGTACGACTCCGTGGTCGACGCCGGTCGGCGGGCGCTCGCCGAGGCCGGCGAGGACGTCGTGGCGCTGGGCCTGGCCAACCAGGGCGAGACCGTCCTCGCCTGGGACCCCGCCGACGGCCGCCCGCTCACCGACGCCCTGGTGTGGCAGGACCGGCGCGCCGAGACCGTGTGCGCCGAACTCGCCGAACACGCCGAGGAGTTGCGGCAGCTGACCGGCCTGCCCCTCGACCCGTACTTCGCCGCGCCCAAGATGGCCTGGATCCGCCGCCACCTCACCCGCGAGGGCGTCGTCACCACCTCCGACGCCTGGCTCGTCCACCGCCTCACCGGCGCCTACGCCACCGACGCCGCCACCGCCGGCCGTACCCAGCTCCTCGACCTGGACCGCGCACAGTGGTCGCCGAGGGCCCTGGAGGTCTACGGCCTGGCGGACGAACGGCTCCCGGAGGCGGCCGACAACGCCCAGCACATCGGCACGACCACGGCGTTCGGCCGCGAGATCCCGCTCACCGGGCTGTGCGTCGACCAGCAGGCCGCCCTGCTCGCCCAGCGCATCACCGCACCCGGAGCCGCCAAGTGCACCTACGGCACCGGCGCGTTCCTGCTCGCGCACACCGGTGACCGCCCCCGGCGCGGCACCTCCGGCCTGGTCAGCTGCGTGGCCTGGCGGCTCGCCGGAACCACCGGCTACTGCCTGGACGGCCAGGTCTACACCGCCGCCTCCGCCGTCCGCTGGCTCATCGACCTCGGGGTCATCTCCTGCGCCGCCGACCTCGACCCCGTCGGCGGCGCCGTCCCCGACAGCGGCGGCGTCACCTTCGTGCCCGCCCTCGCCGGACTCGCCGCCCCCTGGTGGCGCGGCGACGTGCGCGGTTCGCTCACCGGACTGGGCCTCGACACCGGACCCGGCCACCTGGTGCGCGCCCTGTGCGAGGGCATCGCCGCCCAGGTCGCCGAACTCGCCGACGCGGCCGCCGCCGACCTCGGCGCCCCGCTGGACACCCTCCGCGTCGACGGCGGCCTGACCCGCTCGGCCCTGCTCATGCAGACCCAGGCCGACCTGCTGCAACGCCCCGTCGAGGTGTCCGCGCTGCCCGACGCCACCGCCCTCGGCGCGGCCGCCCTGGCCCGCCTCGGCGCGGACCGTACCCTGGGCGTCGAACAGGCCCTGCCCGACTGGAAGCCCGCCGCCGTGTACGAACCCCGCATCACCGCCGACCAGGCCGCCGAACGCCGCGCCCGCTTCCGCACCGCCGTCGCGGCCCTGCTCGGCTCATGACCGTCGCCGTCACCGCGGAAGGCCCGCTGCCCCCGCGGACGTACGACGTCGTGATCGTCGGCGCCGGTGTCGTCGGCTGCGCCATCGCCCGTGAACTCGCCCGCCACCCGGGCCTGAGCGTCGCCCTCGTCGAGGCCCAGGACGACGTCGGGCAGGGCACCTCCAAGGCCAACACCGCGATCCTGCACACCGGTTTCGACGCCACCCCCGGGACCCTGGAGGCTCGGCTGGTCCGCGAGGGGTACGAGCGGCTCGGCGCCTACGCGGCCGAGTCCGGCATCCCCGTCGAACGCGTCGGCGCCCTGCTGGTCGCCTGGGACGAGGAACAGCTGGCCGCCCTGCCCCGGCTGGCCGCGAAGGCGGAGCGCAACGCCTACCACGCGACCCGCCTGCTGGACCCCGGCGAGCTGTATGCCCGGGAACCCCACCTCGGCCCCGGAGCACTGGGTGCCCTGCACGTTCCCGGCGAGAGCATCATCTGCCCCTGGACGACCACGCTGGCGTACGCCACGCAGGCGGTCCGCTCGGGAGTGGACCTGCACCTGAACACCGCTGTGCGCCAGGCGAGTTACGCACCGGACGACGGCCACCGCCTGACCACCTCCCGCGGCACCCTGCGCGCCCGTCGCCTGGTCAACGCGGCCGGACTGCACGCCGACAGCGTCGACCGGCTGCTCGGGCACGAGGACTTCACCGTCACCCCGCGCCGCGGCCAGCTCCTGGTGTACGACAAGTTCGCCCGCCCGCTCGTCCGGCACATCCTCCTGCCCGTCCCGACGGCGCTCGGCAAGGGCGTCCTGGTCGCACCCACCGTCTACGGCAACGTCCTGCTCGGACCCACCGCCGAGGACCTGGACGACAAGCGGGCCACCGGCTCCACCGCCGAGGGCCTGGCCGAACTGCGCGACAAGGGCCGCCGTATCCTGCCCGCCCTGCTCGACGAGGACGTCACCGCCGTCTACGCCGGGCTGCGGGCGGCCACCGGCCAGGAGGACTACCGGATCGCCGCCCACCCCGAACAGGCGTACATCACCGTCGGCGGCATCCGCTCCACCGGCCTGACCGCGTCCCTGGCCATCGCCGCCCATGTCACCGGCCTGCTGGCCGACGCCGGACTGGACCTCGGTCCGGTGCGCGAGCCGGAGCCGGTGACCATGCCCAACCTCGGCGAGGCCTTCCCGCGCCCCTACCAGCGGCCCGAACTCATCGCCGCCGACCCCGAGTACGGCACGCTCGTCTGCCACTGCGAACGCGTCTCCCGCGGAGAGATCCGCGACGCCCTCGCCGGTACGATCCCGCCCCGTACCCTGGACGGCCTGCGCCGCCGCACCCGGGCACGGGCGGGCCGGTGCCAGGGCTTCTACTGCGGGGCGGCGGTACGGGACCTCTTCGAGACGGCACGCGGCGGGAGGACCTGAGCATGACGGCCGAGCGAGGGGGACCGGGCGCGGGTGGGGCGCGGGGGGTGCGGGGTGCCGGTGGGGCGCCGGGCGTGCCGGATCTCGGCGGGGTGCAGGGCGTGTCGGGTGTTGGTGGGGCGCGGGGCGTGTCGGGTGTCGACGGGGCGCCGGGCGTCTTGGGTGTCGGTGGGGCGCCGGGCGCCTGGGTCCCGCGCGTCCGCCGGGTCGACGTCCTGGTCGTCGGTGCGGGGCCCGCGGGTCTGGTCGCCGCCGCACGCCTCGCGGCCTCCGGAGCAGGCCGGGTCGAGGTGCTGGAGCGTGAGCAGGTGGCCGGGGGAGTACCCAGGCACTGCGCCCACGGCGGCTTCGGCACCCGCACACACCCGCGGACCGGCCCCGAGTACGCCCGTCTGCTGGTCGAGGCGGCCGAGCGGGCGGGCGCGGTCGTCCGGACCGGGGTGACGGTCCTGGATTGGGCGGGGGCGGGGTTGTCGGTGGCCGGGGACGGCCAGGACTCGGCGGTGGCCGGAGTGCCAGGGGCGGGGCTGGGTGTTCCGGGCGGGGGTCTTGCCGGGGGGTTCGCGGCGCGTCCGGGCGTTGTGGACCAGGGTGTCGCCGGGGTGTCCGAGGTGGGGTCAGGCACTGTGGACCGGCGTGTGGTCGGCGAGTTCCCGGCGGTTTCGGCCGGGAGCGGCCGGGGCGTGCATGCGAGTGCGGCGCTTCCCGGACCGGAGCAGGGCCCGTTGCCCAACGCCGTCGGTCCGGAGCAGGACCCGTTGCCCAACGCCGTCGGTGCGGAGCGAGGTCTGGTGCTCACCGCCGTTGGACCCGGTGGGCCGGAGACGATCGAGGCGCGGGCCGTTGTCCTCGCCACCGGTGCCCGGGAGCGTCCGCGTACCGCTCGGTTGGTGCCCGGCACCCGACCCGCCGGCGTCTACACCACCGGTGAACTCCAGCAGGCGGTCCATCTGTTCGGGCAGCGCATCGGCGCCCGCGCGGTGGTCGTCGGCGCCGAGGGCGTCTCCTACGCCGCGGCCGTCACCGTGCGCGCGGCCGGTGCCGAGGTCGTCGCCCTGGTCACGGACCAGCCCCGCGCCCAAGTCCCGTTGCACCGAGCCCAGCCGGCCCGTCTGCGGCACCGCATTCCGCTGCTGACGGAGACCACGGTCGCCGAACTCATCGGCCACGGCCGTCTGTCCGGCGTCCGCGTGCGCCACCGCGACGGCCGTACCGCCGTACTGGCCTGTGACACCGTCGTGTTCACCGGTGACTTCGTCCCCGACCACGAACTCGCCCGGCGCGGCGCCCTCGCCCTGGACCCCGGCACCCGCGGCCCCGCCGTCGGCGGCCGCCTGCACACCTCGCGCCCCGGGGTCTTCGCCGCCGGGAACGTCCTGCACCCCGTCGAGCCCGCCGGTACCGTGGCCCGGGAGGGTGCCCGCGCGGCCGAGGCCGTCCTGGACTTCCTCGCGGGCACCGCCTGGCCCGGCTGTGGAGTCCCGCTCGCCGTCGAGGCGCCGCTGCGCTGGATCGCCCCGAACCGCATCACCCCGCGGGCCCGGCCGGAACGTTACGTCTTGCGCACCACGGTCCCCCTGCGCCGGCCCGTGCTGTACGTCCGCCAGGACGGCCGCCTGCTGCACCGCGAGCGACTCGGCCCCGGCACCGCCCTGCCCAACCGCACCCTGACCCTCACCGCCCGCTGGCACGACCGCGTCGACCCCGAGGGCGGTCAGGTGCGGGTGAGCACCGGCTGAGCCGATCCGTTGTCAGTGCCGTGTGGGACAGTTCGGCCCGTGACCGACACGAACCTCCCCCTGGCGGGACTCGACGCCGTCGACTGGCCGGCCCTCACCCACGCCTACGGCCCCGCCGACGACGTGCCCGGGCAGCTGCGCGCCCTGTGCTCCCCGGACCCCGACGAGCGGCACAAGGCGCTGGACGCCCTGTACGGCAACATCTTCCACCAGGGCAGCCGGTACCCGGCGACGGCGGCGGCGGTGCCGTTCCTGGCGCGCATGGCGGCCGACCCGGCGCTGCCCGGCCGGGCCGCGCTGGTCGAGCTGCTGGCGTCGCTCGCCGTCGGCTACGACGAGGCGCATCTGCCCGCCGGCGTGGCGGTGGCGGGCTGGCGGCGCGAGGTCGACGAGTTCCTCGCCCGGGACCCGGAGGAGATACGCGCCGAGTTCGACGCCTGGGTCGAGGAGGCGACCGAGGAGCGCGAGCGGCGCAGCCGGGAGTTCCGGCGCAGCATGTTCGACCACGACCACCAGCGCGAGGCCGTGCAGGCGGAGCTCGGCGCCTACGACGCGGTGCGCCGCGAACTGCCCGGCCTGCTCGCGCTGCTGGACGACGACGAGCCGGCCGTACGGGCCGCGGCGGCGTATCTGCCGGCCTGGTTCCCCGAGGAGGCCGGCCGGACGCTGCCGCGTCTGCTGCGGCTGCTCGACGAGGAGACCGAACCCGTGGTCCTGGCCACCGCCGTCGTCACGGCTGGGCTGCTGGGCGACGGCGAACTCGTGGACCGGCTGCGGGCGTTCCTCGCGTCGCAGGAGCCGGTGGTGCGCTGGGCGGCGGCCACCGCGCTGGCCCGCCTCGGCGGCGCCGGTGTCGCGGACGCCGTGCGCGTCGACGTGCTGACGGAACTCGCGGCCGTCGAGGACGAACAGCCCGAGACCGGTTCCCTCCGCGTCCTCTTCCACGAGGGCGACCTGCGGGGTTACGCCGCCGCCTCCCTCGTCCTGCTCGCCGACCGGTTCCCGGACGAGGCCCTGGACGCGGTCACGGGCGCACTGACCGTCACCTCGGGTCCGGCCGCCTTCCCGGTCGCCGGGGCCGCACTGCGGCTGGCGTTCGGCGAGCCGGTGCCGGGCGGCGTCGGGGCGTTCGAGGAGCTCGGGGAGCGCCAGCGGCGCCTGGTACGGGTGCTCGCCGGACTCGACACGCAGACCTGGCAGTGGGTGAACCTCTGGAGCACCGTACGCGCCTGGGGACTGCCCACACCGCGCAATCCCCTGCGGGTCTACGCCGGGCTCCCCGAGGAGTAGGGACGGCGGGCCGGCCGGTTCACAGGTCCGTGAACGACCCGTGCCGCCCCGCCCCCGAGGCGAACCGGGCGGCACCCCGCTCGATCTGCCCCAACACGCCCATGCCATGGCGGAGTTCACCGCCCAGTGCCCCCTCCTCGTCCAGCCCCTCCTGGTCGAGGACCGAGGCACGGTCGCCGCGCAGACAGGCCTGCGGGAAACGGGCGATGTCCGCCGCCAGCGCCTCGGCCTCGGCACGGGCGTGTCCGGCAGGCACGACACGGTTGGCGAGCCCCATCTCGTAGGCCTCACGGGCCGGTACCGGCCGCCCGGTGAGGATCATGTCCATGGCCCGGCTGGTGCCGATCAGCCGGGGCAGCCGTACCGTGCCGCCGTCGATCAGCGGCACGCCCCAGCGGCGGCAGAACACCCCGAACACGGCGTCCTCCTCCGCGACCCGCAGATCGCACCACAGGGCCAGCTCCAGACCGCCCGCCACCGCGTGCCCGGCGACGGCGGCGATCACCGGCTTCGACAGCCGCATCCGCGTCGGCCCCATCGGCCCGTCGCCGTCCTCGGCCACCCGGTTGCCGCGTTCCGTACCGATCGCCTTGAGGTCCGCCCCCGCGCAGAACGTGCCGCCCTCACCCCACAGCACCGCCACCCGGGCGTCGTCGTCGGCCTCGAACTCCCGGAAGGCGGCGGCGAGATCCGCCGCCGTCGGGCCGTCCACCGCGTTGCGGGCCTCCGGCCGGGAGAGGACGACCGTGGTGACGTACTCCGTGCGCTCCACGCGGACCGGCATGACAAGCCCTCCTCGTTCTGGTCGGAAGGCCACTCTGCCTCAGATGACCTTGAACCGTACGAGCGCCCCCAGCGTCAACGCGCCCGGCAGCAGCGGCACCCACACCGTGATGATGCGGTAGGCCAGGACCACCGCCGTGGCCACCGCGGCCGGGCCGCCCACCGCGACCAGGGCCACGATCAGCGCCGCCTCGACCGAGCCCAGTCCGCCCGGTGTGGGCACCAGGGCCACCGCGACGGTCGCCGCGAGGTAGGCGAGCGCCATGTGCGCGGGCGGCACCGGCAGCCGCAGCGCCTGGCCGACCGCGGTGAGACCGGCCGCCTGCAGCGCGGGGAAGGCCAGCGAGCCGCCCCACAGGGCCAGGGCCCGGGACGGCCGGGTGTGCACCGACCGTGCCTCGCCCAGGGCGTCCCGCACGAACCCGGACACGCGCCTGCGCAGCGGTCGTAGCAGGGCCACGACGGCCGCTGCCACCGCCAGCAGGCCGGCCGCGCCCAGCAGCAGCGGGAGCGCCGAGCCGTCCGGCAGCAGGGGGCCGAGCCGCAGTGCGTCGGGGAAGGCGAGCAGCAGCGCGGCCAGCAGGCCGAGCCGGCCCACGGACTCGGCCAGCAGATACAGGGCGAGCGCGGCCGAAGAGCGGGCGAGCGGCACCCCGCACACGGTCATGAAGCGCAGGTTCACCGCGCCCGCGCCGAGCCCGGTGGGCAGCAGGTGGTTGGCCGAGGACGCCGCGAACTGGGTGGCCAGCAGCCGCGCCTTCGGCAGCGGCTGCATCACCGCGCCCTGGCGGGTGAAGGCGGCGGCCACCCAGCTCAGGCAGGTGGCGCCGGCCGCCGCGAGCAGCCACGGCCAGTCGGCCGTGCGCAGCTGGCCGAAGCCCTCGACGAGCAGCGAGCGGTTCCGCACGGCGATCACGGCGACGAGCACGAGCGGCACCAGGCACAGCACCTGGCGGACGGGGACGCGACGGGGGAGTCGTCCCCGGGGGCCTGGGGAGAACGGGACGGCAGTCACATCCGCAGAGGCTTTCCGCGCCGCCCCAACGGCGGATGGCGGATGCGGGGACTCCGGCTTACAGGCTGTGGTCATCGGGGCCTCCGGGGTGTCGGGCAGGGACGCCGGTGCGGGTGAAATGAGACGGACATTGACCTCAACGAAGCTTGAGGTTCTACGTTCTCTCCCATGAGCATGGAGACCACCGCATGGATGCAGCTGCACAGCGTGATGAACGCACAGTCCGAGCGTCGTCCGTTCGCCCGCGCCACGCTGCGCCGGATCGCCGCCTTCGCCCGCCCGCACCGCTCGGGCATCGTCCGGTTCGTGCTGCTCGGGGTGGTGACCGCGCTGCTCGCCGTGGCCACGCCCATGCTCGCCGGCCGCGTCGTCGACGCGATCGTGGCGGGGCACGACTCCGGCACGGTGGTCCGGCTCTCCCTGCTCATCGCGCTCGTCGCGCTCGCGGAGGCGGGGCTCGGCATCCTCGGGCGGCGGCTGTCGGCGTCGCTCGGGGAGGGACTCATCCTCGACCTCAGAACGGCTGTGTTCGATCATGTGCAGCGCATGCCCGTCGCGTTCTTCACACGGACTCGTACGGGAGCGCTGGTCAGCCGGCTCAACAACGATGTGATCGGCGCCCAGCGGGCGTTCGCCAACACCCTGTCGGGCGTGGTGAGCAACCTGGTCACCCTGCTGCTCACCCTCGCGGTGATGCTCACGCTGTCCTGGCAGATCACCCTGCTCGCGCTGGGGCTGCTGCCGGTGTTCGTGCTGCCCGCCCGGCGTATGGGTACCCGGATGGCGCTGATGCAGCGGGAGGCGGCGGCGCTGAACGCGGCCATGGGTACCCGGATGACCGAGCGCTTCTCCGCCCCCGGCGCCACCCTGGTCAAGCTGTTCGGCCGCCCCGAGGAGGAGTCGGCGGAGTTCGCGGCCCGCGCCGCGCGGGTGCGGGACATCGGCGTGCGCACGGCAACGGCCCAGTCGGTGTTCATCACCTCCCTCACCCTGGTCTCCGCCCTCGCCCTGGCCCTCGTCTACGGCCTCGGCGGCTGGTTCGCGCTGCACGACACCCTGCAGGCCGGCGCGGTCGTCTCCCTCGCCCTGCTGCTCACCCGCCTCTACGCCCCGCTCACGGCGCTGGCCGGCGCCCGGGTCGAGGTGATGAGCGCCCTCGTCAGCTTCGAGCGGGTCTTCGAGGTGCTGGACCTGAAGCCGCTGATCGAGGAGAAGCCGGACGCCCGCGAAGTCCCCGAGGGTCCGGTCGCCGTCGAGTTCGAGGACGTCCGCTTCTCCTACCCCTCGGCCGAGCAGGTCTCCCTCGCCTCTCTGGAGGAGGTCGCCGCCCTCGACACCCGCGGCGGCTCCGAGGTCCTGCACGGCGTCTCCTTCCGCGCCGAACCCGGCCAGACCGTCGCCCTCGTGGGCTCCTCCGGCGCCGGCAAGTCCACCATCGCCCAGCTGCTGCCGCGCCTGTACGACGTCGACGCGGGCGCCGTCCGCATCGGCGGGGTCGACGTCCGTGACCTCACCGCCGCCTCCCTGCGCGGCACCCTCGGCATGGTGACCCAGGACGGCCACCTGTTCCACGACACGGTCCGCGCCAATCTGTTGCTGGCCCGCCCCGAGGCCGCGGACGAGGAACTCTGGGACGCCCTCGGCCGCGCCCGCCTCGCCGAGGTCGTACGGTCCCTGCCCGACGGCCTGGACACGGTCGTCGGCGAGCGCGGCTACCGGCTCTCCGGCGGTGAACGCCAGCGGATGACCATCGCCCGGCTGCTGCTGGCCCGCCAGCGCGTGGTCATCCTGGACGAGGCCACCGCCCACCTGGACAACACGTCCGAGGCGGCCGTCCAGGAGGCCCTCACCGAGGCCCTGGAGGGCCGCACCGCGGTGGTCATCGCCCACCGCCTGTCCACGGTCCGGGCCGCCGACCAGATCCTGGTCGTGGAGTCCGGCCGGATCGTGGAACGGGGCACGCACGAGGAGCTGTTGGCGGACGAGGGACGGTACGCGGAGCTGTACCGGACGCAGTTCGCGGAGCGGGGGGCTGCCGCGGCTTAGCGGTTGCGGGGGCTCGGCGCAGGGGGGCGGGGCTGTCTCCGGGGCGCGCAAAGCCAGGCCCAGTTGGTGTCGTCCCCCTTGACTCCACTGGTCCGGACCTTTAGTTTCACGCCTTAAACAAAGACTGCGGACACGTCAACGCCCCCTCCCTACACCGGCGTTGGGCCGCCCCACCCCCCACGCGAAAGGCCGCTCCCGCACATGGCCAGACCCCTTCCCGCGGCAGTATCCCTCGCCGTCCTCACGCTTTCGGCCGGACTGCTCACCGCTTCCCCCGCCCAGGCCGACACCGGGACCATCACCGGACTCGCCGGCAAGTGCCTGGACGTCACCGGCAATTCGACGGCCGACGGGGCCAAGGCGCAGCTGTGGAGCTGTACCGGCGGCGCGAAGCAGAAGTGGACCGTCACGGCCGCCCCGATGGCCGTAGCGCCGTACCTGTACAACGGCTGGGGCAGCCCGCCCAACCCCACCACCATCACCCGGGCCACGGGCGTGAAGTGGTTCACGCTCGCCTTCGTGCTCAGCAACGGCCACTGCAACCCGCAGTGGGACGGCAGCCGACCGCTGACCGGCGGGGTCGACCAGCAGACCGTCAACACCGTGCGGGCGGGCGGCGGTGACGTGATCCCGTCCTTCGGCGGCTACAGCGGCAACAAGCTGGAGAGCTCCTGCTCCAGCGCGAGCGAGCTGGCCGCGGCCTACCAGAAGGTCATCAACGCCTACGGCCTGAAGGCGATCGACATCGACATCGAGGCCGATGCCTACAGCAGCGCCACCGTGCAGCAGCGGACCGTGGACGCGCTCAAGACGGTGAAGGCGAACAACCCCGGCCTGAAGGTGTACATCACCCAGGGCACCGGGCAGTCCGGCCCCGACACCGGCCTCATCGACCGGGCCGCCTCCTCGGGGCTCACCGCGGACGCCTGGGCCATCATGCCGTTCGACTTCGGCGGCGCCGGCCGGAACATGGGCGACCTCACCACCCAGGCCGCCGAGGGCCTGAAGAACGCGCTGAAGAACGCGTACCACTACAGCGACGACCAGGCCTACCGGGACATGGGCATCTCGTCCATGAACGGCATCACCGACAACAACGAGACCGTCACGGTCAACGACTTCCGGACCATCCTCGCCTACGCACGGGCACACCACCTCGCCCGCCTCACCTTCTGGTCCGCCAACCGCGACCGGCCGTGCACCGGCGGTCCCGCCGACAGCTGCTCCGGCGTGAGCCAGTCCGACTGGGACTACACCCGCGTCCTCGCCGCCTACACCGGCTGATCCCGCCCCCAGGAGAACCCGTGTTTCCTCATCCACGCCGCAGATCGACGGCCGTCGCCCTCGTCGCCGCGGCGGCCGCCGCCCTGCTCACCGCCGCACCGACGCCCCTGAGCACCGCCGGGCGGGCACACGCCGCCACCACCCGGGCCGCCGCGCTGCCCACCGGCTTCGCGACCGTCATCAACGCAGCCAGCGGCAAGTGCCTGGACGCCAAGGCCGCCGCCACCGCCGACGGCACCGTCGTCCAGCAGTACGCCTGCAACGGCACCACGGCCCAGCAGTGGCGCTTCACCGACGCCGCAAACGGCTACGTCCACATCGACAACGGCAACAACACCAGCCAGGCCGTGGACGTCACCGACGTGTCCACCGCCGACAACGCGCCGATCCAGCTGTGGAGTTACGGCGGCGGCGCCAACCAGCAGTGGCAGGCCGTGGACGACGGCGGCGGCGCCTTCCACTTCGTCAACAAGAACAGCGGCAAGTGCCTGGACGACCCCGGCGCCTCCCCCGCCGACAGCGCGCGGTTCGTGCAGTACACGTGCAACGGCACCGCCGCCCAGCGTTTCCAGGTGGTGCCCGTGACACAGTCGACGAGCGACCCCGACCTCGGCCCGAACGTCGTCGTCTTCGACCCGTCGATGTCGTCCTCGGCCATCCAGAGCAGACTGGACGCGATCTTCAAGCAGCAGGAGACCGACCAGTTCGGCTCCCAGCGCTACGCCGTCCTGTTCAAGCCCGGCGCCTACAGCGCCGACGTCAACGTCGGCTTCTACACCCAGGTGCTCGGCCTCGGTCTGACCCCGGACGCGGTCTCGATCAACGGCGCCGTGCACGCCGAGGCCGACTGGTTCCAGGGCAACGCCACGCAGAACTTCTGGCGCGGCGCCGAGAACCTCTCCGTCAACCCCACGGGCGGCAGCGACCGCTGGGCGGTGTCCCAGGCGGCGCCGTACCGCCGGATGCATCTGCGCGGCAACCTCGCCCTCGACGACGGCGGCTGGTCCTCCGGCGGCTACCTCGCCGACAGCAAGGTCGACGGGCAGGTCGACTCCGGCACCCAGCAGCAGTGGCTGACCCGCAACTCCCAGCTCGGCAGCTGGACCGGGTCCAACTGGAACATGGTCTTCGTCGGCAGCCAGGGCGTGCCCGGCACCAGCTTCCCCAACCCGCCGTACACCACCGTCGCGCAGAGCCCGGTCACCCGCGAGAAGCCGTTCCTGTACGTCGACGGTTCCGGTGACTACCAGGTGTTCGTGCCCTCCGCGCGCTCCAACACCTCGGGCACCGGCTGGGCCGGTGGCAGCCCGTCCGGCACCTCCCTGCCGCTGAGCCGGTTCTACGTCGTCAAGCCCGGCGCCACCGCCGCGCAGATCGACGCGGCCCTCGCGGCGGGCCAGAACCTGCTCGTCACGCCCGGTGTCTACCACCTCGACCAGACCCTGAAGGTGATCCGCCCCGACACGGTCGTCCTCGGCCTCGGGCTCGCCACCTTCGTCCCGGACAACGGGATCACCGCGATGAGCGTCGCCGACGTCGACGGCGTCAAGATCGCGGGCCTGCTCTTCGACGCCGGCACCACCAGCTCGAAGACCCTGCTCGAGGTCGGGCCGGCCGGCTCCACCGCCTCCCACGCGGCCGACCCGACCTCCCTGCACGACGTCTACTTCCGCATCGGCGGCGCGGGCACCGGCAAGGCGGCCACCAGCCTCGCCGTCAACAGCGACAACGTCATCGGCGACCACATGTGGATCTGGCGCGCCGACCACGGCAGCGGCGTCGGCTGGACCAGTAACACCGCCGACACCGGACTCGTCGTCAACGGGAACGACGTGACCATGTACGGCCTGTTCGTGGAGCACTTCCAGAAGTACCAGGTGATCTGGAACGGCAACGGCGGCCGCACCTACTTCTTCCAGAACGAGATGCCGTACGACCCGCCGAACCAGTCCGCCTGGATGAACGGCTCCACGAAGGGCTACGCCGCCTACAAGGTCGCCGACTCGGTCACCAGCCACCAGGCGTACGGCCTCGGCAGCTACTGCTACTTCAACGTGAACCCGAGCGTCACCGCCGACCGGGCCTTCGAGGTGCCGAACAACCCCAACGTCGGCTTCACCGGCATGGTCACCGTCTCCCTGGGAGGCACCGGCACCATCAGTCACGTCATCGACAACACCGGAGGACCGTCGAACTCCTCGAACAACGTGGCGGACCTGGTCCGCTACCCGTGAGCGAAGGGGGCCTCGCGGACGTGTGAGGCGCCGCCGCCTGGATACGCGGACTGAACGGCACCACGGCCCGTCCGGAAGGCCTCCCGCCATGACCAGCGAGAACCCGCTCCCTCCCGACTCGGAGATCACCCTCCGGGTCAACGGGAAACCGCACACCCTGCACGTCGACAACCGGCGTGTCCTGCTGGACCTGCTCCGGGAGGATCTCGGCCTCACCGGGTCGAAGAAGGGCTGCGACCACGGCCAGTGCGGTGCCTGCACCGTGCTGGCCGACGGCCGCCGCCTCAACAGCTGCCTGCTGCTCGCGGTCACCCTCGACGGCAGCGAGATCACCACCGTCGAGGGCCTCGGCGGGGACGGCGAGGAGCCGCATCCGCTGCAGCGGGCCTTCCTCGACCGCGACGCCTTCCAGTGCGGCTACTGCACCCCGGGCCAGATCTGCTCCGCCCTGGGCATGATCGCCGAGGCCCGGGCCGGTCACCCCTCCCACGTGACCGACCCCGCGGCACCCTCCGGCAGACCCGTCCCGCTGGACCGGACGGAGATCCGCGAGCGGCTGAGCGGCAATCTGTGCCGCTGCGGCGCCTACCCGCGCATCGTCGAGGCGGTGGAGGACGTGATCCGGTGAACGGCTTCGGATACCTCAGGCCCGGCAGCGTCCGGGACGCCCTCGAGGCGTACGCCGCCCACCCCGGCGCCCGCTATCTGGGCGGCGGCACCAACCTGGTCGACCTGATGAAACTCGGCGTGGAGCGCCCCGCCGTCCTCATCGACCTCGGCGGGCTGCCGCTGGACCGCATCGAGGAGCTGCCCGAGGGCTCCCTGCGTGTCGGCGCCACCGTCCGCAACAGCGACCTGGCCGCCGACCCGCGCGTCCGCGACCGCTACCCGGCGCTGTCCCAGGCGCTTCTGTCGGGCGCCTCCGGGCAGCTGCGCAACGCCGCCACCACCGGCGGCAACCTGCTCCAGCGCACCCGCTGCCCCTACTTCCAGGATCTGGACAAACCCTGCAACAAGCGCGAGCCCGGCACCGGCTGCGGCGCCCGGGAGGGCGTCCACCGCGACCACGCGGTCCTCGGCCACTCCGAGCACTGCATCGCCACCCACCCCTCCGACATGGCCGTCGCCCTCGCCGCCCTCGACGCCCGGGTGGAGCTGTACGGCACCGAGGGCATCCGGCGGCTCCCGGCGGCCGACTTCCACCGGCTGCCCGGAGCCCATCCCGAGCGGGACACCTGGATGCGCCCCGGTGAACTGATCACCGGGGTGCTGCTCCCGGCCGCGACCGCAGGCGTGCCGTCCGCCTACCGCAAGGCCCGCGACCGGGCGTCGTACGCCTTCGCCCTCGTCTCCGTGGCCGTCGTGCTGCGGATCGCGGACGGCGTCGTCGACCAGGTGGGCATCGCCTTCGGCGGGCTCGCCCACCGGCCCTGGCGGGCCGGCCGCGCCGAGGCGGCCCTGCTGGGCGCCCCCGCGACCCCGGCCGCCTTCGAGGGAGCCGTTGCACTGGAACTCGAGCACGCCGAGCCGCTGCGGGACAACGCCTACAAGGTGCCCCTCGCCCGCAATCTCGCCCTGGACACCCTGAACCGCCTCGTCCCGGCCCCCGCGGCGGCCTGAACGGCCAGGAGCGACCAGAGCAGGAGGAACCCATGACCGCCGACACCCCGGGTACCCCCGCAGAACACCGCGAGGCGCGGCGAACAACCTCTGGCACTCCGGCCCCTGGCGGCGGCTTGGGCGCCCCTGTGGAGCGCCGGGAGGCACGGCACACCGCCCCCGGCACGCCCGCCGGGGGTGTCGGCGAGCGCCGGCACGGCGGGCATCCGGCCCCCGGCAACGGCCTCGGTGCCCCCGCCGAGCGGCGGGAAGGGCTGCAGAAGGTCACCGGGGCCGCTCGCTACGCCGCCGAGTACGCCCTGCCCGGCCGGGCCCACGCCTGGCCCGTGCCCGCCGCGATCGCGCGCGGCCGGGTCACCGCCGTCGACACCTCGGCCGCGCTCGCCCTGCCCGGCGTCCTCGCCGTCCTCACCCCCGACGACGCCCCCCGGCTCGCCGCACCCGAGGACGCCACGCTCGCCGTCCTGCAGGGCCCGGCCGTGCCGCACCGGGGCTGGTGCGTGGCCCTGGCCGTCGCCGAGACCCCGGAGTCGGCCCGTGCCGCCGCCCGGGCGGTCCGCGTCACCTACACGGCCGAGCCGCACGACGCCGGGCTGGACCCCGCTCACCCGGACGCCTACGAGCCGGAGGAGACCAACGCCGGCTATCCGGGCCGGGTCGAGAGGGGCGACCCGGAAGCCGCCTTCGCCGCCGCCGACGTCCGCGTCGATGTCACCTACCGGGTGCCGCCGCTGCACAATCACCCCATGGAGCCGCACGCCAGCACGGCCCACTGGGACGGGGACCGGCTCACCGTGTACACCTCCAGCCAGGGCGGTACGACCGTGCGGGAGGTGCTCGCCCAGCTGTTCGAGCTGCCCGAGGGCCGGATCACCGTCGTCTGCGAGCACGTCGGCGGCGGCTTCGGCGCCAAGGGCACCCCGCGCCCCGACGTCGTCCTGGCCACCATGGCCGCCCGGCGCACCGGGCGGCCCGTCACCCTCGCCTACCCCCGGCGGTATATGCCCGCCACCGTCGGCCACCGCGCCCCCACCGAGCAGCGCCTGCGCCTCGGCGCGAGCGCGGACGGCCGGCTCACCGCCGTACTGCACGAGGCGACCACCTGCACCTCCAAGGTGCGGGAGTTCATCGAGCAGGCCGCGGTGCCCTCGCGGGTCATGTACGCCACCCCGAACCTGCTCAGCTCCCACCGGGTGGTCCCGCTCGACGTGCCCAGCCCGTCCTGGATGCGCGCCCCCGGCGAGGCGCCCGGCATGTACGCCCTGGAGTCGGCCGTGGACGAACTCGCCGACGCGCTCGGCACGGACCCGGTGGAGCTGCGCATCCGCAACGAACCCGAACGGGAGCCGGTCAGCGGCAAACCGTTCAGCAGCCGGCACCTCGTGGAATGCCTGCGCGAGGGCGCACGCCGCTTCGGCTGGGCCGGGCGTGATCCACGTCCGGGTGTGCGCCGCGAGGGCCCCCTGCTCATCGGCACCGGCGTGGCCGCGGCCACCTACCCCGCCGGGGCCGTCCCGGCCACCGCGACCGCCCGGGCCCTGCCCGACGGCGGCTTCGCCGTCCGGATCAACGCCACCGACATCGGCACCGGGGCCCGTACCGTCCTCGCCCAGATCGCCGCCGACGCCCTCCGCGTGCCCCTCGCCCGGGTCCGCACCGAGATCGGGCACAGCGACCTGCCGCCGGCATGGCTGGCCGGCGGCTCCATGGGCACCGCCTCCTGGGGCTGGGCCGTGCACGAGGCCTGCGCCGAGCTGGCGTCCCGGCTCGCCGCGCACACCGGGCCGCTGCCCGCCGACGGCATCGAGACCCGCGCCGACACCGCCGGGCGGGCCGACGCCGACAGCCCCTACGCCCGGCACGCCTTCGGCGCCCAGTTCGCCGAGGTCGCCGTCGACACCGTCACCGGCGAGACCCGGGTACGCCGGCTGCTCGGCATCTTCGCCGCCGGACGGATCCTCAACGCCCGTACCGCACGCTCCCAGTTCACCGGCGGCATGACCATGGGTCTCGGCATGGCCCTGACCGAACACAGCACGACGGACCGCGCGTTCGGCGACTTCGCCGAGGCCGACCTCGCCTCCTACCACGTGCCCACGCACGCCGACGTCCCCGCCGTCGAGGCCGACTGGATCGACGAGGACGACCCGCACCTCAACCCCATGGGCAGCAAGGGCATCGGCGAGATCGGCATCGTCGGCACCGCCGCCGCCATCGGCAACGCCGTCCACCACGCCACCGGGATCCGCTTCCGCGAACTGCCCCTCACCCCCGACCGGGTGCTCGCCGGCCTGCTGTCCGAGGGGGGACCGTGACGGGACCGACCTGGGAGTACGACGGCTACCGGCCCGAGGAGGAACGCCTGCGAGAGTCGCTGTGCACGCTGGGCAACGGCTACTTCGCCACGCGCGGGGCGCTGCCCGAGTGCACCGCCGACGACATCCACTACCCGGGCACCTACGCGGCCGGCTGCTACGACCGGCTCACCTCCGAGGTCGCCGGACGCCGGGTCGAGAACGAGGACATGGTCAACCTCCCCAACTGGCTGCCGCTGCGCTTCCGTCCGGCGGGCGGCGCCTGGCTCACCCCGGACACCGCGCCCGTCGCCGAGCACCACCAGATCCTGCACCTCGACCCCGGACTGCTGGAGCGCCGTACCGGCTACGACCTCGACGGCGGCACCACGCTCCAGGTGCGCCAGCTGCGCCTCGTCCACCTGGCGGACCCCCATCTCGCCGCGCTGCGCACCGAGTTCACCGCAGAGGGCCGCGGGATCCACCTGGACGTCGAGGCCGCGCTCGACGGCCGTGTCACCAACTCCGGCGTGGCCCGCTACCGGGACCTGGACGGCCGGCACCTCACCCGGATACGGACCGGCATCGCCGCGCACGGCGCCGTGTGGCTGCGCTGCCACACCCGTACGTCCCGCATCGAATGCGGCCTCGCCGCCCGGATGACGGCCGACGCGCCGGTGACGACGGTGCCCGAACCGCTGCGAGCCGTCCAGCACATGCGGCTGCGCCTGGCGCCGGGCCGTACCGTCACCGTCGACAAGACCGTCGCGCTGTACACCTCCCACGACCCCGCGATCGGCGATCCGCTGGACGCGGCCGTCGACCACGTCGGCGCCGCCCCCGGCTTCGACGCGCTGCTGCAGTCGCACGCCACCGCGTGGGAGCAGCTGTGGCGGCGCACCGTGCTGGAGGTCCCCGGCGAGGCGGGCAGCATCCTGCGCCTGCACCTGTTCCACCTGCTGCAGACCCTCTCGCCGCACACGGCCGACCTCGACGTCGGCGTCCCCGCGCGCGGACTGCACGGCGAGGCCTACCGCGGCCACGTCTTCTGGGACGAACTCTTCGTCCTGCCCTACCTCAACCTGCACCTGCCCGAGGTCTCCCGCGCCCTGCTCCACTACCGGCACCGGCGGCTGGAGGCCGCTCGCCACGCGGCCTGCGAACTCGGCCGGCGCGGCGCGCTGTACCCGTGGCAGAGCGGCAGCGACGGCCGCGAGGAAGCCCAGGAAGTCCACCTCAACCCGCGCTCCGGCCGCTGGCTGCCCGACCACTCCCGGCTCCAGCACCACGTCGGCTCGGCCGTGGCCTACAACATCTGGCAGTACTGCGAGGCCACCGCGGACACCGACTTCCTGCACGGCGAGGGCGCCGAGATGCTGCTGCAGATCGCCCGCTTCTGGGGGGACTCGGCCGACTACGACGACCACCTCGGCCGCTACCGCATCCGGGGCGTGATGGGCCCCGACGAGTATCACGACGCCTACCCCGGCGCGACCGAACCCGGCCTGGACGACAATGCGTACACCAACGTCACCGCCGCCTGGGTGCTCGCCCGCACCCTGGAACTGCTGAACTTCCTGCCCGAGCCGCGCCGCCGCGAACTCACCGAGAGCATCGGCCTGGAGCAGGACGAGCCCGCCCACTGGGAGGAGATCTCCCGCACCCTCCACATCCCCTTCCACGACGGGGTGATCAGCCAGTTCGAGGGCTACGGCGACCTCGCCGAGCTGGACTGGGAGGGCTACCGCAAGCGCTACGACGACATCCGGCGCCTCGACCGGATCCTGGAGGCGGAGGGCGACACCGTCAACCGGTACAAGGCGTCGAAGCAGGCCGATGTCCTGATGCTGGGCTATCTCTTCTCGGCGACGGAACTCCGTTCCCTCTTCCACCGGTTGGGCTATCTCCTCGACGAGGGGATCTGGACCGCGACCGTCGACCACTATCTGCACCGCACCAGCCACGGCTCCACCCTGAGCGGCCTGGTCCACGGCTGGATCCTGGCCCGCTGCCGCCGCGCCGACGCCTGGGCCTTCGTCCAGGAGGCGCTGCGCGGCGACATCGCCGACCTGCAGGGCGGCACCACCGGTGAGGGAATCCACCTCGGCGCCATGGCCGGCACCCTCGACCTCGTCCAGCGCGGACTGACCGGCCTGGAGACCCGTGACAGCGCCCTGTGCCTCGACCCCGTCCCGCTCCCCGAACTGTCCTCCTACGGCTTCGCCCTCCGCTACCACGGCCACTGGGGCGTCCATCTCCGCCTGCGCAGCGGCCTACTGGAGATCGCCGTCCCCGACTCCGACCGGGCCCCCATCGACGTCTGCCTGCGCGACCGGGTGGTACCAGTGGGCCCGGGGGAGTCGGCACGCCTGCTGGTACCGGAGTGATCGTGATCAAGTCTTAGGATGCGTGCGGAAGTTGGTGTGGATCGTCATGCTCGATGTCCAGGTTCCGGTACGAAGGAGGCACGGCGATGAGCGCGAGCAACGCCCCCTTGCGTGTGCTGGCGGTGGACGACGAGGAGCCCGCGCTCGAGGAGCTGCTGTATCTGCTGGGCGGGGATCCACGGGTGGGCAGCGTGGTGCCCGCGGCGGGGCCGGCGGAGGCGCTGCGCCGGCTCGGCCGGGCCGTGCAGGACGGCCCGCACGGCACGCACGCCGTCGACGTCGTCTTCCTCGACATCGACATGCCGGGCCTGGACGGACTCGAACTGGCCCGGATGCTCGGCGCGTTCGCCGACCCACCACTGATCGTCTTCGTCACCGCCCACGACGACTTCGCGGTCCGCGCCTTCGATCTCCAGGCCGTCGACTACCTGCTCAAGCCCCTGCGCAAGGAGCGCTTCGCCGAGGCCGTACGGCGGGTCGCCGAACTGGTCCGGGCCGGGCAGGGACCCCGCCCGGCCGCCCTCGATGCGACGGGATCCGATCCGGCGTCCTCCGCCCTCGGCGACCAAGTCCCCGTGGAACTGGGCGGGGTGACCCGGTTCGTGCCCATCGCCGACATCACCCATGTCGAGGCACAGGGCGACTACGCGCGGCTGCACACCCGGCACGGCAGCCATCTGGTGCGCGTCGCGCTGTCCACCCTGGAGGAACAGTGGCGCGCCCGCGGGTTCGTGCGTATCCACCGCAGCCGGCTCGTCGCACTCGGCAGCATCGACGAACTCCGGCTGGACGGCGGCAATGTGACCGTACGGATCGGCGACCGCGTCCTCGCCGTCAGCCGGCGCAACGCCCGGGAACTACGGGACCTGCTGACCAGACACGCGGCGGGCCGGACCCGTTGAGCAGTGCGTGAGCCGGCCGTCAGCCGCCCTCGTCGTCCGAGGAACGGCACCGTTTCGGGAACGAGGTGTCGCCGTCGGGCGCGGCCAGGAAGAAGACGTCGATCCTGACCTTGCCGGACGGCCCGCCCTTCCAGTAGCCGCGCTTGGGGGCGTGCTTGAAGTGGGAAAACCCGCCGGTGATCATCGAGTTGACCTTGTCGGCGGCATCCTGGCCCGGCCCCGGATCCGGTGCCGTACCGAAGGAGAGCACAAAACCCGCCGTACGGTCCGCCACCCCCGCCCCGCGCAACTGCGCGCCGAACTGCTGCCGTACCGATGCCGCGCTGCCCGTCCGCACGGTGAAGCTGCACGGCTTGAGCACCAGCCCGCGCTCGGCCGGCTGGGTGCTCGGCGGCGGACTCGACGGCGTGCGGGGCTTCGGTGTCGCCCCCGTGCGCTGCTCGCGCGGCAGTGAGCCGAGCGCGATCACGAGCAGCAGCAGGAGCAGGTCGGCGAAGAGCCACCCGGCGAGCAGCACGGTACGCCCGGCGACCGCCCGCTGCGGCGGCCGGCGGCTCACGGCCGGCCCCGGTACGGCGGCGGATCGGCATTGTCCAGGCCGCCGGACGGCAGACGGCTGTCGAGGCGGTCGACGAGCTGCCAGATGCCCCGGGTGGAGTCCACCAGGTTCTCCGCCCGCTCGGTGAAGACCAGCAGTGTCTCCCCGAGGCTGCGGGCCAGGTCACGGACCGCGGCGACGGCCTGGTCGTGCCGGTGGATCTCCTGCCCGGTCGTCTCCTGGGCGCGCCGCAGGTCGGCGACGAGCGTCTCGATGGCGGCGCGCAGCTTCGCCTCGTCCTCGGCGGTCTGCTCCCGGAGCCGGATCAGCTCCTGGGCCAGCTGGTTCGGCGGGGTGAGCGCGCGGATCATCCGGGTCAGTTCGTCGACCGTCTTCGTCCAGCCGTCCAGCGCGCTCTGGATCCGGCTGGCGGGCCCGGTCTCCAGGGCGGCCGTGATCTCCTGGGAGGTCCGGTGCAACGCCAGTTGCAGTGCTTCCGTACCGGCGTTGAGCTGGGAGGCGAGCTTCTCCGCGCTGCGGCTGTCCAGCGGCTTGCCGGCCGGCCGTGCGGGTGTGGAGAGCAGGAACGTCGCGAGGGCCAGCTCGGTGGCCAGCTGCCCGCGCTCCTCCTCCCGGGACAGCCGCCGCTCCCGGCTGCGCTGCAGGGCGTGCAGCGCCAGGGTCAGGACGACGACCGCCAGGATGAGCAGCGTGACATGGAGCGCGGAGGTGCCCAGGGTCACGGTGGTCGGCTCGGGCGGGTGGCCCTGGGGGAAGCCGCGGGCCCAGCCGAGCAGGAAGGGGTCCTCGCTGCGGGTCGCGTCATAGGCGGCCAGCGCACCGCGCAGCCGCCACCAGGTGAGCGCGATGGGCGCGAACACCAGCACGTCGCGGGCGACGCCGAGCCAGCCCTCCAGCGTGCCGCGGCCCTTCGACGGCGCGTCCGGCAGCAGCACCTCGGGCGGATAGGCGGCGACGAGATCGGTGCCGGCCAGGGTGGCACCGCCCCGTTCCAGGTCGGCGACGACATGGTCGAGCACCCGGGTGTCGGACCCGTCGTCGCGCGCGCGGCCCGCGAGGTCGCGGATCCGGCCGGCGACGCGGTCGAGTTGCGGGTCGGTGCCGGTGCGCTGCGCGGGAACCGACGCGGGGTTCGGCGGTGTTGCCTCTTCAGTCGATGTCATGCGGCGTCATTCGTGTCGTCCGGCGGTGGATGGGTCGGGGGCGGCGGTCAGGGCATGGAGGTCAGCAGGACGTACCCGATGGCGCAGAGCAGGACGAGGAGGAGTGCCGAGACGAAGAAGACGCTCACACCGTCGATCTGGCCCATGCCGCCGAACCAGCGGTGGTTGTCGGCCGACGGCGGCTGCGGGCCGCCACCGGTCTGTGCGGCGGGCCGGTCCCAGTCCTGCCGCTGCGGAGCGGAGGAATCCCACTGGGCGGGATCCGGCACGGCACGAGGGGAGTCCGGGACGGCGCCGGGGGAGTGGTGGGCGGTCGACGGACTCGCGGCGGCCGGGTGCGCATGGTGCGCCCCCGCGACGGTGGGAGCCGGGCGCTCCCACTGGTGCGAACCCGCCGAGGCCGTGGGCGAGGCCGGCCGGGCGGCGGGCGACCCGTACCCCGTGCCGGTTCTGCCGAGCACCGGCCCGCCCGGCCGCGACCCGTACGCCGGTCCCGCGCCGGGGCCGGCGTAGCCCTCGGCGCGCAGGAACTGCTCCGACAGCTCGTGCCGGACCGGCTGCTCGGCCGCGCTGTCGGCGGCCAGTTCCAGCGCGGCGGCGTACAGCCCCAACGGCGCCTGGGCTCCGGCCTGTCGGACCAGCTCCGCGGTCGTCTCGCGGTCCAGCCGCGGGCCGTGCGCGGCGAGCAGCAGATGGCGGAAGCACTCGACCTCCTTGACGTGGTCGCCGCGGGCGATGCGGTCCACCGCCTCGAGCGACAGGCCGTGCTCGTACCACATCCGTGCCACGACCGGGCTCTGTCCGGCGTCGCCGAGGTGCCGCAGCACCAGGTGCATGGCCTGCGGGTAGTGGACGGCGTAGCGCTCGACGAGGTCCAGCAGTTCGTCCGCCGGGCTGGCGGCGAGGAGATCGGCATGGTCCAGTGCGTCGGCGGGCATGCGCAGGGCCAGGGCCACGATCAGCAGCCGCCGGTGCCCGGCCCGGCTCAGGTCCAGGCCGGCGGGCGGCACCTTGCGGCCGAAGGAACCGGCCACCACCGGGGGCGCCGGCTCCGCGTCCCGCGTCGCCTCCACCAGGGCGTCGAACTGGTGCCCCTGTCCGGTGAGGCAGACCTCCACGGCCTCGGCCAGCAGCAGCTCGCGCAGCTCGGGATGGAGTCCGGCCCGCCGCTGCAGGCGGTGCCAGCGGCGCACCGCGGTGATGAGCCAGTCCACCGGCTGCTTCCGCAACTCGCCGGTCAAGCGGGCCCGTTCGTGCACCAGCGCGCCACGCGCGGCGGCCCGCGCCAGCAGGTCGTCGTCGAGGAAGATGTCCAGGCGCACGCGAGGATCGGCGATCCGGCCGTCCACGATCGGCACCGACCGGCGCCAGGCGTGCACGTCGTCCGCGGTGTGCAGCGGGTGCCGCGGGCGGATCCGCTCCAGCGCCGCGTGCCCGGCCTCCAGGTACAGCTCCACCAGCTGGGCGGCGAACCGGGCGGTGTCCGTGTCCTCGGGCGTCTCGGTCACGTCGACGCGCCGGCGCTGGTTGATGTACATCGACTGGGGCGGGCGGGCGGCGAGGAACACCACCCGGGGCTGATGGCCGCCCTTGTCGGTGGACTCGCGGCTCGCGAAGGTCCAGGGCCGACCGGAGACGGGCCCGGCGATGTCGAGCAGGGCGGTCATCGCGGGGAGGGCGAGGTGCGGCCGGATGATGACGCTGAAGTCCTCGGCGGGCTCGGCGAGCACCCGGGCGACGAGCGCGGTGAGCTGCTCGGCCGGGACCTCTGCGACCCGCTCGCGCAGCGCGGCGAGACCGGGCCGGGCCGCCTCCTCGAGGTCGCCGAGGTCGAGCGGGGCGAGCTGGGCCGCGGTGCCGTCGGGTTCGCGGTCCCGCCAGCCCGGCCAGTCGTGCAGTCCCAGGGCGAGCCGGGCGTCGATCGCGCGCGGGTCGCCGACCAGGACATGGGTCAGGGTGGCGCCGCCGCGGCCGTGCGGGTCGCGGGAGGGCAGCTTGTGCAGCACGGCCGCTTCGTCGTCGAGCACCAGGTGGACGAGGCTGGCCGTCACCTCCGGCTGCTCACCCGGGCCGTCCTGCGGGGCCCAGACGTACTCGAGCCGTTTGGCCCAGCGGTCGATGGTGCGCAGCCCGGAGTGCGCGACGGGGCGGACCCCGGCGTTGCCTTCGTGGTCCCGTTCGGCCCAGCCGAAGAGGATCTGGTCGACCGTCGTCATCGGACAGCTCCCTGGCCGAGGTCGGTGGGGCCCAGGACCCCGCACATGGCGAAGAGGGCGAGCATGGGTTTGAGGGTCCGGCGCGGCGCGAAACTGCCGCGCGGGGAGCGCTGCACGCCGTCCGCCTCGACCGCCTTGTGGCCGGTCGCGGTGGCGAAGTGCAGCGTGGAGCGGGCACAGCGTACGAAGGGGGCGAGCCAGCCCGCGGCGCCGTGGGAGCTGAGGAACGCATAGGCGTCCTCGCTCTCCTTCTCCACGGTGCCGAGCTCCAGCTCCTCGTCGGGGGACGCGTTCTGGAACCAGTGGTCGACGAGGGGTTCGTGGTGCTGCAGGAGATCGCACTTGCCGATCACGACGGCGGCGGGCAGCGGCAGGAACTGGGAGCCGTCCACCCCGTGCAGCCGCCCGATCTTGTCCAGGACGACGCCGAAGGAGGGGTCGCCGGTGACGCCGCCGGTGGCGGCGGTCAGCCCGCGGATCCGGGTCGGGTCGACCACGAAGACCAGTGCGCTGACCGCGCCGAGGAAGGGCACCTCGGCGTCGTGGTCGGCGAGCCACTCGCCGGAGACGTCGAAGAAAGCGACGGCGAAGCTGCGGCCGGTGTTGCTGTTGTGGATCCACAGGGCGTCGGTGAACTCCGGCGGCTGGGCCGGGGTTCCCTGCAGGCCCTGGCCCTGGTCCAGGAAGGGGCGGACGACGTCCTTGAGATAGCGCTGGTGCAGTTTCAGGTCGAGCCCGCCGACGACCAGGCCGAGGCGGGCCATCCGGTCGACGTCGGAGAGCATGCCGAGCATGGCGGCGAGCAGATGGCTCTTGCCGGCCGCGGACTCCCCGACCACGCCGATGACCAGGGGCTCGCCGAAGTCGCCGTAGCGGCCGGGCAGGACGTGCGGCTCACCGCCGCCGGCGCACAGCCGGTAGGCGTTGAGGCGGCGGTGGTTCCAGCGCACCTCGTCCTCGCCGTCGAGCCGGACGAGCTGTTCGGGCCGGCCGTCGGCGTTGAGGGTGACGGTCTCGGCCTTCGCCCAGTCGACCATGTCGAGGCAGATGGGGCACCTCACCTGTGCTGCCATGTCACTCTCCTGCGGTCAGGCCGGCGCCAGGACGGCGATCAGCACGCCGATGACCGCGAGGGCCAGGGCGACGGACAGGACGAGGACCCACCGGCGCTCGACGGGCACGACCCGGCGCGTACCCGGGGGACGGGCGGGCGGTTGGGGGTAGGTCGGTCGGTGCTGCCGCTGGTTGAAGGCGTGCTGCCGGGCGCGTAGTTCATGGAAGTTCTGGCGGGCCCGCTGTTCGCGCTCGGACGCGGTGGGCGGGCGCTTGGGGCCGTGAGTGCCGATGGCGTCGGGCGGGGTGCCGCGGCGCAGCCGGAGCGTGTACGCGCTCACGCGCTGGCGGGCCTCGTCGGTGAAGACCCCCTCCAGCAGGTTGCGCAGGCTGGAGTCGAGCCAGCGGACCCGGTCGCGCATGTCCGCCGCGCCCGTGGCCTCCTCGCCGGTGGCGAGGTGGAAGATGACCGCGCCGGCGGAGTACACGTCGTCCCGGGAGTCGGCCCGGCCCTGGCCCTTGGCCTGCTCCGGGGACCGCCACGGGTCGGCGCCGGCCGTCCCGCCGCGTGGCTCGCCCTCGTCCACGGTGAGACCGAAGTCGGCCAGCTGCACCGTGGTCCCGTCCCACCACAGGGTCTCGGGCCGGATGTCCCGGTGCACCAGTCGCAGGTCGCCCAGGTGCTGCAGCACCGCGAGGATGCCGTCCACGACGGCCCACAACTGGCCTGCGGCGAGCGGTAACCGATCGCCGATCTCGGACAGGGGCCGGCCGCGCCGGGTGGCGACCAGGAAGGGCGCGCGGCCGTCCGGACGGTAGCCGATGACGCGGCTCAGCTCGGGCGGATAGCCGGTGATGCCGAGCCGGCGCACCAGCACGTCGGCCGTTCTGATGGTCCGGTCCAGCTCCCGGCGCGCCGCGTCGCTGTGGGCGATGCGCTGGACGACATGCTCCCCGCCGCCGTGCACCAGCAGACCGCGGCGCTCCCGGAATCCGTTCCGGGAACTTTCTCCCTGGTGATCAAAATCGATCTCGAAGATCGATTTTCCGGCATCGCGGCCACCACAGGTGATCATTTCCAGACGCTCGATCAAACCCGCCCCCGATAAGTGTGCTGCGGAATCCGAAACTACACCCACAGAGCGTCACTGCGCGTACCCTTCTCACCAACGGCCTGGGAAGCAACGGTAGTTGGCTCGGGGGACGAACACATGGCCAGTCCGACATGGATACAACTGCGCGATGCCGGCGCATTCGAAACACTGGGCGAATTGTTTCCGGATGTACTGAGCAGTAACGCATTTCTCGAGGACCTCGGAATCAGCCCCGCCCTGCTGCCGCCGTTCGCCGCGCCGCTGCCCGCCGCCTCCTGGTGGCGCACGGTGTGCCGGACCGTGGACCAGGGCCGCTTCCGAGGAGTCACACTGGGCGGCCTCGTCGCCGCGGCGGCCACTCTCTTCCCGGGACACGAGGGCCTCGCCGCGCTGACCGGCCGGGGCGCGACCACGGCACTGCGGGTGCTGTGCCTGATGTCCGCGCCGCTGGACGAGGCCCGGCTCCGCCTCGGCGCCGAGCAGCGCGTCCTGCGCGACGCGGCGGCCCGATCCGCCGGCCGGCTCACGGTGACGGTCCAGCCGGCCGCCCGGGTGTCCGACATCCTTCCCCAGCTGCGGGCGGTGCGGCCGCACATCGTGCACTTCGCGGGGCACGGCACTCACGACGGCCGGCTGCTCCTGGAGGACGAGACGGGCACCTCCGCACCGGTCCCGGTACGGGCCCTGGCCGCCGCGCTCGCCCTCGACGCGCCGCTCCACTGCGTCGTCCTCAACTCCTGCTGGTCGGCGGCGCACGCGGACGCCCTGCTCGACTGCGCCGGCGCCGTCGTGGGCACCCGCGGCGAGCTCCCCGACGCCGCCGCCCTCTCCTTCGCCGAGGGCTTCTACGGCTCCCTGGCCCACTCCACCGCCCTCGACGAGGCGTGCGCCGCCGCCCGCGCGGCTCTCGTACTGAACGGCCACGAACCGGACGAGGTGCACCGGTGCTCCCGAAGGACCAGCGCGGTATGACGACCCCCGACACACCCGCCGCCACCTCCGCCCCGGCCGGCGTCGCCAGCGCCTTCGAGCGCGGGCTGCAGCGCGGCGACAACCCGCAGGTGGCCGGTGCCGACGGACCGGCCTCCACCACCCTGGACTCGCGCTGGCTCGGCACCTGGCGCAGGCCCGGCTCCCGGCGCCGCGCGCCCTGCCGGGTGTGCGGCCACACCTTCCGCCTGGACGACACCGTGTACCTGCGCCACGCCGAGGACGGCAGACTGGCCGACGTCACCCACCACCTGCGCAACCTGCCGTGCAGCGGCGAGGCCCCGCCCGCCGGCCCGCCCGACCCGGGGGCGCAGGCCGCCTTCTTCCGCGGCGTCGACACCACCGACCCCCGGCCGGACACCCTGCACACCGTACGGCTGATGCCGGGCGACCCGGTGCTCGGGCACCCGCAGCAGCGCAACGCCTGCTTCGTGTGCACCCACACCTTCCGGCTCTTCGAGACGGTGGTCGTCTGCCCCTGCTCGCCCGAGGAGCCCGGCTGCCGCAAGGCCGTCCACCAGGACCCGGCGCGCGGACTGGGCTGCTTCGAGCAGTGGCGCAGCGAACTGACCGTCCAGCAGTGCCCGATGAACTTCCGCACGCTGAGGCGGAACTGACATGGGACGCTTCGACCGGCACGCCCTCATCACCGGCTGGGACCAGCAGCGGCTGGCCGAGGCCACCGTCGTGGTGTGCGGAGTGGGCGCCCTGGGCAGCCAGTGCGCGCAGGCGCTCGCCCTGGCCGGGGTCGGCCGGCTGGTGCTGTGCGACCCCGACGACGTCTCGGAGTCCAACCTCAGCCGTGCCCCGCTGTTCCGCGCCGCCGACATCGGCCGGCCCAAGGCACCCACCGCCGCCCGCCGGCTCGCCGAACTCTCCCCGGTGACCCGGGCCGAGGCCCGGACCGCGCCCCTGGTCAGCGGGGTCGGCCTCGCGGAACTGCGGGAGGCCTCCCTGGTCGTCAGCTGCCTGGACAGCCTGGCGGCCCGGCTCCAGCTCGCCGGCCGCTGCCTCCAGGTGGGCGCGCCGCTGCTGGACGGCGGCACCAGCGCCTGGGGCGGCGAGATACGGCTGTACGAGCCGGACGGACCCTGCTTCGGCTGCGGCCTGACCCCCCGCGACCGCGCCGCCCAGGACGACCCGTGGGCCTGTGCCGACGCCGTCGTACCCGAGGTCGGCGCCTCGGCACCCGTCTCCGCGCTGATCGGCTCATGGCTGGCGGTGACCGCGGTCCGCCTGCTGTGCGGCGCCCCCGCCGGCCCCGGCGTGATCCGGGTGGACGCCGCCGGGGGTACGGCGACCCCGGTCACCGTGCGCCGCGACCCCGACTGCCCGCTGCACAGCCGTATCTCCGCCGAGCTGGTGGCTCCCGTCCCGGACACGGTGCTGTCCACCCCGGCCGACCTGACCGACCATCTGGCCCCCGAGGAGACCGTGATGACCTGGGCGCCGCTGCCCGGCTCCACGCCCACCCGCGAGTCCACCCGGCTCGCCGACGCGCCCCCGCGTGCCCGGCTCGCCGATCTCGGCGTGGCCCCGCGCGAGATCCTGCCGGTCCTCGCGACCGGCCGCACCCGCGCAATCCGCTACCTGGAACTGGCCGAGGCCGGCGGGAAAGGAACGCCCCGATGACCTACGACACCGGCAAGCTGCCCAACGAGATCAAACGCGAGCTGGTCGACCTGCTGGCGGAGCTCTACCGCACCCAGAACCAGGCCGAGGAAGTCCTGGAGGACATGGACTTCCCCCCGCAGGCCCGACCGCGCTGGGACGCGGGCCAGGAGGTCGTCGCCTACTGGCGGCAGGTGGTGCGTGCGCTGGAGCTGGGCGCCGTACAGCGGGACGGTGTCCACCAGCTGCTGGACACGGTGCTGCGCCGCTGGCCGGGCAACCAGGTCCTGCAGAAGATCCGCGCCTTCCTCGACGAGGAGGAGCGGGAGGAGCGCGGCACCGCCGGGAACGCCGACACGCTGTACCGCACGGTGGAGTTCGTGGGCAGCGAGGCCTACCCCGAACTGCTCAGACTGGTGCGCGAGCTGGTCGACGCCGACGCCGTCCAGCTGTACGCCGGCCACCGGCAGGCCGCCTTCCGGGTCGCCACGATGCTCCCGGACCGGCTGGACGAGCTGCGCGAGCGGGCCGCGCGCATCGCACCCGGCGTCGAAGTCCTCTACGGCGAGTACGACTTCCGCCCGACCCTGTACACCCGCCTGGAGGTCATGGGCCCCGACGGCCAGCAGTTCGAGATCCCGTTCGTGCCGAACACGACCCTGCCGAGCGAACTGGTCCCGGCCGTCTGGGCGCAGTACCGGCCCGAGGTGGCCCAGGACGCCAACGGGCATCTGCTGCGCGCCGTCGTCGACTACCGCGACGAGGGCGGCGATGCCCACCGCCTCGACCCGGAGCAGCCGCTGTACAACCAGGGCGTGCGCGACGGCGGCCGGCTGCAGATGTCCGCCGAGTCGACGGCCGGCGTGGACAGCTGGCTGCGCTTCGAGGCGCTGGCCCGGGCCCGCGACGACATCGTCGACTTCGCCGCCGAGCACGACGAGTTCACGCTCGTCTCGATGGACGACGACAAACTTCCCGTGGAGTACACGGTGGAACTGCACGTCCCCGGCTTCGCCCCGCCCGACGACCTGGAGTCCTGGCCGCTGGAGCCGCGCCGCATCGACCAGCACGAGCTGGTCGTCTGGATGCCCTCCGAATTCCCCATCCAGGCCCCGCGGGTGCGCTGGCGCTCGGACGTGTTCCATCCGAACATCGCCCGCGACGAGGACCGCAAGGGCGCGGTGTGCCTCGGCCCGCTGATGACGGACTACACCCCGGACCTCAGCATGTACTCCCTGTGCCAGATGCTCATCGACATGGCCCGCTACCGCAACTACGAGATCCTGCCGCACGACTACAAGATGGCCATGGACTTCGACAGCCTCGTGCAGGACATCATCGAACGTGGCGGATACCTGGACGGGGACGCCGCCGCGTGGGCGTTCTCCTGGGAGGGCCAGGAGAGCATCAAGGAGATCGGCGGCACCACCTGGCTGGCCCGGGCGGGCCTGACCGAACGGGCCGACCGCTCCCGGTTCCTTCAGCTCCAGCGCGTGGAGGGGACCCCGGATGAGTGAGGAGAACCGCGCCGGCGCGGCCAGCGTGCTGCTCTACAAGGGCACGTCCTTCGACCTGGTGGGCAAGATGACCCTCTCCTCGCTGATGGTCGAGGCGCTGCGCCGGGACCTGCCCGGCGAGCCGGAGGAGCCGCTGATCATGCATCTGCGGTATGTGCGCAGGCCCGATCCCCGGCTGGTGGACGGCCCGCGCACGATCCACAACCTGCGCAGCCAGATCGGCCGTCTCGCGGTGATCGTCTCGCAGGGCGGGGAGACCCTCATCGACCGCGAGTACCCGGTGCGCGAGCTGCTCGGCCCGGTCCTGCAGCACGTGGTGCAGCAGCTCGACCCCGACGAGAGCGTGTGGGGCTTCTGCATCGACCACCCCTCGCTCAGCGGAATCGCACTCGGCCGCTCGACCCCCGAGGTCGAGGGCACCATGGACCTCAACCTCCGCGAGACCAGGCGCAGTTTCACCGTGCGCAAGGTGGCCGAACCGCCGGTGCCCGTGGTCGACCCGGCCGAGCTGGGCATCGACAGCGCCGGGCTCGGCCAGGTGACGGTCCTGCTGTCCGGGGACATCCACGGTCATCTGCACGAGATGAAGCTCTCCCGCCGGCTGGAGGAGGGCGGCTTCCTGCTCGGCAAGGTGCTGCGCGTCCTCGACCCGGACCGATCCGGGCAGGCGGGCGAGGACGGCGAGGCGCCGGCCGACCGCTACCTGGTGGAGATCAACGAGGTCACACCGGCCGAGCACTCGGGCGCCGGAGCGCTGCACTTCACCTTCACCGGGGACTCCTTCCGCGAGGTGAACCAGCGCATTACCGCCTCCGGGCAGGACCGGCAGCTGATGGGCTGGTACCACACCCATCTGTTCTCGGGGAACGAGTCGGGTCTGTCGAGCATCGACGTCGATCTGCACCTCGGCACGTTCCGGCTGCCCTGGCAGGTGGCCGGACTGATCAATCTCAGCGGCGACGACCGGCTGCTGCGTTTCTACGCACGCTCCGGCGACTCGGTGCGCGAATGCGAACAGTGGGTGAAAGATGACCGCGGTCGATACCGCCTTGCGCGTGCTGTTGTGGGCGACGCCGGCTGACGGCGGCGCGGCCGCGCATCCGGCCCCGCCCGAAGGTGAACTGACAAACCCTCAGGAACTGGCGGCACCGCCGCCCGACGTCACCACGGCCGTCGTCCGGCTGGCGGCACAGACCGCCGCCCGGCTGCGGCTGGACGCCCTGGCCTCCCGTGAGCGACGGCCGGTCGGGGCCGGAGCCCTGCTGCTGGCCGCCGCCGTCGGCGGCCGGTCCCAGGCCCACCTGGCCGCGGAGGCGGTCCGCGCGGTGCCGCCCGCCCGCTCGCTGTGGGACGTGCTCGCCCACCACGCGGTGGTCGCGCCCGCACTGCCACACATCGGCGACCCGGCGCTGGCCGGCCGGCTGCGGGCCGCCTCACCGCTCACCGCCGTGCTCGACCGCCCCGACCCGGTCGGCGAGACCAACGCCGAAATCCTCCTGGAGGACGTACTGCTGACACACCCCCAGGGCCGCCGCCTCTTCACCACGGTCTACTGCGAGGCCCCCGCCTCCCCGGCCCAGGCCCTGTGGCGGGGGCGGCTGCTCGACCAGCTGCGGATGAGCGAGCGGGATCTGGTGATCGACGTGTACGAGGCGGCACTGCTGCGCCACACGGAGGCACACCTGTCCCTGATACGCCGGGCCCGCATCGGCCTGACCGTACCGCCCGACCTGACCGCGGCCCGCCCCGTCGCCTACTGGTGGGCCGCACTGGCCCGCCTGGAACGCTCACACCGGCGCCTGCTGCGAGCCCGCTCCGGCATCGACACCGCGTACTTGGCGGGTGTGCGCCTGTTTCGGCAGGTGGAGCGGTTGGAAGCGAGTGGGGGGAGTCCCGCATGACCAGGACCGTGCGCCGTATCTCCGTCGTCGCCCCGGACGAGGCGTCCCTGGCGGCCCTGCGTCGGCAGCCGCCCCGGATCACCGTCGGCGAAGCCCTCGCCTCGGGGCCGTACATGCTGCTCGTCCCGCTCCAGCCCGGCTGGGACCTGTTGAACTGGGGCACCGTCTCACCGGAACTGCTGCTCCAGTCCGAGCTGCCGTACGGCACCCCGGTCTACCCGCCGGCGTACTCGCCGGCCGCGTCCGCGCCGCCCGATCTGACCAAGCGGCCCGAGCCGGACGGCACCGGCGAGCCGCCCCGCGAGCAGCCCGCACCCGAGGAGCCGGTCTACCGGCACCCGCAGCCGGAGGACCTCCACGAGGACCAGGCCACCGTCCTCGCCTACGGCCGCGACGTCGCCCAGGTCGCCTCGCTGCTGCGCGCCCGGCTGTCCGTGCTGGTCGTCGCGGAGAAGCCGGTGGTGCCGCACCTGTGGCGGGAGATGGCCTCCCGGGCCGGTCTGCGGGCCGAGGTGCTGGAGGAGCCCCCCGAGGGCGACGCCGACGCCGAGCCGGAGGAGCAACCGCCGCCCGGCGATCCGCTCATCCCGGTGCAGCAGAACCCGCGCCAGCGCCTGCTGGCCCGGCTGCGCGAGCTGGTGCGCGGCCTCAACGACGACACCGTGCTCGTCGTACAGCACCTCGATCTGCTCGCCGGCGGGGCCGACGGACAGCTCTCGCCGGAGGCCAGGGAGGTGACCGAGCTGCTGCACGGCGCGCCCGAGCGGGTGATGCTCGGCTTCGCCGCACCCTCGCTGTCGGTACCCGAGGTGCTGGCCGAGCGGTTCAGCACCCGCGTGACGATCACCGGCGTCCCGCGCAGCGTCTGGTTCCGCGACGACCAGGAGGAACAGCCGCTCGGCCGGGCCCTGGTGACGGTGCGCGAGGCCGACCGCTTCGACCGCTACGACCCCGTCGAGTTCTACAAGCACGTCGCCGGCATGAACCCGGTGCTGCTGCGCCAGGCCATGCGCTACGCCATGAGCGTCCACAAGGACCACCCGGCGCCGGTCGCCCGCGACCTGTACGCCACCATCCGGGCGTTCAAGGCCCAGATGTCGAGCAACTTCGAGGTGCCGGACGTCGGTTTCGCCGACATCGCCGGCTACGACGAGGTGAAGGCCCACATCCAGCGGGCCATCGACATCGTGATGGGCCACCACCGGCTGCCACCCCAGTACGACCATCTGCGCACCAAGCTGATCCCGCGCGGCTTCATCTTCCACGGCCCCCCGGGCACCGGTAAGACCCTGTTCGCCAAGGCGATCGCCAACCGGATGAACGCCACCATCCTCGTGGTGTCCGGCCCGGAGGTCATGGGCACCTACGTCGGCGAGAGCGAGCGCAACGTCCGCGAGATCTTCGCCGAGGCACGCCGCAACGCCCCCTCGGTGGTGGTTTTCGACGAGTTCGACTCCATCGCCTCGCGCCGCTCGGAGCACTCCGACGGCGGCACCCGGGCCGGCAACGCCGTGGTCGCCCAGATCCTCACCGAGATGGACGGCTTCCGGCCCGAGGTGCCGACCCTGGTGATCGGCACCACCAACCGGCTGAACCTGATCGACGAGGCGCTGCTGCGGCCCAGCCGCTTCGAGAGCATCGCCATCGACCTGCCCAACGACGAGGCCCGGCTGAAGATGATCAATCTGCACGCCGCGAAGTTCGGCATCGACGTCGGCGGCGGCGTGGACGAGCTGATCGCGTCGGCGCTGCGCGGCCGCAACGGCGACGACATCCACTCGGTCTTCCGGGACGCCTTCGTCGCCGCCCACTTCCAGGATCCGCCGGTGCCGCCCACCCCGGAGCAACTGGGTCAGATCGTCGGCCAGTTGCAGCGCAAACGGCGTGAGCAGCGCCGGTCGGGCAGGCGCTGACGCCGTGACAGTCACGAGGAACACGAGGCAGGAGGCACGGTGAGCTGGGGCCAGGACACCACCGACACCATCAGGGACCTGGACTATGTGCGACTGCGGCTCGGCGCCGAGTTCGTCGGCCGCGAGCGTGCCGTACGGCTGCTGCAGCTCGCCGTGGTCTGCCGGGAACACGCGTTGCTGCTCGGCCCCACCGGCACCGCCAAGAGCGAGCTGATCTCCGCCCTCGCCCGGCACATCGAGGCCCGTCACTTCAGCTATCTGCTCACCCGGTTCACCGAGCCGTCGGAGATCTTCGGCGCGCTGGACTTCGAGCAGTTCCGGCAGGGCACCTACCAGGTGCGCACCGAGGGCATGCTGCCGAGCGCCGAACTCGTCTTCCTGGACGAGGTGTTCCAGGGCAGCAGCGCCATCCTCAACACCCTGCTCACCCTGCTCAACGAACGCCGCTACCACAACGGCGCCCGGGCCGAGAACGCCCCGCTGATCAGCCTGCTCGGCGCCACCAACGAGATACCCGACGATCCCGGCCTGACCGCGTTCTCGGACCGGTTCCTGATCCGGCTCCAGGTCGAACCGGTCGGCGGCACCGATCTGGAGCGGCTGCTCCAGGTGGGCTGGGAGCACGAGACCCGCCGGTTCACCGCCGCCGTCAAGGCCGCCGAAGAAGCCGCCGAACAGGCCCGGGGCGCGGACCCGCCCGCCCGGCCCCGCCCCGCCCGCACCTCGGGCACGCTCACCGTCGAACGGCTGGGCCGGCTCACCCTGCGCCTAAAGGACGTCGACCTCACCCCGGTCCTCGGCGAACACCGGGAACTGGTACGCCAGTTACTGATCCAGGGCGTCCGGCTCTCGGACCGCCGGCTGGTGCGCAGCCTGAAACTGGTCGCCGGGTCCGCGCTGCTGCGCGAGTCGCGCACCGCCGAGCCCGTCGACCTGTGGCCGCTGGCCCACATCTGGACCGACCCGGCCGACCGCACCACGGTGGAGGAAGCCGTACAGAGCGTGGTGGAGAAGCACGGCGGGGAGCCGGCCCGGCGGCGCCGCCCCGACCACGAGATCCTGCTCGACGCCCGGGAGATCGGCGCCCCGCTGACCGTGGGCCGCCCGCCCAGCGAGTGGAGCGTCGTCGAGGGGCTCCACAAACTCGCCGATCTGTCACGTGAGTTGAGGGAGCATCCACCCGTGAACACCCAGACCGAGGCAGAGCTGTCTCGTATCATTGCCGAAGTGAACGCCCTGCTCGACCAGTTCGAGTGAGGGCGGAACACACGAGGGGGTACCCCAGCATGTGCAATCCCCGACGGGTCCGCGTCCGGGCCTCCAGCCGGCTCACCCGCATGTGGCAGGAAGAGCTGCGCCGCACCGGCCGGGCCAGCGCCGAGGTGGCCGGCGAGGCCACGCTCCGGGAGGAGTTCGGCACCCTGCTCGGCGCCCCGACCCGCCGGGCGTTCGAGGACGCGCTCGGCGCCGACACCCGGTGGACCTGGCAGGACGGCGGCTACCGGCTCGAACTGGACGGCGGCACGGTCGTCTACGACCTCGACTCCGGCTGGATCGAGATGACCGCCCGGCTGAGCGACGTCGTGACCGCCGAGGCCGAGGTGACCCGCACCCTGCAGGGCACCGTGGAGGTGAACGCCACCGCCGAGCACTCCGAGCGGTACTTCGACGACAGCTGGGCGGGCCTGAGCAAGTCGGTGGCCGAGCGCACCGCCCGCGCCCAGGCCCAGGAGCGCGCCGACCGCGAGGCCGCGGAGCAGGCCGCCCGCCAGGAGGAACGGGAGCGGCTCGCCGGACAGCGCAGGCTGGCCGCCCAGCGCGACGAGATCGACGCCGAAGCTCGGGCCGAGGCCGAACGCAGGGCCGCCGCCCAGGCCGAGCAGCGCCGCGAGGAGCTGGAGCGGGACGCCGAGGCCCGGCTACGGGAGGCGCGGACCGGCTTCCTGCGCCCGGTGCACGAGGTGCTGGCCGTGGCCTACCGCGACGCCATCGTGGAGTACGCGCGCGCCCACGGCGTGCAGGACATCCAGGTCGACGAGACGGACGGCACGCTCAACATCCAGTTCGAGATGGAGGCCTGAGCGATGCGGGTCAGGGTCGAGTTCCGGTACAACGCCGAGACCGGCGAGGTGGAACTGTTCCAGGTGGACGACATCGGCCGCACCACCCGGATCGAGGACCACGACGCCACCCACGACGAGATCGCCTACGCCATCGGCCGGGTGCTGGACCGCAGGCCCGGCGTGGCCGAGGTGGTGGCCGACCGGGAGCGCGAGCCGCAGCCGTGGATCGCCGAAACCGACGCGGGCACCGAGGAACAGCACCGTGAGCGAAGGCAAGCCCACGAATGACGAGACCGCCCGACCTCCTGGCCTCCGCCGCACGCTGCTACGAGCAGACGGGCGACTACGCCCAGGCCGCCCGCTGCCACGACGAGGCGGGCCATCCGCTGAAAGCGGCCGAGCTGTGGGAGCAGGCCGGCGACCCGGTGCGCGCCGCCGACCGCTGGCTGCGCGCCCGCCGGCCGAGCCGGGCCGCCGAATGCCTGCTGTCCGCGCGCCGGTTCGAGGAGGCCGCCGAGTGCTACGAGAAGGGCGGCGACCTGCTGAACGCCGGCTGGACCCTGGTCACCCTCACCCGGTCGTTCGCCACCGCGGAGCACCTGTTCGCCCTCGCCGAGCCGCAGACGGCCGGTGAGCGGCTACGGCGCAGGCTCGGCCGGCAGCTCGCCGCGGCCCGCGCCTACGGCGAGAGCGAGACCCTGCTGCGCACCCTGACGGGCGTACCGGAGCGGATCGGTTCGCTCACCCCGGCCAGGGAGCGGGCCAGGGTCGAGCTGTGGGCGGTCACGGCGGCGGACCACATCCGCCGCCCGGACCTCGGCGCCCTGGTCTTCGCCGCCTCCTACCGGGCCGCCGTCACCGGCTGCGCCGACCGCTGGCAGCACTGGGCCGCCCGCACCCTCGGCGACACCACCGGCGTACCGGCCTCCGCAGCGCCGCCGGGCCCGGCACCGGCCTAGGCGAGCGGCACCACCAGATCCAGACATCGGGGGATCCATGAGCTATCTGAGACCGCGCAAGAAGCGGACGCCGCCGCCCGTCCGTCCGGTCGGACGCTTCACGGCGGTCCCCCTGAACCCGCAGGACCACACCATGCCGCCCCCGCCCCCGGGCGAACCGCCGGTCACCGAGCCGGGGGAGCGGGGCGAACCGTCCGGCTGGTCGGTCGCGGTCCGCTTCCCGTCCCCCCGCGCCGCCCTGGGACATGTCGCCGCCACAGTGGAACTGGGCCCGCCCGGCCTGCGCAGATCGCCGCACGACCACTCCGTGTGGGCGCTGCTCACCCTCGGACACCAGCCGGGCCTGCCGCTGGCGGCCGGTTACGGCGGTCTGGTCTACGAGGCCGACGCCGACGGCCTGCTGTGGCCCGACCCGACGGCCGGCGGCGCTCGGCGCGCCTTCGACCACCTGTCCACCGTCGCCGGATGGGAGCCGGTGTCCCTCGCCGAACTGGCCGCCCACAGCCCGGTGACCGGCCCGCCGCCCGGCCTGAAGGAGGTCGCCGTCCTCGCACCGGGAGCGCTGGGCCGCTGGCTGCTGCGCCGCTGCCTGGCCACCGGCGTGGAGACCACCTTCACGCTGGTCGAGCGGTGTGACCCGGACGGCCGGGCGGACCCGGGCTGGCTGCTGCTGCGGCTGCGCGCCCTGGACGGCGCCGTACCCGCCGGACTGGTCGAGACCTGCGACAAGCTGCCCGGCACCGTGGCCTGCCGGGCCGCCGACCCGGACTGCCGGATGCTGGTCGACCTGCGGCTGCGGCTGCCCCTGGACGACGCGGTCCTGCTCGAGGACGTACCGCCCGGACAGCACCTGGTGGTGGAGCGCGCCCTCGCCGGACCGCCCTGGCAGTGGCAGCCGCTGGGCGAACCCGGCGCGGGCGAACTCCTCTACGCCCGCCCGGTGCCGGGCACTCCCGCACCCGTCCGCACCCCGGTGCCCGTACCCGCCCTCGGGCCGCCACTGCCGGTGCGCCTGGTGCCCAGCGCACGCGCCCCGCACCGGGTCGACGCCGTACTGATCGCGGACGGCGAACTCGACAGCCTGCGCCGCTTCCTGCGCACCCGGCCCCTGCACGAGACCGCCGTGGTCGCCTTCGGACCCGGCCGCCATCTGGTGACCGAGCCGCCCGGACTGTGCCAGGCCCTGCCCTTCGGCGTGCCCGTCTACCAGGCCGGGCCGGGCGCCCTCTACCTGGAGAGCGGCTGCGTCCTCAACCCGCCGCTGCCGGACACCGCACGCGACGAGGTCCTCGGCCTCGGCCCGGACCTCGTCACCGTGCTGTGCCGCGACGGCGCCTGGCAGCTGCGCCTGGCCGACGTGCGGCCCGCCTGGCAACTGTGGATGCCCGCGCCGCCCGCCTTCGCGACCGGCCTGTCCCAGCGGGCCCGGGAGCTGCTGGACCGGCTGGCCACCGCGATGCCCGAACCCGAGCCCGCCGCACCGGCCGCGCCCCGCACCCCGGAGGCCGAACGGCGGCGGCTGAACCAGGTCGCGATGGAGCACTCCCTGCGCGGCGAGTACCGCAAGGCCGCCGAACTGCTGGAGCAGGCGGGCCACTTCCAGCGCGCCGCCCAGATGTACGAGCGGGCGGCGACCGAGCTGGGCGAGGGCCTGTGAGCACACCCCCGGCCGGCGCCTGGAGCGCCCAGCACATCCTCACCGTGCCCGCGGCCGACGCCCGCTGCCTGTGCCTGTCACCGGACGGCACCGGACTGGTCGTGGTGCACGGCGGCGAGGTCGTACGCCACGACGACGAGGGCCGCGCCGTATGGCGGCTGCCCTGGCCCGGCCCACCGCCGGCAGCCGACCGGCACCCGGGCACCGACGCGGCGGTGTGGACCCCCGACGGCGACCGGCTGTTCCTGCTCGGCGCGGGCCACCTGGTCCTCCTCGACGCCGACACCGGGGAGCCCGTCGAACTGCCCCCGGAGCTCCACACCGAGGGCGAGATCACGGCCCTCGCCCTCTCACCCGACGCCCGGCTGCTGGCGGCGGGACTGCGCTCCGGCGACGTCCTGCTGCTGTACCGCGCCGAAGGCACCGTGACCCGGCTGCGTGGTGTCGACCCCGTGGTCGAGGTGTGCTGGATCCCGGGCCGGCAGGACACCCTCTGCGTCGCCACGGCCACCTCCGCACAGCTGTGGGAACCGCACGGCCGCACCATGACCGGCACACTCGGCGGGCTCTTCGAGGGCCTGCGCCGGGTGGCCTGCTCCCCGGAGGGCCGGGCGATCGCCGTCGAGGACTACGCCGGGCTACGGCTGCTGGACCCGGGCTCCGGCCGGGAACTACGGCGGGAGTTCGTGCCGTACCGGATGAACGCGCTGGCCTTCGGCCACGACGGCTCGCTGCTGATCGCCGGCTCCGAACTGGACGGACTGCGCGTCCTCGGCCCGCACCTCGACGCCCTCGGGCAGCTGCCGGGCCGGGTGACCGGACCCGGCGCGCTGAGCCTTTCGGCCAGCGGGCTGTTCGCCGCCCTGCTCGACACGGACACGGTGGCGGTGTGGGAGCCGTCCGGCGCGGTACCGCGCCCGCACCGGCGCCGGGACCCGGCCGCGCTGCGCCGCTGGGCCAACGCGATGGGCGTCACCGTCGGCAAGGTCCACACCCGCACCGGGGAACGGCCCCCCGGGGTGCTGCGCGCCGTACGGCTGCCGGAGGCGGGACTCGGCTGTGTCGCCCCGGCCCTCGCATGGTCCCCGGACGGCGCCCGGCACTGGTGCGAGTCCGGTCCCGGCCGCATCCTCGAGTACGCCGCCGACGCGACCCGCCCCCTCGGCGGGGCACCGGTGCCGAGCTTCCCGCACGGCTGGTACGACGCCGCCTGCCTGGCCGGCGACCGGCCGGTGCTGGTGCTCGCCGCCCACTACGAACAGGGCGTCAACCGGCTGGTGGACCCGAGTGACGGCGGGGTGCTCGCCGAGCGCGTGGCGGGGCAGGCGGTCACCGCCGATCCGGTGCGCCCGCTGCGCTGGGCGGCGCCCGAACCCGGCCCGGACCCACGGCAGTTGCTGGTGCACGACCTGGCCCAGGACGGCGGCGGGCCACAGCGGCTGCCCGTGGAGGACGGGGTGCGCCGGCCCGCCTGGTCCCCGGACGGCCGCCTGCTCGCCGCCGGCACCCGCGGCCGGGTGATCGTGTGGGGCGCCGCGACCACCGGCCGGTGCCGCCGGGTGCGGGTGCTCGACTGGCCCGACCGGCAGGCCATGGTGTGCCGGGTGGCCTGGTCCCCGGACGGCAGCCGGCTGGCCGCCACGCCGGGCAGTGCCGGCGGCCCGGTCGTGGTCTGGGACACCGGCACCTGGCAGCGGCGGCAGATCTTCGGCGAGGCCGGCGGCCGGGACTGGGCGCCGGCACTGTCCTGGTGCGCCGACTCCCGGCTGCTGGCGTTCCCGTCCGCCGACCAGGACTCGGTGGCGGAGGTCTGGGACGCCCAGGAGGCGCGCCGCATCAGGGTGCTCGTGCCGCCGGACGGGGTCGGCGGGCATCTGTGGACGCTGCGCTGGTCCCCGGTGGGCGACCAGCTCGCGGCCACCTACAACTCCGGGGCCGCGGTGCTGTGGGAGCTGTTCACCGGCGGCCCGCGCACCGCCGCCGCCCCGGTCCCGCCGAACGGCCAGGAGGAACTGATACGGCTCGCCGTGCTCGCGGCCGTCCACGGATTCGGGGTGCCGCTGGACCTGCTGGCGGACGTCCTGGCGCTGCTGCGCGGCACCACCCCGCCCCGGCTGCGCACCCTGGCCGACCACCGCGGCCTGCACGCCCTGCGCGAACTGGGCTGGCCGGGCCCCGCCCTGGCGGGGCTGGCGTTGCTGCTGGTCGCGGACCTGCCCGCGGACCCCGCCTATCTGGCCCCGCCCGAGGTCACCCCGGCCGACCTCGCCCAGGCCCTGGGCCGGGCGCTGACCGGCTCCTCCATCCCCGCCCGGCGGTCCGCACCCACCCTCACCGAACTGACCGCGGCGCTGGGCACGGTGGACGACCGGCTGGTGGCGCTGCTGCGCATCCTCGGCCCCGAGGCGGTGGCCGCCGACCCCACCCTGCCGGCCCGGATGCGCCGGCTCCCGCTCTCCCTCACCCCGCCCGGACCCGCCCAGCGCGCCCTGCTGGGCCTGAGACTGCTGGACGGCGACACCGGCCTCGCCATGGGCGGCGCGGGCGGCACCGGCCGCTCCGGGCTCGCCCGGCACGGCCGGGCCGACCGGCTGCTGCCCACCCAACTCGCCCTGCCCACCGAGCTGCTCAGGGCCCGGCACGCCCGGGAGGAGCTGCTGTACCGCACCAGCAGCGGCCGGCTGCCGCGCGATCCGCACGGTCTGGTGCTGCTGTTGGACGACACACCCGCCACGCACGGCAAGGTCGGCTCCGTGCTGCGGCTCGCGGCCCATCTGATGGCCGCCACCGTGCTCCGGCTCGGGCGCCCCTGTGCCCTGGTGCCGCTCGGCGAGCCGTGGCGGTCGCGGATCCTGCAGGGCCCGGAGGACCTGGTCCATGTGTGGGCCGCGGGCCCGCTGACGGCGGGCGACGCACCGACGGCGTTCCGGGAGGCCGAGGTGGTGGCCGCCCGGCTCACCGCCGACATGTCCGGGCCGCCCCGGATGGTGCTGCTGTCCCATCCGTACCTGCGGCCCGCGCCGCGCCCGGGACTGCGCGAACTGCGCGTGCACTACCCGCACATCCCGTGGCGGGAGCCGGCCCGGCACCGGCAGGTACTGCCACCGGAGCCGTCACCGGAGGAGCTGCGGGCGGCACTGACCGCGCTGCTGTCGGACGAGTGAGACCGCCCCGGCCACCCCGGTCAGCCGCAGAGCATCTGCTCGATCGCGTCCGGCCCGAGCGTCTCCAGCAGCCGCTCCAGCACCTCCGGCCGGAAGGCGTCCCCGAGCACCTGGACGCCCCCGCCGTCGACGCTGATGCTGATCCGCACCAGGCGCCCTTCGGGATGCCGCTCGTACTCCTCGGGCTGGATCAGGTCGGGGATGTGCTCGACCATCCGATACTCGGCCATGGTGTGTCACCAACGTCCTTCCACCGCGGTGCCGCACCGCGGGCACCTGCCGTCCTCGAGGGTGTTCCCGCCCAGGGCCCAGATGTCCCGGGCCACCACGGTGGTGCGGCAGCGCGGGCACCGGGTGGCCCGCCCTTGGGCGCCCAGGGCACGCTCGACGTACACATGCAGCAGTCCCTCCTCGCGCCCGATGCGCACCCCGGCCTCGAGGTCGGCCACCGGTGTCGGCGCGTGGCCGGTGCGGCGGTGGGCGGGGGTGGCCCGGACCAGGTGCCAGGGGATCGCGGGGTCCATCGCGGCCAGCGCACGGGCGATCGGGCGCAGGGTGCCGGGTCCCGCGGTGAGTCCGGGGATCAGCGGGGTCGACACCTCCACCCAGACGCCGCGTTCCCGCAGCCCCGTGAGGGTGTCCAGGACGGGGCCCGGCCGGGCGCCGGTGAGGTCGCGGTGGTCGCGTTCGTCGAGGGTCTTCACATCGACGTTGACGGCGGCGACATGGCGCGCCGCGAGATCGACGGCCTCGGCGGTCAGGAATCCGTTGCTCTTCCAGACCACGTCCACACCGAGCGGGCGGCCCGACCGGGCCAGCGCGGCGGTCAGTTCGATGGCCAGCGAGGGCTCGGTGTAGGAGATCGCGACACATCCCGAGCGCGCGGCGGCCTCCCCGGCCACCTCCTCGGGGTCCACCGGCTCCGCGTCCCAGCGGACGGAGTCCTCGCGGCCGTACTGGGACATGCGGTGGTTGATGCAGTAGTCGCAGGCGAAGGTGCAGCCGGGCGCGGCGAGGGTGAGACAGGGTGTGCCCGGGCGGTAGTGGTACAGCGGTTTGCGCTCGACGGTGTCCCAGTGCCGTACGGACGACGCGAAGGTCGCGGTCTCCAGCCCGTCCCCGGTCCGGCGGCGTACCCCGCACAGGCCCGTCTCGCCGTCCTCCAGCGCACACCGGAAAGGACACAGCAGACACTGCACCCGCCCGTGCCGCTCCCGGTGGAGGACCGCCGGTGTCCACTGCATCCCCATGTCGCCAGGGTAGCTTCCGTCCCGCCCAACTTACGGGGAATCAACGTGACTTGGACTCTTCGTGGCGTCGAGCGCGGCCAGCACGGCCTGTCCCGCCTCCGTGTGCGCGCGACGGCGGGCGGCGGCCGACGGATCCGGAGACGGTACGGCCCGGGTGCCGGCGGACCGCAGGCGCAGCACCTCGGCAACGGCCCGGTCGCCGACGGCCTGCCGGTCGTACGCGGCCGGGTCGCACTGGAAGGCGAGGGCCGCCGCGGCCAGCACCCCGGCCGCCGACGAGCACCGGGAGGGACCGCCGGCCAGCAGTCGCCGCGCTCCCGCCGTCACATCGGGGCGCTCGGCGGCGAACAGGTCGGCCAGCGACTGCCCGGCCAGCCCGGACCAGCCGCCCTTGACCAGCGCCGCGGCCACCGCACCGGCCTCCTGGTCGCCGTCGGTGCCGTCCGGCGCGCCCGCGCCCGGGTGTCCGGACAGCCGGGCGGCGGCACCGGCCAGCCGCAGCCTGGCCGCGGGCGGCGGATGCGGGCCGTCGTAGTCCCGTTCGTCCCCGTCGTCCCCGCCACCCCCGGATTCGAGTAACTCCGCGAGCACGGTGGCGTAAGCGGGCCCGCACAGCACGGCGGCGCACACGTCGGCGAACGCCTCGCCCGCCCAGCGCTCCCAGTGGACGGCCCGGTCCGGGGGCAGACCGGCCGCCCCGACCCGCAGGCGGATCTCCTCGCCGAGTCCGCAGTCGTCGTCGACGTGGTGCGCGGCCTCGTGCGCCACCGTCAGCAGGGCGGGGAGGTGGGAGCCGAAGGACCAGGGCACGTCGATGACCGGGAACGGCAGCCGCGCGGCGGCCTCGCGGCCCTCGCGGGTGTGGATGCCGCCGCGGGGCAGCAGATCGTGGTAGGCGCTGCCCCGGCGGTGGGCGCGCGGCGAGGCGGACCGGCTGAAACCCACCAGCGGGGGCTCCTTGGGACGGGAGCCGGCGAGCCCCAGCGCGGGGCCGTAGCACTCCCAGGCCAACTCGTCGGCGGCGTCCAGGAAACGGCGGTACTCACGGTCGCGGCGCAGCAGGAACCGGGCGCGGTAGAAGTCCCACACATGGTGCAGATCCAGCACCCGGCCCGGCACCTCGTCGCCGCGCCCGTCCGCGAGCCGGGCCCGTGCGTCGGCCACGCCCGCCCCGAGCAGCGCGAGCACCGCGTCCAGTTGGCTGTGGTGCTTCTCCAGCGGCTCGCCGGCGCGGCTCGCGTTCTGCCACCGGCGCAGCTCCTCCTCCAGCCCGGCGACCGCGTGCGCACGCGCGGCGGCGCGCCGGGCGGGCAGCGGGGCCGGGGTCGTCAGGACGTATCCCGGGCCGGCTCCGGCTCGGGCTCCTCGATGAGTTGCGGCGGGGAGTCGAGCACGGCCGACGGGTCGTCGGCGGCCTGCTCCAGCAGCAGCGGCGGCACCGGCTCGGCGTCGAGCCCGCGGCCCGGCTGCACGGGCCCGTACTCCTCGCGCACCCCGTTGAGCCAGGTGCCGCGCAGCCGTACGACCCGGAAGAGCGGCGTCACCGCCTCGCCGATCCACTGGAAGCCCAGGTGCCGGCTGCCCGTGACCTGTGCGGAGCCCGCCAGGTCGAGCAGTTGCAGCGGCCCCGCGCCCACGGAGGTGCCGAGCCGCAGCTCGGCGGAGGCGCCCGCCTCGGCGGCCACCAGCACGGCGGCCCCCTCGGCCCGGACCACCTCGGTCACGGCGAGCAGCCCGGCGTCCCACCGGCCCTCCCAGTAGCGCCGGACCAGCGCGCCGGCCAGGGCACGGGTGTCCGCCATCCCGCTGCCGGCCAGGCCCCGGTACGCCACCAGCGCGGCCCGCTGCCGGGCGAACCGCAGCAGCACTCCGGCGTCCGCGTCGACGAGGGCGGAGAACAGCGGGTCCGTGGCGCCGGACACCTTGAAGCGGACGTCGATCCCGCCTCCGGCGTCGTGCACGAACGCGCCGCGGGCCTCGGGCGCCGTCTCGTCGAACGCGATCCGCCGCTCGGCCAGCGTCCCGGCCGCGCGGACGGACCCGCGGGAGTCGTGCAGGACGTCCCCCACGGCGACCTTCTGGAGCAGGGGCCAGGCCAGCCACCAGTCGCCCCACGCCTCGCGCATCGCATCCCGGTACACGGCGAACGCATGGACCACGGCGTTCAGCTCCTCCCCTGTCCCGCCCGACCACCTGCGCGCAGGCTAGCAGCGCCGCATCCGGGACGCGCCCGAACTGCCCTGTTCCGCAGGGACTTTGACGTGGTCTGCCGCGCTCCGCGCGCCGTCGATCGCCCGTCGGGCCGACGGCGCCTCCATCCGTGGATGGAGACAGCTGGAGCGCTCTCCATCGACCCGTGGGTGGTGGTGATCGACTGTGTGCGCGGAGCACCCTTGGGACATGGGCTCTCTTCACTCGGCACTTGTCCTGATCACCGGCGTCTGCCTGGTGATCTTCGTCGCGGCCTGGATCGCGGGGGCCGTCTATTTCGGCGTGAAGAGCCGGAGAGGCGTGCGCGGCTGGGTGCGTGGACTGCGGCGCACGCTGCCGCGCCGGGTGCTGCTGATCGCGGGCGTCTATGCGTTCTCCCTCCTGGTCGGGCACTCCCGGGGCTTCTGGCGTCACCTGCGGTACTGGCAGCCCGAGCTGGCCGTCCTGGGCGTCCTGCTCGCCATCGCCTCCACCGCCCTGCTGCTGTGGGCCCGCTGGGTTCTGGGCACGATGTGGGCCAGCGTCCCGACGGTCCAGGAACACCATGAGCTCCGCACCGACGGGCCCTACCGGCTGGTCCGCCATCCCATATACACCGGCCTGCTCGGCTTGATCGCCGGCGCCATGCCGGCCTGCGGCTTCGGCGTCTGGACAGCGGTCCTGGCGGTCGCCGTGCCCTGGCTGCTGCGGCGGGTCCGGATCGAGGACGGCCTGATGGCCGACCGGTTCGGCGCCTCCTACGACACCTACCGCGCCGATGTCCCGGCCCTGATCCCCCGCATACACCCCGCCGCCGGTCTCGGCCTCCGCCGTGCGGGGGGCGGGCAGCGGTAGCCCGGTCGGTAGTACGGCCGCCCGGCTCCCGCGGGTGTACCCGCGGGCGACGACCAGGACACAGGCCCCGGGCCCGGCCTTCAGGTGCGGGGCCACCAGACGCCGCGACAGGGACCAGTTGTCCCCGGCCGAGGCCATGGCCACCGGGTTCAGATCGGCGGGCGGGGGTACGAGCATGGCGTCCGCTCAGGGCACGCGCACCAGGTCGGAGAAGAGCCCGCCCCAGCTGCCGCCGATCGGCGCGCCGTACATGGTCATGTGCGGTACGGCCGTGCAGTGCGCGGTCAGCCCGGCGCGGCAGTTCTCGCAGCTGCCGCAGTTGATGGACCAGGGGACGACCACGAGATCGCCCGGGCGTACGACGGTCACCGCGTCACCGGTCTCCACGACCCGGGCCACGCACTCGTGACCCAGGGCGAACGGCGGGTCGATGAAGCTGTGACCGGCGAGGATCGCGGTGTCGACGTCGCAGGTGGTGGCGGTGACCGGGGCGACGATCGCCTCCTCGACCAGGTCGCCCGGCAACTGGAGATCCTGCTCGCCGACGCACTCGACCGCCCGGTCCGACCGACAAGGTGAAGCCGCTGTCTCCGGACGGGGAGTGAACAGCACGGCGACCGTGTACCGGGCCTGCCCGCCCCGTGATGGCATGATGATCGTCGACATAGGGCGACGGCGGTCCGAGGAAGCCGGTGTGAATCCGGCGCGGTCCCGCCACTGTGACCGGTGAGCGAGTTCCGGCAGGTCACTGCCCCGACCGGGGCGGGAAGGCGGCGCGAGCGGGGTCCCGGGAGCCAGGAGACTCACGCGGTCGCCTCCTCGACGGACACCGGGGCGGATCTCCCCGGGAGGGGGAGTGGTGCGGCGTGCCCGAGAAGCCGGCGGAAGAGGCGACAGCCGGGGCCAGGGTCGGGAGCGGTTCGGCGCCGTGCCGGGTCGTCGTGTGCCGGGACTGCTGCTGCGGCAGCCCCAAGGTGACCGGGGTCGATCACGCGGCGCAGACCGCGCGCCTGCGGGCAGAGGTGCCGGTGCGCATCTCCGACTGCCTGGACGTGTGCGATCAGGCGAACGTCATCGTCGTACAGCCGTCCGCCGCGGGCCGGGCCGCCGGTGCGCGGCCGGTCTGGCTCGGGCTCGTCAACGACCCTGACGCCACCGAGGACATCGTCACCTGGGTACGCGCCGGCGGCCCCGGCGTGGCACCGCAGCCGGACATCCTCGACCTGTACGCCTTCACCCCACCACGGCGCCGTACGAACGCCTGAGCCGCGCCGCGGGAAGTCCGGCCGCACGTCCCCCTGTTGAGAGAGGAAGATCACGTAGGGGAGGCGCTCTTGGCCGCGCCCGCGTCACGCGGTACGGTCTGTCCGATATCGACGACGGCGAAACGGAAGCCGGTGGGAATCCGGCACGGTCGCGCCACTGTATGCGGCGCCCCCCAGGGGGCTCGCGAGTCAGACCCGTGGCCGTCGTCCTGTGCACCACCGAGATGGGACGCGAACTCCCAGAGGAGGTCCTGCCATGGCGCAGACCGTCGCCCAGCCGACAGCCACCACCCCCGTCGTTCCCGCCACGCTGCCACTGAAGGCGATTGCTCCCTGGGCTGTCTTCTTCGGCATCCTCATGCTGGTCCTGCTGTACTTCGTCGGCGCCGAGCAGGGCGCCACCTCCGTGTTCAACGGCACGGACGTCCACGAGTGGGTGCACGACGCCCGCCACCTGCTCGGTTTCCCCTGCCACTGACGCGAGGGAAACCGTACGCACATGAATTCCGCAACCGTACGGCGCCTTCTCGTACGGGGCATGCTCGCCGGCCTCGCGGCCGGCGTGCTCGCTCTGATCGTGGCGTACGTCCTCGGCGAGCCGAACGTCGACAAGGCGATCAGTTTCGAGGAGGCCCACTCCCACGAGCACGAGATGGAGGCCGTCTCCCGCTCCCTGCAGTCCACCGCCGGCCTCGCCACCGGTGTCCTCGTCTACGGCGTCGCCTTCGGCGGCATCGCCGCGCTCGCCTTCTGCTTCGCCCTCGGCCGCATGGGCCGCTTCGGCCCGCGCGCCACGGCACTGCTGCTGTCGGGCTGCGCACTGCTCGCCGTGTACGTCGTGCCGTTCCTGAAGTACCCGGCCAACCCGCCGTCGATCGGCAACGCCGACACCATCGGCAAGCGGACCACGCTGTACTTCCTGATGATGCTGCTCAGCGTCCTCCTGGCGGTCGCCGCCACCATCCTGGGCAAGCGTCTCGCACCGCGCCTGGGCACCTGGTGGGCGACCGTGGTCGCGGTGGCCGCGTTCGTCGTCGTGATCGGCCTGGCCTACCAGTTCCTGCCCGTCGTCAACGAGGTGCCCAAGGACTTCCCGGCCACCCTGCTGTGGCGGTTCCGGCTCTCGGCACTGGCGATCCAGACCGCTCTGTGGGGCGGATTCGGCCTCGCCTTCGGTGAACTGGCCGAACGGCTCCTGAACCCCAAGCCGGCAAGGGCCGCGAGCGGACAAGCGGTTCCGGCCGCGCACTGACTCCTTCCGGACAACACAGGGCCCGTGTAACTGGTCGTCGGCCGCCAGGGACATCCCCACCGGGCGCAGGTGGCATGCCGCCGTCGGCGGTGCCGTGACGGGCGCCGCCGACTTGATCCGCCGGACAGGCCCTAGTCGGCCTCCGGCACGGAGAGCGGGCGTCCCAGCCGCAGATTCCAGCGGCCGGCCCGGCCGCTGAGTTCGGTCACGGTCAGCGGCGGCACGTCGAGGCGCCAGAAGACCGCGGCGGGCATGCCCAGCGCTTCGAGGGCCGCCGCCCGCACCACCTCGGGCTCGACCACGGCGAGCGTACGACCCTCCAGGTTCTGCACGTCGGCCAGCCAGCGCGCGACGCGTCCGCACAGGTCCCGCACGGACTCACCTCCATGCGGCGCGCATTCGGGATCGGTGAGCCAGCGGCCCACCGCCTCGGGCTCGGCGGCCCCGACCTCGTCCAGGGTGCGACCGCGCCAGCGGCCCATATCGAGACCCGCCAGCTCCGGCGTCGGCACACCGTCGAGGCCCAGCGCCGCGGCCGTCTCCCGGCAGCGCACGCCGGGGGAGGTGAGCACACGAACCGCTGCGGGCAGCGACCCGGCAGCCGAGCGCGCCCGGGCCGCGCCGCTGTCGTCGATCGAGCCGCCGTCGTCGAAGCGGGCCTGCCGCAACGACGTGCTCATGGCGGGGGAGACGAGAAGGACTCGGCTGGTCACGCGGTCGCTCCTGTTGCTGTCGGGGACGCCGTCACCACGCAGGTGCGAACATGGCAGGCTACTCTGGATGGCTCGTTTCCCGGAAAGAGCAGGCGGCGGCACGTGATACCTCCCGTTCCCCCCATCAGCCGGCGCCGGCTGCTCGGCCGGGCCCTGCCCGCCGCGGCCGCCGGCCTGCTGACCGCCGGCACGGTCACCGCCTGCACCCGGACGAGCGCCTCCCGGCAGGCCGCCGAGCCGCTGCTGGCGCTGGTCTACCGAGGGCCCGGGGCCTGTGGGGGGTGCGCCGAGGCGGTGGCCGCGCTTCTGAAGAGGGCCCCACGGCCGTTCACGGTCAGGTACGTAGGCCCTGAAGAGGACGTACCGTTGACCGCGGCCGGCCTGGCGGACGCCGACGTGTACGTCCAGCCCGGCGGCGATGACGACCTCGACGGAACCTGGGCGAAGCTGAGGGGCGCCGCCGGGGCGATCCGTGACTGGACCCGGGACGGCGGCCGCTACCTGGGATTGTGCATGGGCGGCTATCTGGCCGGGAGGGACCCGGGATTCGGCCTGCTGCCCGGCGACACCGACGAGTACATCACCTCCCCGCGTGCCTCGGTCCGCGACGAGAGGGACACGGTCGTGCCGGTGACCTGGAAGGGCAAGCCGCGTCACATGTACTTCCAGGACGGGCCGTTCTTCGTTCTGGACGACGGGGCCGACGCAGCCGTGCTCGCCAGGTACGACAACGGCACCGCGGCCGCCGTCGTCGCGCCGTACGGCAAGGGGCGGGTCGGGGTGGTCGGACCGCATCCGGAAGCCGATGCCTCCTGGTACTCCGACGAGGGGCTGAGGAATCCCGACGGCGTGTGCTTCGATCTCGGCCACGACCTCGTCGAGGAGACCGTCAGGGGGCTGTAGCGGCTCAGTAGCCGCCCAGCAGGGCCCGTACCCTGCGCAGGGTCTCCGGCCCGGCGGAGCTGTGCCAGCGTGCGGGATCGGCGGGGCGCCGTCCCCACAGCAACAGGACCCGCACGGCCGCGTCGCTCTCGATCGTGGCGGGGCCCTCGGGGGCGGCGAGCCGGATGCCGCCGCCGTCGGTGTCGGCGGTCACCACGACGTCGTCCATGCCCGGCGTCCGCAACCGGCCCTCGACGCGCCCCTCGGGGCCCAGATCCAGACCGGTGCGGCCGCGTTCGAGCAGGGGCCGGCCGACCGACACCACACTGTGCTCCGTCATCCACGGCTCGTTGAGGGCCTGCACCGCCGTCCGGTCGTCGCCGGTCAGGTCCCAGCGGTGCAGGATCAGCTCCTCACGCATGTGTTCCGCGAAGAAGGCAACGGTCACGGTCCGGCCGGTCCACCTCACACGTCACGTACCGTCCACGCCTCGCACCATGTGCCGTCGTCGGGCCGCCGTGCCTGCACGGCGTGGACGAAGGGGGCGAGCTCAGGCTGGGTCTCGTCGACCTTGGAGGGAATCATGCGCCACGGGTAGCCCGGCCGTGCGCCGGTCAAACCACGGGTCAGCGGTCATAGGCCTCCAGTTCCGCGATCGACGTGAACGTCTGTGTGCCGCCGCTTCCGCCGATCACGCGTACGCCGTCGCCGGTCGTGGTGTCGAAGTCGAAGACATACGTCTTGTTGGTCCCGGCGGCCGACGACGTCGGATAGGACGGCGTCACCCGCAGACCGGTGACATCGGTCCAGACCCCGTCACGCCGCACCTGGATCCTCGGTGCGTCGCTGAACCAGCCGCCGTCACCGAACATCGTGCCGGTCGTGTAGGCCACTTCGTCGAGACTGTAGGTGCGCGGCCAGGTGTAGCCCCACCAACTGGCCGGCTTGCGTTCGTCGTTCCAGTCGTCCTCGTTCTGGCCCTTGTCGCCGTCGTTGTAGATCGAGGTGCCGAAGTGCGTGGCGCGTTCGATCGGTACCGTGCCGGGTTCACGCGCGAGGTTGCGGGTGCCGCCCGGCGCGTTGCCGGGCGTGGTGGGCGTGTACGGGGTGAGGGACATCTTGCGCAGGGAGAAGGTGTACGCCCAGAAGTCACCGGCCGGGTAGCCGCCGCCGCACGGACAGACGTTGGACTGCAGCCACATCGACCTGCCGTCCGCGCTGATGTATTTGGACGGGATGGTGGTGGCGTAGCCGCCGTGCTTGGTGTGCGTCCACGGGTAGCCGCCGAAGTCCTTCGGGGTGAAGTGCTTCCACGGGCCCCACGGGGTGGGGGCCTCGTAGAACTCGTACGTGTACTCGGTCCAGGAGGTGTAGATATAGCGGTTCAGCGGTTTGTCGTAGACGATGCCGCCCTGGCCGATCACGCTCAGGTCGCCGGCCCGGCCCGCCGTGCCGACGTTCTGGTAGATGCGGTGGTCGTCGTGGAGCACCGAGACCCGCTGGTCGATGTCGGCGGTCCACTGCGGGGTGCCCGCGCTGTCACCGGCGTAGAAGCGCCAGGCCGACCGGTCCTGGATCGACGTGGCCGGCACCCGGGCCAGATACAGATCGGCCGGATCCGGGTCGGGGTCGTAGGTGTCGCGCCAGTCGTAGTCCAGGCCGTACGCGTAGACGTATCCGTCGGGGCTGTTCGCGTTGTCCTTGCCGTAGTCCAGGAACATGATCGTCGTGAACTTCTGGTTCGAGAACATCGGTGTGCTCTGGTCCGACATCCAAGTGGCGCCCTTGTCAGTGGACTTGACGATCGTCGCGCTGGGCGCGTTGTCCAGGGTGCCCTGCTTGAGGTCCTGGACGGCGAGGTACAGATCGCCGTTCACGCAGACCATGCCGGTCGGCTTGCGGTAGTACTGCGTGGGGTCGCCCCAGATCCGGCCTATCCGGTCGCCCGCCGCGAGCTGCGTGCCCGTCAGATTGCCGGGCATGCCGCTGATGCGGGCCGCGCCGATGTCGTGCCAGGTGTCGCCGAAGCCCAGGCCGTCGCCGTAGGCGGCGTAGACGTTGTCGTCGTTCGACCAGCACGACGGCCACAGGTCGCCGTGCTCCCGGTTGTCGCCGATCGCGGGTGCTCCGACGGTCGCGCCCGCATCGACGCTCACGGTGGAGAAGTACGTACTCTCCGGGGCGTTCGTCAGCGCACCGGTGTCGGCGTGGACGGCCGGTGTGGTCAGTGCCGCCACGGCGGCCAGGCCGGCCGCCAAGGTGATCAGGGCTCTGAGTCTTCGCACAGAACAACTCCTCGCGGTGGGGATCGGGAACCGAGGAACGTGCTCGGACGGCCGGCAGATCGTGCCCCGGCACCGGGTCCTCGGCATGCGCAGGGGATACCGAGATCCTTCGAGGGCGCGGCGAACCGGCCACGCTGAACTCCTCGGAAGCGTGGGGCTTCCTGGTTCGCCTGCTCGGTGGTTCACGTGCCGGTTCGCGGTGCTCCGCCCGTACGAGGGGTGATGGGGCGGAACACCGCGAAGTCCTGGTGCGGGCGGGCCGTCGGGTACTCGCCCGCCCGCCGGTTCGGCTACAGCGCCACGTCCCCGCACAGGTGGACCTCGACGCCCAGCTCGGCGAAGAGAGCTGCCTTGGCGCGCAGTGCCTTGTCGGCACTCGCGGCGTCGGGGGCGTAGGCCACGTTCAGGTGGTTGGCGCGATGGCGGGCCATGAACTGGTCGCGGGTGACGCCGTGCAGCACCGCGTGCATGATCGGCCACTGCGGGGTGGTGGCCGCGAGCCGGCGCTGCGTCTCCTCCTCCGGCAGCTCGATCGCGGTGGCACGGCCGAGGTCGACATGCAGCCGGCCGTCCATCAGGAACACCCGCGACCAGACGATCTCGCCCGGCCTGGAGACCCCGCTGAGCGTGCCGCCGCCGAGCGGGAAGTACATCGGGGGCTGCCGCATGCTGTACGACTTGTGGTAGCCGCCGTTGTGCGAGGCGGGCACCGAGCCGGAGATCTCGAAGACCCACACGAACCGGCTGTCGTACTCCTCGCCCCAGCGGATGTCGTGCAGCGTGGTGGCCGGGTCGAGGCCCATCGCCGTCCAGATGCGGTTCGTGACCAGGGAGTCGACGGCGACGCCCTCGTCCACCTCGTTGAAGTGCGGCAGCGGGGCGCCGGCGTACAGCTCGCGGGCCCCGTCGCGGCTGAACACCGGTGGGCGCTGGACGTTGTTGAGCAGGCCCTCGGCGAGGTCGCTCGCCGGGACGGTGTCCTTCAGCCCCTGCTGGTACTGGATGCCGACCGCGTCGAGCCCGAAGTCGTCGGCGATGCGCAGCGCGGCTATGTACATCTTGAACTGGCTGAGCAGTTGGCCGTCGGTGAGTTCGGTGGCCTCGTCGGTGCCGGTGTGGAACCTCATGCCGGCGTGGTCGAGCCAGGCCCGGACCGCCCGCGCCTCCTCGTCCGGGACCTTGTTCATCTCCGCGACGAGGGCGCTCTGCGACAGCCGCTCCTTGTAGATGCCGAGCGGGTTGAGGAACTCGTCGTCGATGATGGCGTTGTACATGCCCATGGAGCCCTCGTCGAAGACGCCGATGATCGCCTTCTCCTCGCGCAGCTGCCGGGCCAGGGCCACACCGAGTTCGGTCTCGGCATCCTCGGGCAGCGGCGGCAGCGGCCGGACGTGGCTGGTGTCGTGGGTGAGGGTGCCGGTCTCCAGCCAGGTGCGCAGGCCCTCGCGCGTCCAGTCGTCGGTGAAGTCGGCGCTCCACAGCACGGAGTACTCGCGTCCGCCCTTGGTGAGGCTGCCGGCGAGGTTCAACAGGCCGACCAGGCCCGGGAATTCACCGCTCCAGTTGGCGACGACCAGGATCGGGCCCCGGTGGTCGCGCAGCCCGGCCAGGACATGGTGACTGTACTGCCAGACGCCCTCCACGACGATCAGCGGCGCGTCCTTGGGCAGCGTCTTGAACACCTCGATGCCGGCGCGCTGGCTGTCGATGAAGCCGTGCCCCTTGGCCGTGTCGAAGGCGTGCCCGCGGCAGACCTGCCGACCGAGGTCGGTCAGCGCGGCGGCGAGGTCCTTCTCCAGCTTCTCCTGGGTCGGCCAGCAGGTGACATTGGCGGCGGGGCGCAGGTCACCACTGGCCACGGTGTAGACGGTGTGCGGCTCGGCGGCGACCGGCGGGTTCGGCACGGGCAGGGTGTACGCGGTCATGCGATCTCCGTTGGGGTGTGCGTAGGGCAGCCACCCTCCAGCCGGCCGAGTCGGTCCGGCGCCTTTCAGGCTGGGCCGAGTCGGTTTCGGTGCCTTTCGGGCCGACCGAGTCGGGTGGTGGGTGGGCATAGGTCGGAGGTCCAGGGGGCGGAGCCCCTTGGCGGGGTTCAAGAGGCGGAGCCCCTTGCCTGGCCGAGGCCCGGCTCAGCGCTCCTGGAGCGGCGCCAGCGCATGCACGGTCGCCGAAGTCTCCCGGTACAGCCGCCGATAGAGGCCGTACAACTCGTCGTAACGGCCCCGGTGCTCCGCACGCGGTGTCACCGTCCGCCGCACCGGATTCCAGTCGTCGATACCGGCGTCCCCCACGAGCTGCGCCGCGAGCAGTGCGCCGCCGTAACTCGCGCCGACCGTGGTGGTGCGCAGCTCCTGAGGCCGGCCGGTGATGTCGGAGACGATCTGGGTCCACAGTGCGCCCTGGGTGCCGCCGCCGACGGCGACCACGCGGCGGATGTCGCCGCCCGCCTCCTCGATGACCTCGATGTTGTGGCGCACCCCGAACCCGGTCGCCTCCAGCGCGGCCCGGTAGAGGTCACCACGAGTGTGGGACAAGGTGAGTCCGGCGATCACGCCCCGGGCGTCCGGGTCCATGATCGGAGTGCGCTCGCCGGAGAAGTACGGAAGCATCAGCAGCCCGCCCGCGCCCGGCCCCGACTCGGCTGCCAGGCGGGTGAGTTCGGCGTGGTCGCCGGCGGCGAACAGCTCGCGCAGCCAGTTGGTGACCGCGCCGGAGGTGGCCATGCCGCCGGCCAGGTTGCGGGTGCCGGGCAGGGCGCCGACCGTGCCCCACAGCGACGGGCTGGTGAGCGGTTTGGGCACGGTGTGGATCAGGAACATGGTCGTGCCATACATGAGCATCAGGTCACCGGTGTGCTGTGCACCCACGCTGAGAGCCTCGGCCCAGGCGTCGATGGTGCCGGTGGTGACGGGGATCCCGGCGGGCAGTCCCGTCGCCTCGGCGGCCTCGGCGGCCTCGGCGGTGATGGTGCCGGCCGACTCGCCGGACCAGCGCAGCGGCGGCAGTTCGATGCCGGGGGCGACCTCGGCGGCCCAGGGGCCGTACCACTCGCCCGCGAGGGTGTCGTACAGCGGGGTGCACTGGCTGGCCGAGTGGTGGTCCAGCACGTAGGCACCGGTGAGCTTGCGGACCAGCCAGGAGCTGGGCATGTACAGGCGGCGGGCGCGGGTGTACAGCTCGGGCTCCTCCTCGGCCACCCAGGCGATCTTCGGCCCGGCGGCCTGGGTGGTGAGCGCGGAGCCGCCCCGGCGGATGATCTCCCCGGCGCCCAGTTGTTCCTCGATGCGGCGGATCTGGCGGACCGAGCGGGTGTCGACGCCGTAGAGGATCGCGGGGCGCAGTGGGGTGTCCTGCTCGTCGGTGAGCAGGACGCAGGGGCCCATGCCGCTGACCCCGACGGCGAGCACGGTGGTGTCGTCCGGGCCGCTCAGCTCGCGGGCGATGCCGGTGAACTCGCGCCACCACACGGAGGCGTCCATCTCGAAGCGGCCGGGGCCCGGCCTGGTGGGGGTGTGCTCCCGCACGGCCGAGCGGATCAGGGTGCCGTCGAGACCGACGAGGACGCCCTTGGTGCTCGATGTGCCGATGTCCACACCGATGACTGCGTTGCGAGGCATGACAAGCACGCTGGCAGAAATCGATTTCAGCGTCAAGAGGCCGCGCTGAGTCGGGTTTTGTGGCCGAGAAGAGTCGCAGCAAGCCGTACAAGCCGCATAAACCGGTCATGGTGGGGTCGGCAGCATGCGCTTCGATCTCACCCCTTGACACCCTCCGAGGTCGGCCCTACGTTTCGCTGAAATGGATTTCAGATGGCTGCACGGCCCGGCTCCGGGCCCGCCCCGCACGCCACCCATGAAGGCACAGAACACGATGACGACCTTTGGACTCGACGGCATCTCCCGCAGGACCCGTGCCGTGAGCCGATCCATCAGCGCCGAGAACTTCACCGGTGCCAAGTCCGGCGGCGGCCGCGCCACCGGGGGCACCGGAGCGGTCGCGGCGAGCAGACTGGGGCCGGGCTGGAAGATCTCCCCGAGCATCGACATCGCCGCCGGCGAGACCGCGGTGCTCGCGGACATCGAGGGGCCGGGCACCATCCGCCACCTGTGGTGCACCACCGACCCGCACACCGCCTGGCGGGGCACCCTGCTGCGGATGTACTGGGAGGGCGAGGAGACCCCGGCCGTCGAGGTCCCGCTCGGCGACTTCTTCTGCAACGGCTGGAACACCTTCAGCCAGGTCTCGTCCGTGCCGGTCGCCGCCAATCCCAACGGCGGGTTCAACGCGTACTGGCCGATGCCGTTCCGGCGCAGCGCGCGCATCACCCTGGAGAACCTGACCGCCGAGAAGGTCACCCTCTACTACCAGGTCGACTACGAACTCGACGAGGTCGCCGACGACGCCACCTACTTCCACGCCCAGTGGCGGCGCAGCCACCCGGTGCCCTACGGCGAGGTGCACACCCTGCTCGACGGGGTCACCGGCGCCGGCAGCTACGTGGGCACGTACCTCGCCTGGGGCGTCAACAGCCCCGGCTGGTGGGGCGAGGGCGAGTTCAAGTTCTACCTCGACGGCGACGACGAGTTCCCGACGATCTGCGGCACCGGCACCGAGGACTACTTCGGCGGCGCGTGGAACTTCGACGTCCCCGGGCAGGGCTACACCGCCTACACCACCCCCTACCTGGGCCTGAACCAGATCCTGCGCCCCGACGGGCTCTACCGGAGCCAGCAGCGGTTCGGGATGTACCGCTGGCACATCCTCGACCCCGTCCGCTTCTCCCAGGACCTGCGGGTCACCGTGCAGAGCCTCGGCATCGGACCCGGCCAGGGCAACGGTCTGCCGCACCGCTACCGGCACACCAGCGACGACATCGCCAGCACCTCGCTCTTCTACTTGGACGCCCCCGGCTCCGCCTCCCACCCCGCCACCCCGGACCTGCTGACCCTCGAAGTCGACTGACCGCCCCCTTCTCCGTACGCCACCCCCCGCTCTTCATCCGGCCCCATCCCACTCCGACAGGAGCGCACGCATGCTCCACCACGGCAATGAAGCCGGGCGCCCGGCCACCGCGTCACGCCGGCGTTTCCTCACCGCGGCGGCGGGCGCCGGCGCGGCCCTCGCCTCCCCGGCCCTGCTCACCGGTTGCGGCACGGCCCAGGCGAAGGGGGGCAACCTCCAGTTCTGGAACTTCTACGGCCCCCAGCGCTCGCCCGACCCCGCGATCAACGCCCAGTCCAAGTGGTTCGTGGACATGGTCGCCGCCTGGAACCGCACCCACAAGGCGCAGATCGACCTCGTCTACCTGCCGCAGCCCACCTACCTCAACGGCTTCAAGCTCCCGTCGGCCTTCGCCACCGGCGAGGGCCCGGACATCTTCCTGCTCTCGCCCGGCGACTTCCTGCGCTACTACAACGGCGGTGTCCTCGCGGACCTCACCCCGCACATGGACAAGGCCGCCATCGACGACTACGGCCCCGCACTCGACAGCCGCAAGGTCGACGGCAAGGTCTACGCCCTCCCCATGGAGATCGAGCCGCTGGCCATGTTCTACGCTCAGGACGTGTGGGAGAAGGCCGGCCTGTCCGAGGCCGACATCCCCACCACCTGGGATCAGATGCTCGACATCGGCGACAGACTGCGGACGAAAACCCGGGCGGGCCTCGTCTTCGAGACCCAGCCCGGCTACTACCAGAACTTCACCTGGTACCCGTGGATGTGGCAGGGCGGCGGCGATGTGCTGGACCACCAGGGCGAGGTCGTCTTCGACTCCCCGGCCACCCGCCAGGCTCTCGCCCTGTGGCAGGACGCCGTACGCCACGGCATCGCCCCGCGTACCGTGCCCGCCGCCGGCGATGTGATCGGCGGCTTCAAGGGCGGCAACGTCGCCATGTGGCAGCAGGGTATCTGGAACGTCTCCAGCTTCAAGGCGTTCGCCCCCAAGTACCGCTACGGCGTCTTCAAGCTGCCCGTTCCGCCGGGCGGCAGGTACGTCACCACCCTCGGCGGCTGGTCCTTCTGCGCCAACGCCCAGGGCCGCAACCCCGAGGCGGCGGCCGAGTTCTGCGCATGGGCGCTCGGGTCCATGAAGGACGACTCGATCAACCGGATGGTCGACTGGTGCGTCGGCGCCAAGTCCGATGTGGCGCCCCGCGCCAGCGCCCTGGAGCGGGGCGCCGCGAAGGGCGGCTACGACTCCGAGATCATGAAGAAGTTCAAGGACGAGATCTTCCCCGGCGGACGCGCCGAGCCGCGCTACCCCCCGGTCGTCTACAAGGCCATCTCCGACGCCATCCAGGGCACCATGCTCGCCGGCCGCGGGGTGGCCGGCGAGGCGGAGAGAGCCGCCCAGTCCATCGCCGCGTACTCCAAGAGCTACAAGGGGGCGAGCCTGATATGAGCAGCGTCGCCGCACAACAGCGCCGGCGGGCCGCCGCCCCGGCGCAGGCGCCCGCCTCCGCGCGGGCGCCGAGACTCAGCCGCAAGCAGCGGGAATGGCTGGCCGCGGGCCTCTTCCTCGCCCCCGACGTCCTCAGGCTCCTCGTCTTCGTCGCCATCCCGATGGTGCTCTCCGTCGCCCTGAGCTTCTTCCAGGTCAGCGGCTTCGGCTCGTACCGGTGGATCGGGCTCGGCAACTACCGGCGGATGCTGCACGACCCGCTGTTCTGGGACTCCATGAAGATCACCGGTGAGTACGTCGTGATCCTCGTCCCCGTCCTGTTCTGTGTGAGCCTCGGCCTCGGCCTGCTGGTGAAGCAGAAGCTGCCCGGCATCGGCGCCTACCGCACCGCGCTCTTCCTGCCGTACGTGATCAGCCTCGTGGTGGTCGGCGTCCTGTGGAAGTTCCTGCTCGACGAGCAGACGGGCGTGGTCAACCGGGCGATGCGGGCGGCCGGTCTCGACGGCGAGTCCTGGCTCGGCAGCCCCTCCCTCGCCCTCGGCTGTGTCATCGCCGTCATGGTGTGGGTGATGATGGGCTACTACATGATCATCTTCCTGGCGGGGCTCCAGGAGATCCCCAAGGAGTTCTACGAGGCCGCGAAGCTGGACGGCGCGGGACCCTGGACCACCTTCCGCACCATCACCTGGCCGCTGCTGCGCCCCACCAGCTTCTTCGTGCTGCTGATGTCGACGGTCGCCGCCATCACCGGCGGCCTCGACCTGATCTTCGTCCTGACCAACGGCGGCCCCGCCAACGGCACTTCACTGGCGATCTTCTACATCTACCAGCAGGCCTTCGGATTCGGCGAGTACGGCTACGCGTCGGCCATGGGCTCGTTCCTGGTGCTGATCATGGTCCTGATCTCCGCCGTCATCTTCAAGTTCACACGAGGCGGGAGGTTCGACGATGGCGAGTGACGCCCTGAGGACCCGGACGGGCCGGGAGGGCGGACGCCGGCCGCGCTCCACACGCGCGGGACTGACGGCCCTGGCCGTCGTCCTGTCACTGATCAGCATCCTCCCGGTGCTGTGGATGGTCACGTCGTCCTTCAAGACCCGGGCCACGGTCACCGACGGAAACCTGATCCCACGGGACTTCACCTTCGACAACTTCGTCTATGTCTTCACCGAGGTCCCCTTCGCCCGCTACCTCTGGAACAGCTTCTTCATCTCCGCGGTGATCACCGTGGCGGCGCTGTTCTTCCACTCCATGGCCGCCTACGCCCTCGCGCGGCTGCGCTTCCCGGGCCGCGAGAAGCTCTTCGGCGCGATCTTCGCCACCCTGCTGGCCACGGCCCCGGTCGTGCTGATCCCGCTGTTCCTGGTCGCCCGCCAGCTGGGCCTGCTCAACAGCTATGCCGGGCTGATCATCCCGGCCATCTTCAACGCCTTCGGCATCTTCCTGCTGCGCCAGTTCTACCTGGGGCTGCCCAGGGAACTGGAGGAGGCGGCGATCGTCGACGGCTGCGGCCACTGGCGGGTGTACTGGAACATCGTCCTGCCGGTGTCCCGGCCCATCCTCTCGGCCCTGGCGATCTTCTTCTTCCTCGCCAACTGGAACGCCTTCGTCTGGCCGCTGGTCGCCACCAACGACCAGTCCCTGACGGTGGTGCAGCTCGGCATCGCCTCGTTCCAGAACCAGTACACCTCCAACTGGAACTACATCCTGGCGGCGGCCACGGTCGCGGCGCTGCCCATGCTGGTCCTGTTCTTCGTGTTCCAGCGGCAGATCGTGGAGTCGATCAAGACGTCCGGACTGAAGTAGCTCCGGGCCCGTGAACAGGGGCGCCGTACCGGCCCGTTGACGGTACGGCGCCCCCCTTTCCCGTCGTCGGGTGCCTCACGGCCCGGCGGTGCTCTCCCGCACCTGGAGCGTGGTGCGCAGCACCACGGTCTGCAGCGGCGACGGCTTGCCCTCGATGCGCTGCAGCAGCAGATCGGCCGCCGTACGACCCAGCTCGTAGGAGGGCAGCTCCACGGCGGTCAGGGACGGCTGCACCAGCGACGCCCAGGGCACATCGCCGAAGGACAGCACACCGACGGCCGGGGGAGTGCGCCCGACCTCGCGCAGCGCGTCCAGGACGCCGATCGTCATGAGGTTGTTGGCGACGAACACGGCGTCCGGCGGCTCGGGCAGGGCCAGCAGCTCGCGCATCGCGGCCCGGCCGCCCTCGACACGGAAGTCGGCGTGCCGTACGTAGGCATCGCCGGCCGGGGCGGCGTCGCCCGTGGAGTACACGGCCATGCGATACCCGGCCAGGCGTTCCTCGGAGGTCGAGGCGCCCCGCGGACCGGTGATGCAGGCGATCCGGCGGTAACCGGCCTGCAGCAGATGACGGGTGGCCACCTCGCCGCCGTGCTGGTTGTCCACCTGTACGGCGTCCACCTCGGCTTCGTGCGGCCGCCGGTCCACGGCGACCACGGGCACGCCCCGGGCGAGCAGTGGCCCCAGGTCCGTCTCGTCCTGCGAGGCCGCGGCCACGATCACACCGGCCATCTGCTCGCCGAGGGCGACCTCGAGGTAACGGCGCTCCTTGTCGGTGTCCTCGTCGGAGTTGCACAGGACGACGGAGAGGCTGGTGCGCTGTGCGGCGTCCTCGACCCCACGGGCGAGCGAGGTGAAGAAGGGGTTCTCGATGTCCGGGATGATCAAGGCGATCACGCTGGACTGCTGCTTGCGCAGCGACCGGGCCACCCGGTTGGGCGCGAAGCCGAGAGCCGCGGCGGCCTGCTGAACGGACAGGGCGCGTTCCGGCGTGACCCTTCCGCCGTTGAAGACACGCGAGACCGTCGCCGGGGACACCCCGGCGGCTCGCGCCACGTCATGAATCGTCACCACCTGTGTGCGCATCCTTTCGCCGTGCGTGACACCAGCCTACACCTGTCCTTGAAAAGGATTTCATCCCTGAATTGAGCCGACGGCCGGATGCTTGCCGTCCCGCCGTCCGCAGCCCCGCTCAGAGGTTGATCATGTGGCCGGCCAGGCCGTGGAGGGTGTCCTGCACCGCCTCGCTCAGGGTGGGATGCGCATGGACGTTCCTGATGAGCTCGGTGACGGTAAGGTCCCACTTCTGGGCGAGGGTCAGCTCCGGGAGCAGTTCGGTCACGTCCGGCCCGATCATATGGGCGCCGAGCAGTTCGCCGTAGCGGGCGTCGCTCACCAGCTTCACGAAACCGGCCGTTTCGCCGAACCCGTGTGCCTTGGCATTGGCGGTGAACGGAAACTTCGCCACCCTGACGTCGAAGCCCTCGTCGCGCGCCTCGGCCTCGGTCCAGCCGAAACTGGCGATCTGCGGCCGGCAGAACGTCGCACGCGGGATCATGCGGTAGTCCAGTTCCATCGTCTCGGCGCCGGCGATGCTCTCGGCGGCGACGACGCCCATCGCCTCGGCCGCGTGAGCCAGCATCAGCTTCGCCGTGACATCGCCGATGGCGTAGATGTGCGGCTGGCTGGTGCGGCAACGGCCGTCCACGTCGATGGCACCGCGGTCGGTCAGCCGTACGCCCGTGGCGGACAGCCCGTAGCCGGCCGTACGCGGCTGGAAACCCGTGGCCTGCAGCACCCTGTCGGCCTCCAGGACCTGTTGTCCGTCGCCCTGCCGGACCCTGACGCGGACGCTGTCGGCATCCTCCTCGATGGACTCGACGCGGGTGGAGGTCAGCACGTTGATCCCCTGCCGCCTGAACCGCTTGGTGAGCTCGGCCGACACCTCCTCGTCCTCCAGCGGCGCGATCCGGCCCAGGAACTCGACCAGCGTCACCTCGACGCCGTAGGAGCGCAGCAGATAGGCGAACTCGACGCCGATGGCGCCGGCCCCGGCGATGATCAGGCTCGACGGGAGGCTGTCGGCGAGGATCTGCTCTTCGAACGTCACGACACGCTTGCCCAGCGCCGTTCCGGGCAGCAGCTTCACGGTCGCCCCGGTGGCGATGACGCAGGAGCGGAAGGAGAGCGTCGCCTCGCCGTCGCGCAGGCGCACTTGCAGCGTGTGCGGGTCGACGAAGACGCCCTGCCCCTCGAACTGGGCGATCTTGTTCTTGCGCATGAGATAGCCGACGCCCTTCGCGCGGCCGTCGGCCACCACCCGGCTGCGTTCATAGGCGCTGCGGTAGTCCAGACTCACGTCCCCACCGATCTTCACGCCGAACTTCTCCGCGTCGTGCAGGACCAACTGCGCGACCTCGGCGTTGCGCAGCAGCGCCTTCGCCGGGATGCAGCCGATGTTCAGGCAGACGCCGCCCCAGAAACGGCCCTCCACGATCGCCGTACGGAGTCCCAGCTGAGCGGAGCGGATGGCCGCCACATACCCGCCGGGGCCGGCTCCGAGGACGACGACGTCGAAGTCAGTGTCCATCTCCACAACCCCTTGATCTCCACGGCCGACACCTCGATCCGTCGGTTGCCGCCGATGCCGACGGGCCCCTGGAACCTCCCTGCCCACGGTCTCCCATCCGCAGCGGCACCGCATCACGTGGGGTGCGAGCCACCCGCTTGCGTCCGCTTGGGTCATCACCGGTCATCGTCACCTGTTTGACAGGTGACGAGATGCGTGTGAAGGTTGTCATGCCACAAGCCGTGCGGCGAAGGGGGTCCCTCGTGATCGACAGGCGTACGTTCACCAAGGTCATCGGCTTGGGCACCGGCGCGGCCGCTGTCTCGCCGGCCGGCCTGCAGTCCGCCGCGTCCGTCGTCACCCCCGGCGCGCACACGGCTTTCCGCACGCTCAAGCAGGTCAGGGCGGGCGTCCTCGACATCGGTTACGCCGAGGCCGGGCCTGCCCGCGGCCCGGTCGTCCTGTGCCTGCACGGCTGGCCCTACGACATCCACAGCTACGTCGACGTCACCCCGCTCCTCGCCGAGCTGGGGTATCGCGTGATCGTTCCGTATCTGCGCGGTCACGGCAGCACGCGCTTCCTGTCCCGCCGCACCCCCCGTACCGCCGAGCAGTCCGCCGTCGCGCTGGACATCATCGCCCTGATGGACGCGCTCAAGATCGACAAGGCGGTGCTCGCCGGCTTCGACTGGGGCTCGCGCACCGCCGACATCATCGCCGCCCTCTGGCCCGACCGCGTCAAGGCCCTTGTCTCGACCGGCGGTTACCTCATCACCGACGTCAAGGCTCAGCAGGAGCCCGCCGCCGCGGCCGTCGAGCACAACTGGTGGTACCAGTGGTACTTCGCCACCGAGCGCGGCAAGAAGGCGATGGAGAACGTCGACGAACGCATCGCCCTGTGCCGTTACGTGTGGACCCTCGTCTCGCCCAACTGGGACTTCGACGAGGCCACCTTCCAGCGCACCGCCCAGGCCTTCGAGAACCCCGACTACGCGGCCATCGTCCTGTACAACTACCGCTGGCGCATCGGCCTGATCGAGGGGGATCCCCGCTACAGCCGCTACGAGGCGCAGCTCGCCGCCCGGCCGCCCATCCGCGTCCCCACGATCACCCTCGACCCGGCCCTCGATCCCTTCACCCCGGCCGGTGACGGCTCCGCCTACCGCGACCACTTCACGGGGCCCTACGAGCACCGCACCATCGCGAAGATCGGGCACAACCTGCCGCAGGAAGCGCCGACCGCCTTCGCGCAGGCCGTCGTCGACGCCGACCACCTCTGACGGCCCGCCGGCGCGCCGAAGGGGACGTGGTCACCATTTCCCAGGCGTCACCGTCGTGACCGGTGACGAACGAGATTGTCAAGATCGATGAAGTGGAGTGTGGGGCATGGGCAAGGAACTCACGGCGGACGCCGCCGCGGCAGCGGCACGGCACGCCCGCTACGGCAGCCTCCCCGAGCGCATTCGCTTCGAGGACATGACCGAAGAGGTGGCCGCCCCGACCGGGGCCGATGCCTCGTACGACCCCGTGAGCTCGTGGAAGTACTACTCGTGCCTCGCCCTCGACCTGGGGTTGTAGGCAGCCTTCAGCCTGCCTGACCCGCCCCGCCTTGGCGGGGTCAGTTCCCGGCGGTGACGGGCGCCGCCTTCTTGCGGGCGCGGTAGGCCGCCGCCTTGATCTTGTTGCCGCAGGACTCCATGCCGCACCACTGCCGTCGCATGCCCCGGGAGCGGTCGATGTAGACGCGCGTGCACTCGGGGTTGCCGCACTCCTTGAGCAGCGGGACGTCCGGGCCGCTGAGCAGTTCGACGGCCTGCCGGGCGACGGTGGCCAGGGCTTGCCCGGGCGTCGCGTCGGTGTGCCGGCCCGCCCGGGTGAGCTGCGGCGTCGCCGGGACCTGGCGCGCGGCGGCGTTGAGGACCGCGAGGGCCTCACGGTCGAAGTCCTCGCCGAGGCGGCGGTTGGTGACGAGTCGGTAGATGGCCTCGCGCACCGCGATCGCCTCCCGGACGTCGCCGTCCTGGCCGGGCGTGATCGTGTCCACGAGCCCGGACTCCAGGTACCAGGCGTTGAGCCGGTCCGGCGTCACGAACATCTCGAACCGGGTCGACCGCCGGGCGCGCAGGGTGGCCGCGAAGTCGAGCGCCGGGTGCCCGCACACGAAGACGTGGTCAAGATTCACATCACCATCTTGACAGGTGACTCTCGTGCGCCGCAAGGCTCCTTTGTGCCCACCCCCTTCGAGCCGCCGTCTGCCCAGGACCACCTGCGGCTGTCACCGAGGGCATCGCACGGTCCCGGAAGTCGGGCGTTCGCCATGTCGACACCCGGGACCTGGGCTCCGTAGAGGGTGGGTGAGTACGGGTCGTCGAACTCGTAGACACAGGTGGGTACTTGCGCGGCGAACGTGCGAGCGGTGCTGAGCGTGTGACAGGCGAAGGTGGAGTCGGTGAGGACCGCCGACAGCGCGTCGCACGGCGTGGGGTAGGCCGCCACCGGATAGTGGGCCAGGACCTGCTGAGCCTACGGGCGCAGGTCGGCGAGAAGCATCGCGGTCTTCGCGAAGCCGACGGTTCCGGTGTTCCAGTCGGGAGAGATCGGCGTGACGGACACCCTGTCGGCATTGATCGCCTCGACGTCGCCGCCCTTCTCGGCAGGCGCCGGGACCACGTTGACGTTCACTTTCCATGTGCCGTCACCGGAGTCGCTGTAGTCGGCCTTGAGGACGGGCTGCGGATCCTGGGTCGTGACCGAGACTCCGGAGGCGGTGCCCTTGCCGTCGGGACCGACCACCGGATGGTTGATGTCGAGCCCCACGCCCTCGGGCAGCAGCCGCCCGTCCCTGGCGCGGCTCCGCAGGCGTTCGATGAGCTTGACGGTGAAGTCGTCGGTGGGCCGCATGGCGTTGAAGATGGGCTCCGGCACCGGTGCCGTCATCCCACCGGTGCTCACGGCAAGGGCGGGCACACCCCGTTCCAGGGCGGCAATGGCGCCGCCAACGGTCCCCGAGTGGGTGGCCAGGGCCGCCACGTTGGGACCGAAGTTCGTGCCGGAGACCACGAGATCCGGGGCGTGGTCGGCGAACACCTCGGACAGCCCGAAGGACACCGAGTCACCCGGCGTCCCGTCCACGGCCCACACCCGGGGCTCGGGGTGCTTCACCGTGATGGTGCTGCTGCTCATCATCTTCGTCCCGGCGCCGCTCTGGTTGGTGAGCGGGGCGACGATGGTGACGTCGTAGCCCGCCTCGGTGAGCCGCCGGCAGAGCATGCGGATGCCCGGGGCGTTGTAGCCGTCGTCGTTGGTCAGCAGGATGCGCATCGGGCCGTCCTGCGCGGTCTTCGGCGCGGCGCTCGCCGGCACGGCACCGACGAGAGCCGGCGTGCACAGCAGCAGAGCGGCCAGGGGCAGAACGCGCGTGCGTCTCACGGAGTGCTCCTTCGATGGGTGAGGAGATAGGGGGGAGGACGAGGACCGGCGGGTGCACGACCCCCTGCATGCGCCCGCCGGGGCTCCATGGGGGGCTGGTGTCAGCGCACTCCGCGGATCGGGAGGATGGCCAGCGCGCCCAGCAGCGACAGGCCGCCGCCGATGAGGAACAGTGGGGTGTAGCCACCCAGCGCGGTCACGACGGCGGACGCGACGAACGGAGCGATGATCTGCGGCCCGGCGTTGGCGATGTTGAGGACGCCCATGTCACGGGCGGCGTCCTCCGCGCGGGGCAGGACGAGCGTGACGACCGCGGTGTCCACTGCCATGAAGCATCCGAAGGCGAGTCCGTTCAGGGCGCTGAAGCAGAGCATGCCCGGCCAGGTCGGGCTGATGACGGGGACCGTCGTCACGATGCCGGCGAGCGCGGCCGACAGGCCGACGAAGATCTTGCGCCGGTTCCAGCGGTCGGACAGCAGACCTCCGATCACCGTGGACACGGCCATCGCGCCCATCGACACCGGGGTGAGGATCGCCATCGCCTCCGTCGGGGCCAGGCCCTTCGGTAGCTTGATGTGGTCTTCGAGGATGTACAGCTGGTATCCGACGACCGAGAAGTAGCCGAGCACCATCAGTGCCCGTCCGATGAAGGCCCACCGGAAGTCATGGTTGGCCAGAGCGGAAAGGAAGGCTGCCAGGCGATCGCGTCTCGGGACGGGCGGCAGGGGCTCACGACGCGGCACGTCGCGGCAGAATCCGGTGAGCAGCAGCGCGGCGCCGGCCACGACCGCGCCGAACACCAGGTAGCCCGACTGGAGGTGGCCTGCGGTCCGGGAAGCGATCAACACGCCGGCCGTGCCGCCGATCGGCAACCCCAGGCCGACGAGGGCGGAGGCAGTGCCGCGACGAGCGGGAGGGATCCGGTCGGGTACGACCGCGGTGACAGCGGCCTGGTAGACGTTCATCGTTGCCTGCACCAGGCACCATCCGATGCCCACCAACAGCACGGTCCGCACGCTGCCCAGGAAGGCCAGCCCGGCGAGTGAGGCCAGCGCGCCACCGAGGATCCACGGGTTGCGGCGCCCGGTGCGGTCCGAAAGGGCGCCGGCGATCGGGTTGAACGCGGTCGCGAAGACCGAGCTCACACCGCCCACGACGCCCAGGACCGCGACCTTGTCGGCCGGGTCGATCTGGGCGATCTGGGTCGGCAGCAGCACCGCGCCGACGCCCATGTACACGGCGAGCATCGAGGAGTTGGCGAGCAGGAGCAGCAGCATGAGGCCACGCCGGCGGGGCTCATGCGCGACGTTCGTCGCCTTGGGCTGGATGAGTTCATCGGTGGACACGGTGACCACCCATCGGTACGGGCGCCGCACGGTACGCGCGGCGCGGAATGGGGCAGGGCATGTCGACTCCTGGAGCGGAGCTGCGAGTGGGACGGGGGTAAGGCGGCAAACGCTGGGGGACGCGTGCTCGGGTGGCACCTGCGTACGGCATGAGTGCGTGCGGGTTACACGTGTGTGGTTACACGTGTTGCCTTGGTGTGTAGGCCTTGTCTAGCACCTGTGGCGTCCCTTGAGTAGAGGTTGGCGCAAATTGGCGGCGACCGTAAGCGTCGGGTTCGGGAGCGTGGTCGTTACACGTGTAGCTACCCGCCAGTCGGTCTTGTTTGCGCCGTGACGACTGGGTCAGGGTTGGCTCGAAAACGCCCTTCGCGGCGTCGTACGCAGCGGTGCTGTCGCGTGACTGGCTGTGTCGTCGCCTGGTGGCGCCGGATGTGGCGCCGCTGCCGGCGGGTCGACGCCGCGTTCATCGCGTGCACGGGTGCCGAGCGTGCACGGGTGCCGAAACCCCGTCCCTCGTCCCTCGCCGGTCGTCGGCCGTGCCCCAGAGTCCCGGAAAGGTCGGTCATGATCCGTCCACGAACTGCTGCCCCCCTGCGACCGCCGTCCGGTGCGGCTCGACGCGACCAGGTTCCGGCTGCCCCTCCGCGGGGGGCGTCGATTGTCGCCGCCGTGTTGCTGGCCGCGGTGTTGGCGGCCAGCCTTGCCCTCCTCGGGAACGGGCGGCCTGCTTTCCAGGGCCTGGATGATCGCTGGATGAATGCGATGCGGGGAGCGCCGAGGGGCGCGGCGACGAGTCTCGCCCGCACGTTCGACGTGCTCGGCGGCCCCCTGGGGGTGATCCTGCCCCTCACGCTGACGGGATGCCTCGCCATCTACGGGAGGTGGAGATCCGGCCTGTTCGTCCTCACGGCCGGAGTGGTCGCCAACATCGTCGTCGTGCTCCCCTTGAAGCAGCTGGTCGACCGCCCCCGCCCGCCACACCCCTGGGTTCTGGTCGGTGAGGGCTCGTTTCCGTCCGGCCAGGTCTTCATGGTGACGACTTTCCTCCTGGCTGCGGGGGTGGTGCTCTTTCCGTCGCGTGTACGGCGCTGGTGGTGGCCTTTCACGGCAGCCCTGATCGCCGTGACCATGTGGAGCCGTACGTGGCTGCACGCCCAATGGCTCAGTGACACCGTGGCGGGTGCCGCCGCAGGCGTGGGTGTCGTACTGCTGCTGTGGTCGGTGTTCGCGCGCCTTCTGCAGGAGGAAGCTGGACGTGCCGCGGCCGATCGCCTGTGGGACTAGTTCGATCGCCGCCCCCTCTCCTCTATGTTGATTAATTGACGGCCGTCGGGATTCCGGAATACTCTCGCGCTCGGCTGGGCGTGGGTCCTGCCGCTCCCGTGCCTCCACCCGCCATGCGGCCCGAGTGGCCATGGCCCCCATATGCCTGGTGAACGGGTTCACCAAGGAGGACATACATGACTGACAGGCAAGGTCAGGTTCCCCCCGTCGTCCAGCTGCCGGCCGGCCGGCTGCGCGGAGGCATCGAGGGTGATGTCGTGGTCTTCAAGGGCGTGCCGTACGCCGCGCCACCGGTGGGTGACCTCCGCTGGCGTGAGGCCCGTCCGCACCCCGGCTGGAGCGGTACAGGGGAGGCGACCGCATACGGTCCGAGCTCGCCGCAGATGTACATCGAGGGCGGCGACCCGGTCCTGGGGGGCCACGGATCCCCGCCCTTCGACGACGACTGTCTCACGCTGAACGTGTGGACACCGGCCGTCGATGACGCGCGCCGACCGGTGCTGGTCTGGATCCACGGCGGCGGATTCGTCTCCGGCTCCGGATCATTGCCCATCTACTCCGGCGAGACCTTCGCGCGCGACGGCGACCTCGTGGTCGTCACCCTGAACTACCGCCTCGGCCCGCTCGGTTACCTGTCGTTCGACGACGCGACCGCGGCCGGGGCACAGCCGGCCAACCTCTGGCTCACCGACCAGCTGGCCGCGTTGCGCTGGGTGCGCGACAACATCGCCCACTTCGGCGGCGACCCCGACACCATCACTGTCGCCGGCCAGTCGGGCGGCGCCCTGTCCACCGCCGCCCTCGCCGGGCACCCCGAAGCCCAGAAGATGTTCCGCCGGGCCATCCTCCAGAGCCCGCCCCTAGGTCTGCACATCCCCACCCGCGACGAGTACCGGGAACGGGCCGACGCCTACCTCGAGTCCGCCGGGGTGAAGGACGTCGACGAACTCCGGCAACTGCCGTGGCCGCGGCTCGTCGAGGCCGCCGGAGGGCTCTACGCACGCACCGTGCGCTGGGGGTACTGGCCCACCCCCTTCCTCCCCGTGCGGGACGAGGTCACACTCTTCCGTCACCCGGCCGAGACCCTCCTGCACGGCGCGGCGACCGAGATCGACGTTCTCATCGGCTGGACCCGCGAAGAGGCCAACTTCAACTTCGCCCTGGACCCGGCGTACGCGAAGTCCACCCGCGCCCAGGTGGTGGGCCGCATCGCGGAGCGCTTCGGAGACGGTTCGGCAGCCGACGTGTACGACGAGTACGCGCGGACCCGGCCCGGTGCCGGACCCGTCGACGTGCTCATGGATCTGGTCTCGGACGAGTTGTTCCGGGTTCCGTGTGTGGAACTGGCGGAAGCCAGGGCGGCATTGGGGCGTCCCGTCTGGGCGTTCCAGTTCGACTTTCCGGCGCCGGTGCATGGCGGGAGGCTCGCCGCCGCTCACTGCCTGGAACTCCCCTTCGTCTTCGACAACTTCGACAGCTGGTCGCATGCGCCACTCGTCGAGGGGATCGATCCGGTCGTGGGGGAGGGGCTGGCGAAGAGCATGCATCAAGCGTGGATCGCCTTCGCCCGCACCGGCGATCCGAACCACCCCGGGATGCCGGAGTGGGAGCAGTACCGGCAGGGAGGCCGCACGACGATGCGTTTCGACTCCGTCACCGGCCCCGTGAACGACCTGGCCGGGCATGCCCGTCGCCTGCACGGTCGCCGGGTGTCGGCCTGCTAGTCGGGTCGTCAGTCACACGTGTAACTCCTGGCCCGGCTCGCGGATCAGCGCTCCGTGCGACGAGCGGACAGAGGGCTTCGAGGAGTTCTTCGGTCGCGGGGCTCCCCGAGATCGCGGAGAAGGCGGCAGCTCAGGTACCCGACGATTCCCGGGACCCGCTCTTCCCGTACGGCCACGGGCCGGACGCGCAGCCGCTCACCCGCTCACGCGGTGAACGCGAAGCGCTGAGGGGGGTGTTGCCGGACCGAACGGTGGTGTCCGGCAACACCCTCTTCGCGTAACGGCCTACCAGCCGCCGAAGGAGTTCCACCAGCCCCAGCGCTGTGGCGGCGCCTCGTGCGGAGCACGGTCGGCGCGCGGCTCGGCGGGCGCATCCATGACGGTCCGGGGGGATGCGACCGTGTCCCGACCGGTGTCGGGGTCGGTCGCGGCGAACGTCACCGGCAGTTCGGCCGGCGCCCCGCACCACAGGGAGGAGTGCCGCAAGGCGCTGTCCGGGAGGGCGGGACGGAGGTCCGCGAGTCGGACCAGGAGCACGTCGAGCGCCGTTTCCGTGATCAGGCGCGCCGCCTCCTTGGCGGGGCAGCCGTGGGACCCGGTACCCCAGGCCAGGTGTGCCCGCGTAGGGGAGGCCGTGGCTCCCTCGAGCTCCGGGTCGGTGTTGGCGGCCGCAAGACAGGGGATCACCAGGTCACCCTGCCGAATGCGGCGCCCTGCCAGGAACATGTCCCCAGTCGCCCACCGGCCGGGGATGTTGGGCATCGGCGCGCCTGCGTGGAGTGCGTGCTCCATGAGGCGGGACACCGCATCTCCGGTACCGGTCACAAGGGCCGGCCCTTGGTGTGCCAGGAGAAGGCGCACGCTGTTGCCGATCCAGCCGATGGTGCTCTCGCCGCCGATCAGGGCGAGGGCGAGCAGGTTGTGGGCGACCTCGTCGGCGGACAACGCCGTGTCCTGAGCCAGCCACGACGCGAGGTCGGGTGCCGGTGAGACGCTCCGCTCGTCCACCACCCGACGGAAGGCGTCGAGCAGCTCCGCACCTGCCCGCAGGGCGCCGGGGAGGGTATTCACGACGGTCTGGCTCAGGGCATCGAGCGTCGTGATCGAATCGTGGGACAGGCCGAGCAGATGGGCGAACACGTCCCACACGAGAGGCCGTGTGTACTCAGCCACCAGGTCGGCGGCGCCGCGTACCGACCAGCTGTCCAGCAGCGCGTTCGCCCGGTGGCGGACCAGTCGGCCCAACCGCCTCGGATCGAGATGGCCGAGGGCCTCCGTCACCGCGCGGCGGTGCCGAAGGTGCTCTTCCCCGTCGAGCCGGAAGACGGCAGGGAGAGGACCGAGCAGCGGTGGCACGGGTGTGTCGTCCCGGATCCTTCCATGAGAGGCCGCATCCCACCGGCGTGGGTCGCTGGAGTAGTGATCCGCTCTCCGGATGACCTCCAGCGCGTCCCGGTGGGTGAGCACCAGCCAGGCGGCGACGCCGGGGGCGATCTCGACCGGGACGACCGGTCCGCTGTGCCGGCGCAGGGAGGCGTAGACGGCGGCGAGGTCCTGATCCAGCCCCCGGCCGTGCAATGGGGTGAGGCCCGCGCGGTACGGGCACGCGGGCGTGGGGCCGGAGTGGCTCGTCTGTTCCATCGGACTCCTTCGGTGCGTGCGGGGCGGCCCGGAGGCGCCATGTCGCGCTCATCGGTAACGCGTGTAACCTGGAGGGAGGCCGGTCAGCGGACCGGGAGGAACGGGTTAAGGGCGTCATGGACAAGGAGCCGACAGCGGCGGCGGCCGTCACGAGTGCCGACGTGGCGCGTCTGGCGGGGGTGTCGAGGGCGACCGTGTCCTTCGTCCTCAACAACACGCAGGCGCACCGGGTCAGTGCCACCACGCGTGCCCGGGTGCTGGCGGCGGCACAGCAACTCGGCTATGTGCCGCACGCTGCCGCCCGGTCGCTGCGGGCGGGGCGGAGCAACCTCGTCCTCGTTCCGGCCTCCGTCTCGGCGGTCGGAAGCCTGGTCAGCACCTGGATCGACGACCTGCAAGGCGAACTGGAACACCACGGGTACGTCACCGTGCTGCACGCCGGGCGTTTCTCCGACTCCGTGAGCGCTGCCCGGGCCTGGGCCGAACTGCGCCCGGCGGCGGTGCTGGCCCTCGACGGTGACAGCCTGACCGACCAGGCCGCCGACGTGCTGGGCAGGGCCGGGGTGCGGGGGGTGCTGGCCTTCGCCTCCCATGACGTGAAGGGCGTCCACACCATCGACTTCGACCACGCACGCGTCGGAGCGCTGGCCGCCGAGCACCTCGTCTCCCGCGGGCGGCGGAACATCGGCGTGATCATGCCGCGGGAGCGCGGCCTGGCCACCTTCGCCCGGCCACGCCTGGCCGGAGCGCAGCAGGTCGCCGCCCGCAGCACGGCGGCGGCCGTCACCGCGGTCGAGATGTCCTACACCCACGAGTCCGCTGCCGAACTGGCCGGGCATTGGCGCGAGTTGGGTCTGGACGGGGTGTTCGCCTACAACGACGACTATGCGGCCCTGCTGCTGCATGCACTGCGCGACAAAGGGGTGGCCGTACCGGGGGATGTCGCTGTGGTCGGAGCCGACGACCTGGTGCTGTCGGCTCTGCAACAGCCGCCGTTGACGACCGTGCGGCTGGACCTGCCCACGCCCGCTCGGATCGCCGACGCCCTGCACGAGCTGGTCGACCGGGGTGTGCCGCCCGAGGTTCCGGGCATGGAGCCGGTCCTCGTCCACCGTCAGTCCTCGTGATCGGTCGGTCTGCCGACGGCGGCGCGGGCAGGTGACGCATCCTCTTCCCGCCTCAGCAGTGGTGTGAACAGCCACCACAGCACAAGGGCGGTGCCCGCGCCCGTGGTGGCGCCGGCCACCGTGTCGCTGAGCCAGTGGGCGTGCAGCCATGTGCGGCTCCACATCATCGCGACCGTGACGGCGATGCCGAAGGCCCACCAGCCTCGTCGGCGGGCCGGGCGGACGAAGAGGACGCCTGCGACGACCACCAGGAGTGCCGTTCCGGCCGTGTGACCGGAGGGGAACGAACCGTGGTCCACCTGGACCAGAGGGTGGGCCGGGCGCGGCCGGTCCACCCAGAACTTGAGGATGTGGACGACGGCCATGTTGCCCACCCCGTAGGCAGTGAGCAGGAACAGCAGGGACCGCCAGCGTCCGCGTACCGCGAGGACGAGCAGCAGGCCTATGGGTATCACCACTCCCAGCGGGCCGCCCAGCCAGTTCAGTACGGCGGCCACGGCCGCGCAGGGGCCGTTGTGCGGGCCTCCCATCCAGTGCGACCAGGTGTCGTCGACGCTCTGGAAGACCGGACGTGCCGGGCGGGTGAGCACTGTGGCGGCGAACGCGGCGGTGACGAGGAGGAAGAACGCCCCGAGCCCGAGCGCGCCGGATCGTGCGGGAGGTGCGGGGAGGCGGCGGTGCCCCTGGGGGATCGGTGCGGGAGCGGCGAGTTCAGCCGCCGGAGTGCTGGTCATCAGGTACCTCTTGCGGCCGGAGACCATCGCCGGCCGGTCGGGATGTAACGGTGGGCGGACTCGCCGGTGCCGGCTCTCATGGGAGCCGACGTGGTGAGTGGAAGCCGGGTCGCGGAGGTGGCGCCGGACCGTCCGGCCGGCGCCACGTGTGCTCGTCAGTGGTGACGGGTGGTACGACCCGGGCTCATGCGTTCAGGTGGCGGGCGAGGAAGGCGACGCTTTCGGAGACGATCGGCGTCACGTCCTGGGTGCCGAGGAAGATGTGGTCGGCGCCTTCCACCGGGTGCACGGTGACCTGGCCGCCGGCGCGCTGCAGGGCCCCGGCGAGTACCTCGCTCTGGCTGTAGGGCACGAGACCGTCGGCCGTTCCGTGGATCAGCAGGAAGGGGGGCGGAGTGGCCGGACCGGCGTAGGTGACCGGGCTGGCGACGCGGGCGAGCTCCGGCAGCTCTTCGGCGGTGCCTCCCAGCAGCGCGGTGAACGGGTTGGGATAATCGGGGCCGGACGGCGAGGGCGGAAGGGTGTGCGACAGCAGCGCGCCCAGGTCCGACACCCCGTACCAGTCGACGACGGCCCGGACGGTGCTGTCCTCGTCCCGCACGCCCTCGGCGCCCTCCAGTACCGTGGCCGCTTCGGTGCCGTCGGCGCGGACGAGGCCCGCGAGCGCGGCGAGGTGGCCGCCCGCCGATTCTCCCCAGACGCCGATCCGGTCCTTGTCGATGCCGAGGTCGGCGGCGAAGTGACGCACGTAGCGGATGGCGGCCTTCACATCGTGCAGCTGTGCGGGGAACGGCGCCTCCAGGCTGTGCCGGTAGTCGATGCTCACCACCGCGAGACCGGCTCCCAGGATGGTGCCGTACAGCAGCTCGACGGGCACGGTCGGCGGCGGGAAGCGCCGGTCGCCGTCGAGCCAGCCGCCCCCGTGGATCCACACCACGGCCGGCACCGGCTGCTCGGACGCCGGCACGTGCGCATCGAGCAGACGAGGCCGGTATCCCGGCGTGCGCGCGTACGTCACCCCGTCGAAGCGGCGCACGCCGTCCCGCCCGGCCAGCGGGGGAGCGGGAGCGAGGAACGGTGGCGGAGGCCATTCCACGTCGCTGGTCGGGGTCGGCTGTACGGCCGGGTGTGTCGGAGATGATGAGGTCATGTCCGCCTCTCTCTGTGGGCGTGTGTGCGGCGACGGTGACGAGTGGGCGCTCCGATGTGCGTGCGCCGTAATCAGCGGTACGGAACTTTCCCGATGAATGTCCGGATTGCCCTTGTGTTTATGTAGGGCTCGTCCTAGCGTGTTACACGTGTAACAACCTGGCCGCCTGGCAGGTTACACGAGAAATCCCGTGCGTGTCGCACCTTCTTGCCGGGGAGTCCGCATGCTCGCCCCCACCTTGTTCGCGCCTGGCCTGCCGTCGCTTTCCCCGTGCTCGGCGCCCGCCCCTCCCGCCCCGTCCCCGGGACGCCGCCTCGTCCACTGGACGACCGAGGCCGCCGCCTCGGCGGTCCCCGGTGGGCGAACGTCTCTGCGTTACGTCCTCGAGGACTGGCGTATCGCGCCGGAACCGGGTGAGGCGCTGCTGCTCGCGGGGACGGAGCTGCTGTCCAACGCGATCCGGCATGCGGGCGACGTGACGGGCCGGCTGCGCGTCACGGTCACCCTCGCGGATGGCTGGTTGCAGCTCGACGTCGCTGATGGCGACCCCCGTATGCCGCGCTTCGGCCTCGATGCCGACGGCGAGGCGGAGAGCGGCCGTGGCCTCGCGATCGTGGGCTTCCTGGTTCGTGAGGCCGGTGGCGAGCTGACGGCGTTCCGTGCCGGGTCCGGCAAGGTCGTCCGCGTTCGCGTCCCTGCCGTCTGACTCCCGACCCGCTCAGGGCCTCGCTGGTCGCGATCAAGGCGCGCCTGACTGCCGTTCGGACGAGTGCCGCAAAAATCTATGTCGTGAAATCTTGACGCTCGTAAAAATAACGAAATACTTGCCGCACTCCCTTCGCTGCCCCCGAGACCGAGGTGTGCGCCCCATGGAGCTCTCCCCGTCCGCCCACGTGGACACGTTCTGCCGCGACCGACTACCCCCCATCCATCTCTGGCCCCAACTGCACTTCGACCTGCCGGAGTTGCGGTACCCGGACCGACTCAACTGCGCCGTCCGGCTGCTCGACGACGCCGTCGAACGCTGGGGCGCCGACCGGCCCTGTCTGCTGACCCCGACGGACCGCTGGACGTACGGCGACCTGCTGCGGCACGCGAACCAGGTCGCCCAGGTCCTCACCGACGACCTCGGGCTGGTCCCCGGCAACCGCGTCCTGCTGCGTGGCCCCAACGCCCCCTGGCTGGTCGCCTCCTGGTTCGGGGTGCTCAAGGCCGGCGGTGTCGTGGTCACCACGATGCCCCTGCTGCGGGCCGCCGAACTCGCGCAACTCCACGACATCAGCCGTCCCGTGGCCGCCCTGTGCGACCACCGGTACCTCGACGAACTCCAGGCCGCCGACGCGCCTGGGCTGACCGTCCTTTCCTACGGCGGCCCGGGCGACGACGACCTGATCCGCCGCTGCGCGGCCAAGGACGGTGTGTTCTCCAGCGTCGTCACCGCAGCCGACGACGTGGCCCTCATCGCCTTCACCTCCGGTACGACCGGACGACCGAAGGCGACGATGCACTTCCACCGGGACGTTCTCGCCAACGCGGACACGTTCTCCCGGCACATCGTCAAACCTCGCCCGGACGACGTCTTCACCGGTACGCCACCGCTGGCCTTCACCTTCGGGCTCGGCGGCCTGGTCGTCTTCCCGCTGCACGCAGGGGCGGCGACGCTCCTCATCGAGCAGGCGTCGCCGGAGAAGCTGGCCGACCTCGTCGCCGAGCACGGCGCCACGGTCCTGCTCACCGCCCCCACCGCATACAAGGCGATCATGGCCGCCGGAGCCGTGGACCGCCTGACCGGCCTGCGACGGTGCGTATCCGCCGGAGAAGCGCTGCCGGCCCAGGTGTGGGAGGACTTCCATGCCGCGACCGGCCTGCGCATCATCGACGGCATCGGCGCCACCGAGATGCTGCACGTGTTCATCTCCGCCGCCGACGACGACATCCGGCCGGGATCCACCGGCAAGCCCGTTCCCGGCTACCGGGCGATGGTCGTCGACGACAGCGGGGCGCCCGTTCCCGACGGGGAGCCGGGCCTGCTCGCGGTCGCCGGCCCGACGGGGTGCCGCTACCTCGACGATCCACGCCAGGCGGCGTATGTCAGGAACGGCTGGAACGTCACCGGTGACACCTACATACGCGATGCGGACGGCTACTTCTGGTACGTGGCCCGCAGCGACGACATGATCGTCTCCTCCGGATACAACATCGCCGGACCCGAGGTCGAAAAGGCGCTCCTCGTTCATCCCGATGTCGCGGACTGCGGCGTCGTCGGTGCGCCGGACGACCGGCGCGGGATGGTCGTCAAGGCGTACGTGGTCCTGCGTGAGGGTGTCGCCCCCGATGACGTGACCGTCAAGGAACTCCAGAACCACGTCAAGCAGACCATCGCGCCCTACAAGTACCCGCGCGCCGTCGAGTTCGTCACCGACCTGCCACGCACCAGCAACGGCAAGCTCCAGCGCGGCGTGCTGCGCCGACGCGCCGCCGGCGCGGACGGCTGACACCCCCTGCCCTGCCGTGCGAGCACCGCTCACCTCGTCCTGTCACCGGACATCCCCGCAGCCGACCGGATCGGCTGACGAAAGGCACCTTCATGGAAACCCCCAGCACCCAGCAGGCAACCCCACCGATCGGCGTCGGCGCCGCTGGTGACGACCACGCCGTGGCGTCGGACCTGCCCAGCATCGTCATCGAGCGCCGTGTCGAGTGGCCCGACACCGACGCCGCCGGCCACTACCACCACTCCACCGTCGTGCGGTGGGTGGAGGCGGCGGAAGCCGCCCTGCTGCGCCGTCTGGATCTGGCGCACCTCTTCGGCAGCACGCCGCGCGTCCACTTCGAGGCCGACTATCGCGCCCGGCTGTGGTTCGGAGACCTCGTGCGCGTCGAGCTGCGTGTCACCAAGGTCGGCACCAGCTCGCTGCACTACGCCTTCACCGTGCGCGGCACGGGCGAAGAGGACGCGGCCACCGGCCGGATGACGATCGCTCACTCCGCCGCGCGGGCCTCCGGGGCCACGCCCTGGCCAATCGAGGTGCGCGATCTCCTGACCACGGCGGGCGCGCAGGCTCCCGAAACCCTGAGCTGAGCCGTGCGGATCATGCGAGCCACCCCTCTTTATCGAGTTTTGTTGACGAGCGCAGGAATTACGACATACGTTGTTCCTCGAACCACAAGGAGGACGCCGTGCGCGTAGCAGTCATCGGCGGAGGGCCCGGTGGGCTGTATTTCTCGGCCCTGGCCAAACAGCTCTCCCCGCAGTGGGAGATCACCGTCTGGGAGCGCAACGCGGCCGACGACACCTTCGGATTCGGCGTCGTGTTCTCCGACGAGACACTCGACGGCATCGCGCAGGCCGACCCGGACGTCTACCGCGCCATGTCGGCCGAGTTCGCCCGCTGGAGCGACATCGACGTGCGCTACCAGGGTCAGGTCCTCACGTCGGGGGGCCACGGATTCGCCGCTCTCGGCCGTAAGCGCCTGCTGCAGATCCTTCAGGAGCGGTGCGCGGCACTGGGGGTGGACGTGCGCTACCGCACCCAGGCCCCGCCGGCGGCCGAACTCGCCGCTGCCTACGACCTCGTGGTGGCGAGCGACGGCGTACGGTCGCAGACGCGGAGCGCCTACGCCGACAGGTTCGCACCGGACCTGGACGAACGGCACTGCCGTTACATGTGGCTCGCGACCGACAAGGTCTTCGAAGCCTTCACCTTCATCGTGGCCGAACGGGACTTCGGGACCATGCAGGTCCACGCGTACCCGTTCGACGACACCCGCAGCACCTTCATCATCGAGATCGACGAGGACTCCTGGCGGCGCGCGGGGTTCGACACGTTCGCCGCCCGGGACTTCGCGCCCGGGGCCGACGACGAGGACAGCATCCGGCGGTGCCAGGAGATCCTCGCCGACCACCTCGACGGCCACCGGCTGATCCCCAACGGGTCCAAGTGGATCCGCTTCACGACCGTACGCAACAGGACCTGGCGCCACGAGAACGTCGTCCTGCTCGGCGACGCCGCTCACACGGCCCACTTCTCCATCGGCTCCGGTACCAAACTCGCCATGGAGGACGCCCTCGCCCTGGCGGCCTGCCTCCACGAACACCCGGACGTGCCCCGCGCCCTCGCCGCGTACGAGGCCGAACGCAAGCCGGTCGTCGAGTCCACGCAGCGGGCCGCACAGGCGAGCCTCGAATGGTTCGAGAACGTCGGTCGCTACACCGCGCAGGAACCGCCTCAGTTCGCGTTCAACCTGCTCACCCGCAGCCGACGCGTCACGTACGACAACCTGCGTGTGCGCGATCGTGCGTTCACCGACGCGGTGGACACCTGGCACGCGGAGCACACGGCGATCGGCGGGCGGGCCGCCTCGGTGCCGCCGATGTTCCGGCCCTTCCGACTGGGCGGTCTGCGCCTGCGCAACCGCGTCGTCGTACCTGCGACCGCGCTGTACTCCGCGCAGGGCGGTGTGCCAGGGGACTTCGACCTCGTTCATCTCAGCACGCAGGCACTGGGCGGCTCGGCCCTGGTCATCGCCGGTATGACGGCCGTGAGCGCCGACGGACGCGCCACACCCGGCTGCCCGGGCCTGTACACCGACGAGCAGGAAGCGTCCTGGCACCGGATCACCGACTTCGTCCGCCGCCAGTCGGACACCTGCCTCGGCATCCAGCTCACCCACGCCGGACGGCGCGCCGCCACCAGCACGCCACGCGCCCACGGCCGGTGTGTCCCCCTCGGCGACAACGGCCGGCCACTCGTCGCGGCGTCCGCCCTCCCCTGGGACGCGGGGAGCGTGACGCCCCGCGAGGCGAGCCGCGAGGACATGGACGCCATCGCGCAGGACTTCGTCGCCGCCGCCCGCCGCGCCGACCGGGCAGGCTTCGACGTACTGGAACTCCAGTACGGCCACGGCCACTTGATGTCGAGCTTCCTGTCACCGCTGACGAACACGCGGAGCGACTCCTACGGCGGCGGCCTCGCGAACCGGATGCGCTTCCCCCTGGAAGTCCTGCGCGCCGTCCGCGCCGTATGGCCCGCCGGCAAGGCCCTGATCGTCCGGATCTCGGCCACCGACTGGGCCGACGGCGGCATCAGCGAGGCCGACGTGGTCGAGCTCTGCGATGCTCTGGCGGACGCCGGGGCGGACGCCATCGATGTCTCGACCGGCGAGGTCGTCGCCCATGAGCAGCCGCGCTACGGCCGCAGCTACCAGACGCCCTACGCCGATCTGATCCGCAACACCGTCGGTGTGCCGGTGATCGCCGTGGGTGCGATCTCCACGTACGACGATGTCAACTCCCTGATTCTGGCGGGCCGGGCGGACCTGTGCGCCGTCGGCCGCGCCCAGCTCCACGACCCGCTGTGGACGCTCCACGCCGCGGCCGCCCAGCAGTACACCGGACCGGCCGCGCCCTGGCCGGCGTCCTGGAAGGCGGGCAGCGGAAGGCCGCCGGGCGCCCGCACCGACCGGGTGCCCCCCCGCCTCCAGCTGCTCCGGACCGCTCCCGCTCCCGTGCACCAGCGGTGGCTTTCCCGGCCCGCAGTGACGGCCGTCTGACAGGAGGAACAGATGGAGGAACAGATGCAGAGGCTGCGGCGCTTCAAGGCGGCAGCCGTACAGTCCTCGCCGGTCTTCCTGGATCCGGCGGCCACGGTCGACAAGGCCGTGGCCCTGCTGGCGGAGGCCGCCGCCCAAGGTGCCGAACTCGTCGTCTTCCCCGAGGTGTTCATCCCCGGTTACCCCTACTGGAACTGGACCATGAACCCCGTACAGGGCTCGCCATGGTTCGAGCGCCTGTGGCGGGCGTCCGTCGACATCCCCGGCCCGCACGTGGACGCGCTGCGCGCCGCGGCCCGACAGCACGGTGTCGTGGTGGTGATCGGTGTCAACGAGCGGAGCCCACACAGCCTGGGCATCCTCTACAACACCCTGCTCACCATCGGCCCGGACGGCGAACTCCTCGGCGTGCACCGCAAGTTGGTGCCCACCTGGGCGGAGAAGCTGACCTGGACCGGCGGCGACGGAAGTTCACTGAAGGTCCACCAGACCCCAATCGGCCCGCTCGGCGTCCTCGCCTGCGGTGAGAACACCAACACCCTGGCCCGCTTCACCCTTCTCGCCCAGGGCGAGCTGGTCCACGCGGCCAGTTACATCGCGCTGCCGGTCGCACCGGAGGACTACGACATGGCGGACGCCATCGCCGTCCGTACCGCCGCCCACAGCTTCGAGGGCAAGCTCTTCTCCGTCGTCGCCTGCTCCACCATCTCCCCGGAGATCGTGGACACCGTCGCCGGCGACGACGAGGACGTACGCCGCATGCTCGCCCGCCCCCGCAGCGCACTCTCGGGGATCTTCGGACCCGACGGCCGCCCCGTCACCGAGCCGCTCGTCGACGACGAGGGCATCGTCTACGCCGACATCGACCTCGCCAAGTGCATCCGGCCCAAGCAGATGCACGACATCGTCGGCCACTACAACCGCTTCGACGTCTTCCGCCTGCACGTCGACAACACCCCACGCACCCCGGTCACCTTCACGACCGACCCCGCCCCACCGCTTCCGTCCGACGAGACCGGCACCGCCGGCTCCCCGAAGGAGGACTCATGACCACCGAGTACGACGACGACAGGCTGGGCCGGGCCCGAGTGTCCGACACCCCCGAACTCGCCGCCTACTACGGCGAACTCGCCGAACTGGAGGCCGGCGCCCTCTGGACGGTCGCCAACGACATCGAGCCGTGGTACCCGCAGCCGAAGTCAGTACCGGTCCTGTGGCGCTACGACGCCCTGCGCCCCCTGGTGCGCAAGGCGCTCGACCTGGTCAAGGCCGACGACGCCGGACGCCGCGTCGTCATGCTCGTCAACCCCGGCCGCAAGGACGTGAGCGCCGCCGTCGGCCTCCTGTACACCGGCCTGCAGATCATGGGACCGGGGGAGTCCATGACCGCGCACCGCCACCAGGCCGCCGCCCTGCGCTTCGTCCACGAGGGCACCGGCGCCTGGACGATCGTCGACGGCCAGAAGCTGAAGGTCGGTCCCCGCGACTTCGCCATCACCCCCAACGGCACCTGGCACGAACACGGCAACGACGCCGACGACGGCCCCGTCATCTGGCAGGACGGACTGGACATCCCCCTCGTCAACGCCATGGACGCGGGCTTCTACGAGGTACACCCCGAGCTGTACCAGCAGCCGGGAAGGGTGATCAACTCCTCGGTCCTCACCTACGGCGCCAACCTGCTGCCGTACGGCGTGGAGAAGTGGACCCGCCCCTACTCGCCCCTGCTCGCCTACCCGTGGGAGCCCACCTACCAGTCGCTGCTGGGCCTCGCCAAGGCCACGGAGGGATCCCCGTACGACGGCGTCATCGCCGAGTACACCAACCCCGTCACCGGCGGCTCCGTCATGCCCACCCTGGGCGCCCACATGCAGCTCCTGCGCCCCGGCCAGGCCACCAGGGCCCACCGCCACACCGGGTCGGTCATCTACACCGCGGCCAAGGGCCGGGGCTACTCGATCATCGCCGGGCAGCGCTACGACTGGCAGCAGGGCGACATCTTCTGCGTCCCGTCCTGGGCCTGGCACGAACACGTGAACCTCGACCAGGGCGAGGACGCCTGCCTCTTCTCGTTCAACGACTTCCCCGTGATGCGCTCCCTCGGCTTCCACCGCGAAGAGGCGTACACCGACAACGGCGGGCACCAGCCCACCGAGTGAACAGCCGCCGCGCCGGGACCGCCGGCCCTGACACCGGTCACCGGCGCGGCGGTGCGCCGACGAGAGGCGCACCACCGCCCCGCCCCCCTCTGCGTCCCTTCCTCCATCACCACCAAGGAGCCGTCATGCGACTCGTGACATACACGGTCAACGAAGACCCTGCCCGTCTCGGCGCTCAGATCGACGACCACGTCATCGACCTGGCCGCCCTCGCCGCCCACCACGGCACGGCACTCCCGCAGGACCTGCCGGCGTTCATCCGCGCGGACGCCGACGTCCACGAAACCGCACGCCAGCTGCTCGACGGCGACCCCTCCGACTGGCCGGCCAAAGCCGTCCACGCGATCGACCAGGTCGCCCTGAACGCCCCGCTGCGCCCCGGCAAGATCATCGGGGTCGGCCTCAACTACGTCGAGCACGTCGAGGAGTCCAGCCGCAGCCTGGACACCGACAGGGAACTGCCCTCGCGCCCGGTCCTCTTCAGCAAGCCCGCCACCGCGGTCACCGGCCCCGGACAGCCGATCCTGCACAACGGCGACCTCACCCAGCAGCTCGACTGGGAGTGCGAACTCGCCGTCGTCATCGGCCGCACCGCCTTCCGCGTCAGCGAGGAGGACGCCTACGACCACATCTTCGGCTACAGCATCGTCAACGACATCAGCGCCCGCGACCAGCGCCGCTCCGGACAGTGGTTCTTCTCCAAGGGCCAGGACTCCTACGCGCCCTTCGGCCCCGCCGTCGTCACCGCCGACGACATCGCCGACCCGATGAACCTGGACCTCGAACTGCGCGTCAACGGCGTCACCAAGCAGAAGTCGAACACCCGCCACATGCTCTTCCCGATCGCACGCCTCATCGCCGACATCTCCTCCGGCGTGACCCTGGAGCCGGGCGACGTCATCGCCACCGGCTCGCCCTCCGGAGTGGGCGCCGGGATGGTGCCGCCGGAGTTCCTCGTCCCGGGCGACACCGTGGAGGCCACCGTCGAGTACATCGGCACCCTCACCAACCCCGTCGTCGACGCCCGCTGACCCTCACCACCGCCTCAGCTCCACGGAGACACCATGGCCCACCGCGCCTACCGCATCGGCCAGATCGTGCCGAGTTCCAACGTCACGATGGAAACCGAGATCCCCGCCATCCTGCGCGCACGCGAGAGCGTGGCGCCGGAACGCTTCACCTTCCACTCCAGCCGTATGCGGATGACCCACGTCACCCCCGAGCAGCTCAAGTCCATGGACGCCGACTCCGACCGCTGCGCCGTCGAGCTGTCCGACGCCCGGGTGGACGTCCTCGGGTACGCGTGCCTGGTCGCCATCATGAGCATGGGACTCGGCTACCACCGCACGTCCGAGGAACGCCTGCACACCCGCACGGTGGAAAACGGTGCCCCCGCACCGGTCGTCACCAGCGCCGGCGCCCTCGTGCATGGTCTGCGCACCCTCGGCGCCGAGAAGATCGCGCTCGTCGCCCCGTACATGCGGCCGCTGACCCGGACGGTGGTGGAGTACCTGACCCACGAGGGCATCGAGGTCCTCGACTACGAAGCGCTCGAGATCCCCGACAACCTGGACGTCGCCGCGCACGACCCCGCCAGGCTGCCCGGCATCGCCCACGCCCTGAAGTACACCGACGCGGACGCCGTCGTCCTCTCCGCCTGCGTCCAGATGCCGTCCCTCGGGGCCATCGAGGAAGCCGAACAGCTCCTCGGCAAACCCGTGGTCTCCGCCGCGGTGTGCACCGCGCACCAGATGCTGCGCACCCTCGGCCTGCCGGCCGTCGCGCCCGGAGCGGGCCACCTCCTGTCCGGCGCGTATGCCGAGGCGCCGCTGCCCCAGCGGGAGGCGACCGCCGGATGAGCGGTCGCCGGCGCCTGCGTCCGGCAGGGTGGCCGCAGGGGGTGCTCGGTAGGATCGCCACCGCACAGGACGGAAGGCGATCATGTCGGACAGCAGCATCAGGCCCAGCTCGTTGATCAACACGGTGTACGGCGCCTTTCTGCGCCGCCTCGGGGGATGGATCTCCATCGCCGACCTGATCGTCCTGATGGCCGAACTGGACGTGGACGGACCGGCGGTGCGCTCGGCGATCTCCCGCCTGAAGAAGCGCGGCATCCTGGAACCCGAGCGGCGCGGCGCCAACGGCTACCGGCTGAGCCCGGCCGTCCACCCTGTTTTCGACGAGGGTGACCGCCGTATCTTCGGCAGCCTGGAACCGGCCGACCTGGCCGACGGCTGGGCCATGGCCGTCTTCTCCGTGCCGGAGTCCGAACGGTCCCACCGGTACCAACTCCGCACCCGGCTGACGTGGCTCGGCTTCGGCAACATCACCTCCGGAGTGTGGCTCGCCCCAGGGCGCCTCCTCGACGACGCCCGCGCCACGCTCGACCGACTCGGCCTGAGCGAGTACGTGCACCTCTTCGCGTCGCGGTACGTGGCGTTCAGCGATCTGCGTACCTCGGTCAGCTCCTGGTGGGACTTCCCGGCGATCCAGGCACAGTACGCCGAGTTCACCGACACGTACGGCCCCGTCGCGGCACGACTGACGACACGGTCCGCCATGGACACCAGGGAAGCGTTCCGCCACTACGTCCCCATGCTCACGCAGTGGCGACGCCTGCCGTATCTCGACCCGGGCCTGCCCAAGGAACTCCTGCCGGACGACTGGAACGCGGTCGCGGCCCGTCAGCTGTTCCAGCAACTGCAGGCCGTGCTGGCCGAGCCGAGCTTGCGGCACGTACAGACAGTGACCGGACTCAAGACGGAGCCCGCGGCGGACTGAGACCGCACGCCACGCCGGACCGCTTGATAAACCGTGTAACCAAGCATCGCAACGTCTCCTGTCGTAGGCATCGACACGTGTAACTAACTTCCGCTATACATGCCGCGACGAACAAGTCCTTTCGATGCACTCGCCGTCGAGTTGCACGACCTCCCACGAGGTGCGCATGGCAACCTTCCGACTAGTGGTCAGACGGCTGTTGTCGTCGACTCCGCTCCTGTTCCTCGTCTCCGCCCTGACGTTCGTGCTGGTGTCCCTGGTGCCGGGAGATCCGGCCCGGACGATCGTGGGGCAGCACGCCACGGTCGAGCAGTACGAGGCCGTCCGCCGCCAGCTGGGGCTGGACGAGCCGTTGCCGGTCCAGTACGGGCACTGGCTCGTGCAGGTGTTCCACGGCGACCTGGGTACCTCGCTGTTCAGCGGCGAACCGGTGACATCCGTGCTGAACAACCGACTGCCCGTGTCGCTCTCCCTGATCATCGCCGGCACCATCGTCTCCGGGATCCTGGGCGTGCTGCTGGGACTGCTCAGCGCTCGACGTGGCGGCCTGCTGGTGCGGGCCGTGGACGTCCTCGCGCTCGTCGGCCTGGCGGTGCCGGCGTTCTGGTTCGCGCTCGTCCTGATCGCCGTCGGAGCCGTCCGGCTGCGTTGGTTCCCGGTGACCGGCTACGTGCCCCTCGCCGACGACCCCGTCGAGTGGGGCCGTTCTCTCGTCCTGCCGGTCCTCTCCCTGTCGCTGAGCGCTGTCGCCATCATCGCCAAGCAGACAAGGGACTCGGTCCTGGACACGTTCGGGCGTGACTTCATCCGGGTCATGCAGGCCAACGGATTCTCCCGGCGATCGATCCTGTACCGGCACGTGCTGCGCAACGCCGCCCTGCCGGTGGTGACGGTGCTCGGTGTCGTGCTCGTCAGTCTGCTGGCCGCCGCCGTCTTCGTGGAGACGGTGTTCGCCATGCCCGGGCTCGGCAGCCTCACCCAACAGGCCACCGTCCAGCACGACATCCCCGTCATCCAGGGAGCCGTCCTGTACATCACGGTCCTCGTCGTCCTCGTCAACCTGCTGGTGGACCTCGCCTACAGTCGGCTCGACCCGAGGATGCGTGCCGCATGAAGCATCCCACGCCGCCGAACGCCCCTCGCCCGCTCAACAGACGCCCCCTGATACGGCGGGTGCTGGCCCGCCCGGCCGGTGCCGTGTCCCTTGGGTGGCTCCTTCTGCTGACGGTCGCCGCCCTCGCCGCGCCGCTCATCACGACGCACGGTCCGCTGGACCAAGACCTCGGTCACGTACTGTCCGGTCCAACGGCGGGCCACTTGCTCGGCACCGACAACCTGGGCCGGGACCTGCTCAGCCGATTGCTCTTCGGCGGCCGCTCCACCCTTCTGGCCGTCGGCGAAGCCCTGGCCGTCTTCCTGGCCATGGGTGTGCCCCTCGGCCTGGCCTCCGGATTCCTGGGCGGCTGGGTGGACGGGCTGACCGTACGCACCGCCGACCTGCTGTTCGCCCTGCCCGGGATCATCATCGTGCTGGTCGTGCTGTCCGTGTTCCCCGGCAACCTGCACGCCGCCATGATCACGTTCGGGGTGCTCGGCAGCCCCGGAATCATCCGTATCCTGCGCAGCCAGACCCTGGGCATCCGCGAGGAGTTGTACGTCGCGGCCGCCCAGGTCGCCGGCCTCACGCGGCCGCGGATCCTGCGCCGCCACATCCTGCCGCGCCTGATCAGCACGGTCATCGTCCAGGCCGCTCTGTTCGCCGCGATCGTCGTCACGATCCAGGCGGGCCTCGGCTTCCTCGGCCTCGGAGCCCAGCCGCCCAACCCGTCATGGGGCGGACTGGTGGCCGACGCCTCCCAGGCCCTCGACCGCGCACCGTGGATGCTCGTTCCCTCAGGCGTCCCGCTCGTCCTGACCGTGCTGGCGCTCGGACTGCTCGGCGACGCGGTCCGGGACGCGGCCACCGAGGGATGGTCGGTCCCCAAGATGACCGCGCCCACGGCCGCGCAGCGGCCCGTACGCGGCGAGCGTCGTCCGGCAAGCACCGTCACCACGAACTCGACGCAGTCCGGCGCGAGCGCCCTGCTGTCGGTCAGGAACCTCTCCCTCGACATCGGCGGTGTCCCGGTCGTGCAGGACGTGAGCTTCGACATCGCCGAGGGAGAAACCGTCGGCGTGGTCGGTGAATCGGGCTGTGGCAAGTCCGTGACCTCCCTCGGGATCCTCGGACTCGTGCCCGGCGGCGGCCGCATCGCACAAGGCCAGGTGCTCTTCGACGGCACCGACCTGGTCGCTTCGCCCGCCGATCTCGCACAGGTTCGCGGGACCGGGATCGCGTACGTCTCCCAGGAACCGATGGTCGCCCTCGACCCGATGTTCACCGTGGGCCGCCAGCTCGCCGAGGCAGTACGACGGCACGAGCGCTGCGACCGCCGCGCGGCACGCAGCCGAGTCACCGAACTGCTCGACATGGTGAACATTCCCGACCCGGCAGCCGTCGCGTGGCGCTATCCCCACCAACTCTCCGGAGGAATGGCCCAGCGTGTGGCGATCGCTCTCGCACTCGCCGGCCGTCCCCAGCTCCTGATCGCGGACGAGCCGACCACCGCCCTGGACGTGACCGTCCAGGCCGAGATCCTCACACTGCTGCGCAACCTGCAGGCCGAGACGGGAATGGCGGTCCTCCTCGTCACCCACGACTGGGGCGTGGTCGCCGACCTGTGCCACCGGGCCGTGGTGATGTACGCCGGCCAAGTGGTCGAGGCCGCGGACGTGCGGGAGATGTTCGCCCAGCCCCTGCACCCGTACACCGCGGGCCTGCTGGCCGCGAACCCTCACCGGGCGCGCGAGGGTGAACCCCTGCCGACCATTCCCGGGACGGTCCCCGCCCCACGCGAGTGGCCCTCCGGCTGCCGCTTCGCCGCCCGCTGCGCACTCGCCGACGACGGGTGCACGAAGCCGGTGACGCTGACCGAGCCGGCCCCCGACCGACTCAGCCGGTGCGTCCGGTCCCAGCAGCTCCTCGCGGAAGGCACCGCCCGATGACGCACCCACCGCTCCTCGACATCAACGCCCTGACCGTCGAGTTCCGTCAGGGCCGCCGCACTCCGCCGCTGCGTGCCGTGGACACCGTGTCCCTGAGCATCGCGCCCGGTGAGACGGTCGGACTCGTGGGCGAGTCCGGCTCCGGCAAATCCACCATCGGCCGCGCCGTACTGGGCCTGAACCGCGTCCACTCCGGTCAGGTCCACTTCGAAGGCCGCGACGTCACCCATGCCTCCTCCCGCCTCCGGCGCGCACTCAGCGCCCGCCTCCAGGTCGTCTTCCAGGACCCGTACTCCTCCCTCAACCCGGCCCGCACGATCGGCCAGACCCTTGCCGAGCCCCTCCTCGCCCACGGCAAGCCGAGAAAGCAGGAGATACGGGACCGCATCGCGCAGATACTCCCGCGAGTCGGCATGCCCGCCGACACGGCGGACCGTTACCCGGGTCAGTTCTCCGGCGGACAACGCCAGCGCATCGCCATCGCCCGCGCGCTCATGCCCGAGCCGCGCCTCGTCATCTGCGACGAGCCGGTCAGCGCGCTGGACCTGTCCATCCAGGCACAGGTGATGAACCTCCTGGCCGACCTGCAGCGCGATCTCGACCTCAGCTACCTCTTCATCGCCCACGACCTGCCCGTGGTGCGCCACCTCTCGCACCGCATCGTGGTCCTCTACCGCGGCCAGGTCATGGAGACCGGACCCGCCGCCACGCTGTACGACGACCCGGTCCACCCCTACACCCAGGCACTGCTCGCCGCCGTACCCCAACCGGATCCCACAGCCCAGCGGGCCCGGACGGCGAGGCGGGGGACGGCGACAACGGTGACCGCGCCCTCACCGGCCGGCTGCGTCTTCGCCCACCGCTGCTCCCACGCCGTCGACCTGTGCCGCCGCGAACGTCCCCCGCTGCTGCCGCTCCCGGACGGACGGGCCGCAGCATGCCATCGCACCCCGGAACTCCACCCCCACGCCACGGCCCGGCGGCCCCAGCCGCACACCGTAAGGAAGCACTCATGAGCAAAAGATCCCTGACCACCGGGCTGGCGGCACTCACGGTGCTCGCCGTCGCCGGCACCGCCTGCGGCGGATCCGGCACAGGCGGAAGCAACGGGAAGGGGGACACCCTGACGGTCGTCGCCGCCGGCGCGCCCGCCAGCCTCGACCCGGCGAAGGCCAACGTCGGCTCCGACAACTGGTTCGTCAACCTCGCCTACGACACCGTCCTGAGGCAGGGGCCGAACGGACAGGCGGGGCCAGGCCTGGCCACCAAGTGGGGCTACATCGGCACCGGCAACACCGACTTCGCGTTCACCCTGCGCAGCGGACTGAAGTTCGCCGACGGAACACCCCTGGACGCCAAGGCCGTTGCCGCCTCGATCAACTACAGCCGCGAGAACGGCCTCAACGTCTCCTGGACCTCCGCCATCCAGTCAGTCACCACCGGCGGCCCACTCACCGTACGGATCCACTGCTCAAGCCCGCACCCCAACCTGCCGCAGCTCATGACCCAGGTCCTCATGGTCGGCTCGGTCATCAGCCCCAAGGGCCTCGCCTCCCCGGCCGCCATGGGCACCCACTCCTTCGGCGCCGGCCCCTACGTCCTCGACGCGGCGCACACCGCGACCGGCGACCACTACACCTACACTCCCAACCCCTACTACTGGGACAAGAAGAAGATCCACTGGAAGAAGGTGGTCATCAAGGTCGTCGCCAACCCCAACTCCGCACTCCAGGCGGTCAGGACGGGGCAGGCCGACGCCATGGCCATCACCGCCGACCAGGTCGACACCGCCGAGTCCGCCGGACTGAAAGTCACGGGAGCGCCCAACGTCTTCATGGGCGTCATCCTCGCCGACCGCCAGGGCACCATCGCCAAGCCGCTCGAGGACGTCCGCGTACGGCAAGCCCTCAACTACGCCGTCGACCGAGCCGCGATCACCAAGGCCGTCGTACAGAGCCACGGCCACCCGACCAGCCAGATATCCCTTCCCGGGCTCGACGGCTTCGCCGCCGACTACGACAACCGCTACCCCTACGACCCGGTCAGGGCCAAGAAGCTCCTCGCCGAAGCGGGTTACCCCCACGGTTTCAAACTGAGGATGGAGACGCAGGGGTTCTTCGGGATCGACCTGGTCACCCAGGCAGTCGTCCAGCAGTGGAAGCAGATCGGCGTCACCGCTGACGTCACCACCGACACCAGCGTGGGCCAATGGCTGGCCAGCGCCACCTCCAAGAAGTACCCGGCGCTCGGCTTCGGCTACGGCGGCGCGACAAGCTACGCCCTGTCCCTCGACTGGATGCTGCCGCACGCCACCGCCTTCAACCCCTTCGCCACCTCCGACCCCAAGCTCACGCGCATGCTGTCGGCAGCCGCCGCGGCTCCTGCCGACAAGCAACCCGCCCTCTACCAGGACGCCATGCGCTCCGTCGTGGACCAGGCGTGGTTCGTCTCCGTCCTGCGCATGGACGGTCTCTACGCCTACGACTCCAAGAAGCTGACCGGTTTCACGGCCGGCCTGAGCTACATCCCGGACCTCGCCTGGAGTGTTGCTCCCCGGTAGAGAGCGGAGCAGGCAGCCGGTCCCAGGATCGTCACCTGGGGTGCTGTCCTCGCTCCGCCCCAGGTCACCATGCGTTGATGACCGGTGCGTCGGGTTCGTGCTGCCGCCAGGCCTCGTTGAGGCGCGCGAGCCGGTTCGCGGCGGCGATGCCGTGCAGGGACGCGACCTTGCCGCCGCTGACGTCGAACGCCACGGCGCCCACGACCCGGTCGTCGACCACGGCGACGACGGCCGGGGAGCCGTTGACCAGCGCGATGTGGAACGCGGGGGAGCCGCCGGCCAGCCGCCGCTTCGCCGGCGTGGGTTTGAAGCCGGCCCGCACGTAGGAGGCGACGCGCTCGCGCGTCGTGTACCGCAGCAGCCGCTTGGCCAGTCCGGCGCCGTCCGAGACCGCCGACACGTCGTCGGTGAGCAGCGCCACCAGCCGTTCGGTGCGCCCCGACGTGGCGGCGGCGAGGAACTCCTCGACGATCCGGCGCGCGGACGCGGGGTCCACCTCGCCGCCGCCGCGGCGCTCGGCGGCGACCCGGCGTCGGGCCCGGTGGACGTGCTGCTGGCTCGCGGACTCGGTGATGTCGAGGATCCCGGCGATCTCGGCGTGGGGGTACGAGAAGGCCTCGCGCAGGACGTAGGCGGCCCGCTCGACCGGCGAGAGGCGCTCCATGAGGGTCAGCACGGCCAAGGACACCGATTCGCGCTGCTCGAAGGTGTCGGCCGGGCCGAGCATCGGGTCGCCCTCCAGGAGCGGCTCGGGCAGCCAGGCACCGGCCGCTCGCTCGTGGCGCGCCTGCGCCGAGCGGAGCCGGTCGAGGCAGAGATTGGTGGCGACCTTGGTCAGCCACGCTTCCGGCACCTCGACCCGTTCGCGGTCCGCAGCCTGCCAGCGCAGGAACGTGTCCTGCACGGCGTCCTCGGCGTCGGCCGCCGAACCGAGCAGGCGGTACGCGAGCGAGGCCAGCCGGCCCCGGCTGGCCTCGAACCGATCGACGGCTGCACTGTCCATGCGGAGCAGCCTATGCGGCGGCGGCCCTCACACCGGCCCGGTCGGGCGCGGTGGCCAGGCGGCGCTTGCGCTTCGGCATGCCGAAGGTCGGGTGGACGATGGCCCACCCGGCCCCCTTGAGCACGCTCGACTTGAACCACACGGCGGGCCGGCCGCCCAGGTACCAGGACTTCGACCGGACGTCCCCGTCCACCATCTGGAAGATCGCGTCCCGACGCCCGAGGCTGATGTGGTTGCCGTAGTACTTCAGGTCGGTGGTCGGAACCTTGCCGCCCGTCAGACGCGCGATGATCGCGGCGGTCGCCTGCATGTTGGTGTAGCCGGCCGAGGCGCAGGACATCGGCAGCGGCCGGCCGTTCTCCCCGATCGCGTAGGCGCAGTCACCGGCGGCGTAGACGTCCGGGTGCGAGACCGAGCGCATGGTGCGGTCGACGACGATCTGGCCGGTCGCGGCGACCTCCAGGCCGCTGGCGGCCGCGATGGGGTGCACGGCGAACCCGGCCGACCACACGGTCACGTCGGCCGGGATGGCCGTACCGTCGGCGGCTAGCGCCCGCGTCGGCTCGACGGCTTCGATTCCGGTGTGCTCGTGGACGGTTATGCCGAGCCGGTCGAAGGCCTGGCACAGGTGACGACGGGCCTTCGGGGAGAGCCAGGCGCCCAGCTCGCCGCGGGCGGCGAGCGCGACCGAGAGGTCGGGCCGCGACTCGGCGAACTCGGTGGCGGTCTCGATACCGGTCAGCCCCTCACCGACGACCAGCACGGTGCCGCCCTTGCCCAGATCGGCCAGGCGCTCGCGCAGCCGCAGCGCCGAGGACCGGCCGGTCACATCGAAGGCGTACTCGGCCACGCCGGGGACGCCATGGTGGGCCGCGGAGCTGCCCAGCGCGTAGAGCAGCGTGTCGTACGCGAGTTCGCCGTCGCCGTCCTCGCCGGTCACGGCGACGGTCCCGCGCTCGGGGTCGACGCCGGTGACGCGTGCCAGGCGCAGCCGCACCGCGGTACCGGCGAACACGTCGGCGAGTTTGCGGAACGCGAGGTCCTGGCCGATCGCGAGCTGGTGGAGGCGCATCCGCTCGACGAAGTCGGGCTCGGCGTTGACGACGGTGATCTCGGTGTCGACGGGTGAGAGCCGGCGCGCCAGGTTTCCGGCGGCGAAGGCCCCGGCGTATCCGGCGCCGAGTACGACGATGCGGTGCTTCATGGCGTTGCTCCTGTCTCGTTCGCGTGCCCCTTGAACGAGACCGCGCCCGGATTGCTGACAGGGGTCGGGTGTGACGTGGGTCACCGAACCGGGGCGCTGGTGAACGCGGTCGTGCGGCGGTGACGGTTCGCCGCGGCGGTCCGCCGATCGCGATCTGTGCGCGCGGAACGCCGCAGAAATACTGGTCCAACCAGTTGACCAGTGAGCCGGTCGCCTTCACCCTGATCGCCATGAGCCATGGACCCATCCGGCGCGAGGCGGTCTCCGACCAGCTCTTCGCCCTGCTGCGCGACAGGATCCTCGGCGGGGAACTGCCGGCCGGTGCCGCGCTCACGGCCGAACGGGATCTGGCAGCCGAGTTCGGGGTGAACCGGCATGCCGTCCGAGAGGCCGTCAAGCGGCTTCAGCAGGCACGGCTGGTCGAGGTCAGCCACGGCGGCCGCACGCTCGTCCTGGACTGGCGGCACACCGCCGGCCTCGACCTCGCCATGGGCATCGCGGCGGCCGACGCCGGGCCCTCGGTGGAGGACCTCGCCCGCGACGCCCTGGAGATGCGGGCGTGCATCGGCGCCGACGCGGCCCGGCTGTGCGCGATCCGGTGCTCCGAGGACACCGCCGGGGAGATCGTCGAGGCCGCGGGCCGGTACGCGCACACCGGGCCCGATCTGACCGAGCTCGGCGATGCGGACGTCGCCTGGTGGCGGTTGGTCGTGGAGGGTTCCGGCAACGTCGCCTACCTGCTGGCCTTCAACAGCCTGGTGGACGGCACACTCCCGGTGGCCGTCGTGCCGGACGACCTGCGGGCCGCGGAACTCCTCGACGTCGAAGCACATCAGCGGCTGGCGGCCCACATCGCCGCACGCGAGTCCGAGGCGGCCGAACGGCTGGCGCGCGAGCTGCTGTCCCGCAGTGTGCCCGCGACGCCGCGGAAGGCGGTGCGCTGACATGATCCCGGCCGTGGTCTACGCGATACCGGCGTTCGTGCTGCTGGTCGTCGTCGAGGCACTGTCCTACCGCTTCCTCCCGGACGACGACGAGCGCGGCTACGAGTTGCGGGACACCGTCACCAGCATGTCCATGGGCGCCGGCAGCCAGGTCGTCGCGGTGCCGTGGAAGGCGGCGACGATCGTGGTGTACGCGGCTCTCTTCGCCGTCGCCCCCTGGCACCTGTCGCCGTCCTCCGCGTGGACGTGGGTGCTGCTGTTCTTCGGTGACGACCTGGCGTACTACGCCTTCCACCGCGCCCACCACCGGGTACGGGTGCTGTGGGCGAGCCATGTGGTCCACCACTCCAGCCTCCGCTTCAACCTCTCGACCGCCCTGCGCCAGAGCTGGACGCCGATGACGGGGCTGCCCTTCTGGCTGCCGCTGGCACTGCTCGGCATCCCGCCGTGGATGATCCTGCTCCAGCAGGCCTTCAGCCTCGTCTACCAGTTCTTCCTGCACACCGAGCGGGTGGACAAGCTGGGGCGGCCGGTGGAGTGGTTCTTCAACACGCCCTCCCACCACCGCGTTCACCACGGCTCCAACAAGGTCTACCTGGACCGCAACTACGGCGGCATCCTCATCGTCTGGGACCGGCTCTTCGGCACGTTCGAACCGGAAGGCGTGCGGGTGGCGTACGGCCTGACGAAGAACATCGACACCTACAACCCGGTGCGGGTGGCCTTCCACGAGTTCGCGGCCGCCTGGCGCGACGTCCGCGCGGCGCGCCGCTGGCGCGACCGGGTCGGGTATCTGTTCGGGCCGCCCGGCTGGGCACCCAGGGCGGATGGGTGACCTGTCACCGCTGATCGTCGCACCAGCGTGCTCAGGCCGGTCCCGTGGTTTCGTAACGCGGTGGCTCCGTGGGTCGTCCGTGCGATCCCGTGGGTCGCCGCAGGCGTCATGCTCGCACCATGACTGACATCCCCCACCACAACACCGCGGAGCCGCAGCGCGACCTCGAGCCGTCGGACGTTCCCGCAGGTGCCACCCGCAGGTCCGTCATAGCCACCCTGGGCGGCGCCACCCTCGGCGTGGCCGCGCTGGGTCTCGCCGCCACGCAGGCGACCGCCGCCACCGAGCACCGGGCCGCGGCCCGGCCGGCCGCCGACTGCGTCCTCACGCCCGAACAGACCGAGGGGCCGTACTACCTGGACCTGGAGACGGTCCGCAAGAACATCACGGAGGGGAAGGCCGGCGTTCCGCTGACCCTGCGCGTGACGGTGGTCGACGCGGCGACCTGCGCCCCGCTGCCCCAGACGGCGGTCGACATCTGGCACTGCGACGCGCTCGGGGTCTACTCCGGTTATGTGGCCGGAGGTTCCACCCCGGACACGACATTCCTGCGCGGCGTCCAGCTGACCGACTCCACCGGTGTCGCGGAGTTCACCACCGTCTACCCCGGCTGGTACGTCGGCCGGGCCCTCCACATCCACGTCAAGACGCATGCGGGAGGCACCGTGTCCAACGGGACGTACCACGGCGGCCACGTGTCCCACACGGGCCAGCTCTACTTCCCGGAGGCGTACAACACCAGGATCGCCGCCCTGTCCCCGTACCGGAACAACACGGCCACCCGCACGCTCAACGCGCGGGACGGCATCTACCGCAACGGCGGCTCCTCGACCCTGCTGACCCTCACTCAGGCAGGCGGCGACCTCGGCAAGGGCGTGACCGGAACCGTCGTACTCGGCATCGACCCCGCCGCCACACCCTGACGCACGGGATGCCCGTGGTGGCCGGCCCCGCAACGGTGTCGGCCATCGTGCAGAGATGTTGGCCATCGCGCAGAGACACATGGCCGAAGGCGATGGTTTCGTTCCCGGGCGGTGCGGCCAGGAAACGGAGATGAGCCGGAGTCGAACATGTGAGGTGTGCGGTGCGGCGCTGATCGTGAGGCCGCACGGGGGTCGGCCGGCTCGGTACTGTTCCAGCGCCTGCCGGCAGCGGGCACTGCGGCGACGGGCGGCTTCGAACGTCGCGGTTGCGGTCCCGACTGCCGGTGGGAGCGTCCTGCCGCCGGCGCTCGACTCCTTCGTCGGCCGGCAGCACGAGCTGTCGTGCCTGCGCATTCTCCTGAGGAGTTCGCGCCTCCTCACGCTCACCGGTGCCGGCGGTGTGGGCAAGACCCGGCTGGTGCTGGAGTTCGCCAAGGCATTGCCGAAGCGCTTCGCACGAGTCGACCTCGTGGAACTCGCATCACTCCAGGACAGCGCGCTGCTGACGCAGTCCCTGGCCGCCGCGCTGGGGGTGGGTGAGCGAGCGGGCCGGACCGGCGTCGACGTGCTGGTCCGGGCGATCGGTGACGCCCCGCGGGTGCTGGTCCTGGACAACTGCGAGCATCTGGCCGAGCCGTGCGCCCGGTTGGCTGCGACCCTGCTGGGCCGCTGCCCCCGGCTACGGATCCTGGCCACCAGCCGGGAGGCCCTGAGGGTGCCCGGAGAGACCGTCTTCCGGGTCGGCGAGCTGTCCCTGCCGCCGTCCGACGCCGCTGACGATGTGACGGCCCTCATGCGGTCCGAGGCCGTACGGCTCTTCGTCGACCGTGCCGCGAGCAATTCCCCGGGGTTCGCACTCCATCGGGGCAACAGCCACCTGGTGGCCGAGATCTGCCGGCGCCTGGACGGCCTGGCGCTCGCCGTCGAACTCGCGGCCCGCCACGTCGGTGCGCTCGCGCTGAGCGACATCCTGGCGGGGCTGCAGGACCAGTTCTCCCAGCTCGACCTCCTGACCGGGGGAAGCCGAACCGGACCCGCACGCCACAGCGGGCTGGCCGCAGCGGTCGATTGGAGCCATCGGCTGCTGGATCCGGCCGAGCAGACGGTCTTCCGGCGCCTCTCGGTCCTGGTCGGCGGGTTCGACGCGACCGCCGCCCAAACAGTCTGCGCCGGGGACGGCATGGGCCGGCGGCAGGTCTTCCGCATCCTGCGCGCCCTGGAGGCGAAGTCGCTCGTCGTACGTCTGCCGGGAGATACGGCGCCCACACGCTTCAGGCAGTTGAGCGCCATCCGTGTCTGCGCCCTGGACCGTCTGCGCGCATCCGGCGAGCTGCACGCCACCGTGCACCGGGCGCTCGCGTGGCTGACCGAGCTGGCCGGGCGGGGCCGCGGGGAGGTGTTCGCCGACCAGGCCGGCAGCCCGCTCGCGGCGGAACGGGACAATCTCGCCTCGGTACTGGCCTGCAGCGCCGACCACGGCGATGCCGTACGGGTGCGGCTGACACTGGAGTTGGCGCGTGTGCACTACCAGCAGGAGCAGCCGTCGGCCGCCCGTGCGTTACTCACCGGACTGCTGCGGGGACCCGGGGGCCGGGCGCTGGGTGGGCAGGTGCCGGCGCTCGCCGCACGCGTGGCCTGCCAGCAGGCCGATCCGGAAGAGGCCCTGCGCCTGGGCGAGCAGGCGGTGCAGAGCGAGCGGATGCGCCGTGACCCCGCCGGACTCGCCAACGCCCTGGACGCCCGGGCGGCGGCGCGACTGTGCCGCGGTGAGTTCGCCGAGGCCGTCGCGGATCTGAGGGAATGTCTGGAGGTCGTCGCCTCCTTCGGCACGCCGCAGGACACTGCTTGGTGCAGCCATCACCTGGCCTGGGCGCTGCTTCAGGCCGGCGGGGAGCTGGAGGCCGACGACCTGATGTCACGGTGTCTGCCCGTGCTGAGGGAGCAGGCGCCGTGGCCCCGGACCGCGGCCGCGCTGCACACCGCGGGGGCCGTACGGTTGGCCCTGGGGCGTCTGCGCAGTGCGGAGACCTTGTTCGCCGAGGTGCTGCGGATCGCTCCAGGAGCCAGTTTCCATGCCCTGTACCCCGTGGAGGGCCTGGCCCTCGTGGCCGCGGAGAGCGGCGACATGCGGCGTGCACTGCGGCTGTACGAGGCGAGCGCGCAGGCACGGCGCCGCCTGGACACCGAGCCCGAGGGTCCCTGGCGGCACAGGATGGAACAGGCGGCGGCGCGTGCCCGGACACAGCTGTCGGCAGCGGAACGGGAGGCTGCCGTCGCCGGTGCCCGTGGACTGCGCGGAGAGCGGCTGGTCGCGTACGCGCTCGGGGCAGGGAGCGGGGACCACCGAACGCGGCGTGATGTCCGGGCCACAGACGATCGGTTCCCGCTCACCGCACGGGAGTCCACGGTGGCCGAACTCGTCGTCGAAGGGCTGACCAACCGCCAGATTGCGGACCGGCTCGGTCTTTCGGTCCATACCGTCGCCACCCACCTGGACAAGGTGCGCGACAAGCTGGGCCTGCGCTCCCGCACCCAGATCGCACTGTGGGCGGCCGCACGGACCGAGGGTGGGTGGACAGCCCGGCGGTGAGCACCTGGCCGGGCAGTGATCGGTGTCACGGCGCGATGCCTTGTGTTACTGTCGTGCTTTTGCGTGGTCGTCGCGGTGGGCGATTCTGCCTGTTCGGTTCCGCTTGTGCGTGAGCTGTTCCCTCCTGCCGGGCCTTCCTCGGTACGTTCCCCTGCGGAAGGCAGTTCATGAAGCATCCCGATGACTCCGGCATCGCTCACAGCGGTCCCGCCCAGCCCGGGGCCACGACCCCGGCGCTGCCCCCGGCCGTCTCCTTCGCCGGTCTGGAACTGCCGGTGGAGGTGGTTCGGACCCTGAGCGGACTCGGGGTGCGCGAGCCCTTTCCGATCCAGGCCGCCACACTGCCCGATGCCCTGAAGGGGCGCGACGTCCTCGGACGCGGGCGCACCGGATCGGGGAAGACGCTCGCCTTCGGCCTGCCGCTGCTGACCCGTACGGCCGGGCGGCGCGCCGAACCGAAGCAGCCCCTCGCTCTGATCCTCGTGCCCACCCGGGAACTGGCCCAACAGGTCACCCAGGCGCTGGTGCCGTACGCCGAGGCACTGCGGCTGCGGACGGCCACGGTCGTCGGCGGCATGTCGATCGGCCGGCAGGTCGCCGCACTGCGCCAGGGAGCCGAGGTGGTCGTCGCCACCCCCGGACGCCTGCACGACCTGATCGAGCGCAACGCCTGCCGCCTGGGACGGGTGAGGATCACCGTGCTGGACGAGGCCGACCAGATGTGCGACATGGGATTCCTGCCGCAGGTTGTCGACGTCCTCGACCAGGTGCACCCCGACGGTCAGCGGATGCTGTTCTCGGCCACTCTGGATCGCGACGTCGATCAGCTGGTCCGCCGCTACCTCCACGACCCCGTCGTCCACTCGGTCGACCCGTCCGCGGGCACGGTCACGACGATGGAGCACCACGTTCTGGTCGTCCACGGCCCTGACCGCTACGCCGTCACCACGGAGATAGCCGCCCGCGACGGCCGCGTACTGCTGTTCCTCGACACCAAGCACGCCGTCGACCAGCTCACCCGGCATCTGCGGGCCAGCGGGGTGCACGCCGGGGCCCTGCACAGCGGCAAGTCACAGCCACAGCGCACACGGACCCTGGCACAGTTCAAGAACGGCCAGATCACCGTTCTTGTGGCGACCAATGTCGCGGCCCGTGGCCTGCACGTCGACGACCTCGATCTCGTGGTCAACGTCGACCCGCCCACCGACCCCAAGGACTATGTGCACCGGGCGGGCCGCACCGCCCGCGCCGGTGAGTCCGGCAGCGTGGTCACGCTCGTGCTGGCGGGCCAGCGCCGCGAGACGAGCCGCATGCTGGCCGGGGCCGGTATCGAGGCAACCGTCACCAAGGTGCGCTCGGGCGAGGCGGAGCTGAGCCGGATCACCGGTGCCAAGGCTCCCTCCGGGACCCCGCTCGACGGCGGGCCCGCCGTCCCCCGGCCCAAGAACACCAACGTTCCCTTCCGCGGCCTCGGCACCAGCAAGGACACCTCCCGCGGCGCCGGCGGCAAGTCACGAAAGGCCGGCGAGGCCCGCAAGCTCGCCGAGGCCCGCAAGGCCGCCTTCGTGCGTCGCAACGGCTGAGAGGCGTTGCCCTGCCAGTGAACGTCCTGGCCACGGGATCGACTCCCTTGGCCGCGAGAGGCATACCCGCCGAAACGGAGCAGGATGATGCTGGAGTCAGCGCCGTTTTGACATTCGTCGCGGATCAGCTGCAGTACCGAAACAGGGTCGGCCATACGTCGCCAAAGCGTGTCGTTGTAGAGTGCGGGAACGCCCTTGACCTGCAGGAAGCAGGCAGGGAGCCGACCTCTGGGAGCACTGCATGCTTCGTATCCATGTTCAAGTCCAAGATCTAGCGCTTGGGTGTTTCCGCAGGTCAGGGCCCTGATCGCCGCCTCCAGGTCAGCGAAAGGTCAGCATCAGGCCGGACGGTGTCCGGCTTGCTGACCTGCACCTGCGGCAGGGGTCTGCTGCGCCGCCCATCGCCCTGCTCGGAAGGCTTGATGCGTGGCTCGACAGCTCGCCCGTGGGATGGGGTCGTTCTTCAAGGAGACTCGGTGTGAGATCATCCGATGCCTCAAGCGATATGCCGCCCGCGAGGTCTTCAACCTGGTCAGGACGGTCTCTACCGACCCCCTGTAATAGGGGCGTCCGCGATCAGGGCGTTGGCGTGTCCCGGAGCGAATAACTCGGCCGCCTGCATCCGGATGTGCTCGCGGAACACTCGTCGCTCCGCGGTCGGCCCGCCCCGCCGTGCCGATATCGGTTCCCGCCCGTTCCAGGCCATGGTCTCCTCCGGTCGTGCGACGCACTTCGATCCGGACGACCCCTCCAGCATGGTCCTACTCAGCGATACCCGAGGGCTCGCAGCTCCTCATCAGTGGTCGAGTCGTCGTGCGGTCCCGGGCGGCCAGGTGTCACAGGAACCATTGAAGGCAACCACCCCCAAGCCATACCCCGGGGCCACTGGATCCTCTGGAACGTACGACAGCCCATCCGACCCATCAACAACGTAGGACCACCCCCCAGGTCATCCGTCCGACAGGGGGACACAGTCATGCCGGGCCCGCAGGCCAGCGGCCCTCTTGCAGGACCGCGAAGAAGATAATGGGGCTGAGGGGGGCGACTTCGTCGGAGGCGGGGGCAGCGGTGCGCGTGTCGGGGGCCGTCACGGTGCGGGGTCTGGTCCGTCTCCGGCGAGGAAGGCCAGCGCCACGGCTGCGTGGCAGGCGATGCCCGCCGCGATCGCGTTCTCGTCCATGTCCATGCGTGGCGAGTGCAGTGGCGGGGCCTCGTCCGGTGTCAGGCCCGGTGGGCACACGCCGAGGAAGGCCAGGGCGCCGGGGACTGCCCCGAGGACGTAGGAGAAGTCCTCCGACGCCATCTGCGTGGCCGTCAGGACGTCCACGTTCTCTGTCCCGAGCGCGCCCGCGGCCGTGCGCAGGACGAAGTCGGTGAACCCGGGGTCGTTGAAGGTGGCCGGATAATCCGGCTCGACGGTCGCCTCGGCCTCGGCTCCATGGGCGGCGGCCACGCCCTCGGCCACCCTGGTGATCCCCTCGTGCAGTCTCTTCCGGGTCGGCTCGGACAGGGTGCGCAGGGTACCGCCCAGCTCCGCGGTGTCCGGGATGATGCCCGTGACCGTACCCGCGGTCAGGCGGGTCACGCTCAGAACGGCCTTGTCATCGACCGACAGGCTGCGGGTGACCAACGTCTGCAACGCCAGCACGATCTCGCAGGCCACAGGCACCGGGTCGCACGTCGTGTGCGGCGCGGAGGCATGGCCGCCGCGCCCGCGTACGAGGACCCGGAAGCGGTCGGAGGCCGCCAGCTGCGGACCGGCGCGCAACCGCAGCGCGCCCGCGGGCAGGTTGGGGTGCACATGGAGGGCGAAGGCGGCGTCGGCTCTGCGGCCGGACGCCTCCAGCACACCCTCGTCGATCATGTGGCGGGCTCCCCGATGCCCCTCCTCGCCAGGCTGGAACATGAACACCACGCGTCCGGCGATTCTTTCGCGCCGTTCGGCGAGCAGCCGTGCGGCGCCCACGAGCATCGCCGTGTGAGCGTCATGGCCGCACGCGTGCATGAGCCCGGGGGTCCGCGAGGCGAACGGCAGGCCGGTCTCCTCGGCGACCGGCAAGGCGTCCATGTCGGCGCGCAGCAGGATCGTCGGGCCGTCGGCCGCCCCGGTGAGGACCGCGGTGACGGAGGACAGCCCGCGGCCGGTGCGGATCTCCAGGCCGAGGCCGTCGAGCGCGCCCAGCACCAGGCGTTGCGTCTGCGGCAGGTCGAGACCCAGCTCCGGATCACGGTGCACCGCGCGGCGCAGGGCAACCGCTTCGGGTGCCGAGCGGCGAGCCTCCTCGAGGAGGGACGGGTCTGCGGTGAACTCGACGGCCTGCCGTGACGGATCGGCATCCAGTGCATGGTGCGAAGCCCGAGGCGGAGGTGTCATGCAGCCGTTCTCCTTCCCGCACCCGGCCCATGGCAGCGCGGCGCGCAGTGGCGTCACACGCAGGATGGCGTATTCCGTCCGCTGAACAGGCAGCGACGCGCTGACGTGATCGACCGAGGAGCCGGGGCACTGCCAGAGCAATGGATCGAATTCCACAAAGAAATGCACTGCGCCGCTCGCAGCAGAAAGGGTTCATCAGTGGCGAGATTCTCGCAGCAGAAAGGGTTCATCACTGGTGAGAATGGAGACGCGGGAACTTCTAATTCCGAAAGCAATCCAGACCGTTCACGACACCGCCCCGGAGAGGCTTTCACCACTGCTCTGCAGCAGCTCAAATGCCCTTAGAACAGCCGAAGTTGAGCCAGAATCACGAATATCGCCGGGCGGATAAAGCAGGTTAGTGCTACTGCGGTCTCGGTACTGCCTGCATTCGGGTGATAATGACGTGCAGGTGTCGGAACCCACTCTCGCAGCTGGCACGATGAGTGCAAGATCGAAAGGCCCTGCCATGCGGGGTCTCTTTCTTCGTTGTGTGGGTGTGTCGTCTTTCGGGCCGCACTCGGTACTGCTCCGTCGGAAATGGTGTGGGCGTGGGCAGGAATCTCGGACACTGCAGGAGGTTGCCCCGTGTTCTCTCATGAGCTCTCCACCAGCTCGGCACCGACCGTGGAGTGCACTGCGGATTCGCCTGCCGAGGTCCTGCCGCTGACCGCAGCACAGCGCGAGGTCTGGCTAGCCGACCAGCACTCCCCGAGCGCGGGCGCCGCGCTCCGTATGGGCGAGTACCTGGACATCCGCGGGCCGGTCGACACCACCGTGTTCGAGGCAGCGCTGCGCCAGGTCGTGGCCGAGACCGACGCACTACGGGTCCAGGTGGTGCCCGGCGAGAACGGCCCGGAGCAGCTTCTGAGACGCGAGCGGCGCTGGTCGCTGTCGCTCGTCGACGTCAGCGAGGAATCCGACCCGGAGGCGACGGCACGCACATGGATCGCCGAGGACATGGCCCGGCCCATGGACCTGGCCTCCGGCCCGCTGTTCAGCTTCGCGCTGCTCCGGCTGGCGCCGGACCGGTTCTGGTGGTGTCACACCTACCACCACGCGGTCATGGACGCGTTCGGCCTCTCCCTCATGGCACGCCGAACCGCCGAGGTGTACACGGCCCTGGCCCGTGGGGAGGAAGCGGGCCCTAGTCCCTTCGGACCGTTGTCGGCCCTGGTCCAGGCCGACCAGGACTACCGCGCGTCCCAGGACTGCGCCGTCGACCGGGAGTACTGGACGGAGCGGCTCTCCGGCTGGACGCAGACGGTAGCGATTCCACCTCGTCCGGGGTTCGCGGCACCGGACCCCGGCCCCGCGGTGCAGGGGCCGTCCTCCGGGCGGCCGGCTCTCGGGCCCGCCCGCACAACCGGCGTGCGACCGCTCCCGCGCCAGAAGGCGCTTCGGGCGGCGGCTTGGCGCGCCGACGTCCCTCCGAACCGGTTCGTGGTCGCCGCGGTGGCGCTGTACGCGCACCGACTGACGGGCGCTCGGGACGTGACGGTCGGGCTGGCCGTGTCCGGCCGCCTGGACCGAGCGTCCCGCACCACGCCGGGCATGCTGGCGGGCGGGGTGCCCGTACGGCTGACCGTGCGACCCGACATGCCGCTGGAAGACCTGCTGGCCCAGGTCGACGACCGGCTGCGCGAGGCGGTGGCGCACCAGCGCTACCGCGGCGAGGACCTGTTCCGCGACCTCGGTCTGCCCCGCCGTGCCGGCTCGGCGTTCTCACCGGTGGTCAACCTCATGGGGTTCAACTACGACATCACCTTCGCCGGCCACCGGTGCACCGCGCACAACGTCTCTGCCGGACTGCTCATGGACCTGATGGTCGCGGTGTGGGACCGCCGGGACGACGTCGGCCTGCACCTGGAACTGCACGCCGCGCCCGAGATGTACGGCGACGCCGACCTCGCGGACCATCAGCAGCGGCTGCTACGCCTCCTGGCGGACATGGCGGTCTGCGATCCCGGTCTGCCGGTTGGCATGCTGGATGTGTTGTCGGCCGATGAGCGGCGGTGGCTGCTCGGGGCGGGTGGCACCACCGCGGCCGGGACTCCCGCCGCTCCCGTGCCAGCGCTGTTCGAGGCTCAGGTACGGGCCACCGCAGACGCGGTCGCGCTGGTCACGGGCAACACCTCCCTGACGTACGGGGAGTTGAACGCACGGGCCAACCGGCTCGCGCACGCACTCGCCGCCCGAGGTGTCGGGGCTGAGGACGTGGTGGCCCTGGTCCTGCCCCGCAGCGTGGAGCTGGTGGTCGCCATCCTGGGCGTGCTCAAGGCCGGGGCCGCCTACCTGCCCGTGGACCCCGCCTACCCAGCGCCGCGGATCGAGTACATGCTCGACGACGCGCGTCCCGCCCTGGTGATCGACGACCTACACACGCTCGCCACACTGACACAGGACCAGCCGGACACCGACCCGGAGATCACCGTCGACCCCCGGCACCCGGCCTACGTGATCTACACCTCCGGATCCACCGGGCAGCCCAAGGGCGTGGTGGTCGCCCACACCGGGATCGCCAACCTGGTCACCGCCCTGACGGAGCAGTTCGGGATCGACGCCTCCAGCCGCGTCCTGCTGTTCGCCTCACCCAGCTTCGACGCGTCCGTAGCGGAGATGTTCACCGCCCTGCTCACCGGGGCCGCGCTCGTCCTCGCCCCCACCACCGACCCCCTGACCGCCCTTACCGACATGCGCGTCACCCATGCCACCGTGCCACCCTCCGCACTGGCCGCGGCCGACCCCGCCGGCGTGAGCGTGTCGACGCTGGTCGTCGCGGGAGAGGCATGCCCGCCGGGCCTGGTGGCGCAGTGGGCGCCGGGACGGCGGATGATCAACGGTTACGGGCCGACCGAGAACACCGTCGGCGCGACCCTGAGCGAGCCGCTGGCTCCCTCGGACGCGGCACCACCCATCGGGCGGCCGATCCCCGGGTGCCGCGTCTATGTCCTGGACGGCGCACTGCAGCCGGTACCGCCGGGGGTGACCGGGGAGCTGTATGTCGCGGGGGCCGGGCTGGCCCGCGGCTACCTGCGCCGACCGGACCTGACCGCCCAGCGATTCATCGCCGACCCTTACGGCCCGCCCGGCACCCGCATGTACCGCACCGGCGACCTCGCCCGCCGGCGACCCGACGGTCAACTCCACTTCGCCGGCCGCGCCGACGACCAGATCAAGGTACGCGGCCACCGCATCGAACCCGGCGAGATCGAAGCCACCCTCACCACCCACCCCACCGTCACTCACGCCGCCGTCACCACACACGACAACCGGCTCGTCGCCTATGTGGTGCCGGAGGCCGGGGCGGGTACGGACATCGCCCTCCTCCGCGACCACGCGCGGGCGCAGCTGCCCGCGCACATGGTGCCTTCCGCGTTCGTGGAGCTGGATACCCTGCCGGTGACGCCGAACGGGAAACTGGACCGGGCCGCCCTGCCCGCACCGGACTTCACCACGGCCGCAGGCAGCGGCCGACCCCCGCACACCCCACAAGAGCAAGTCCTGTGCGACCTGTTCACCGAGGTACTCGGCGTATCCGGCATCGGCGTCGACGACGACTTCTTCGCCCTCGGCGGCCACTCCCTCCTCGCCACCCGCCTCACCAGCCGCATCCGGGCCACCCTCGGCACCCAGGTCGACCTGCGCACGGTGTTCGAGGCGCCCACCGTCGCCGGCCTGGCGGCCCGGTTGGACGGCGCGGACCGGGACCGGCCGGTGCTGACCGTCCGTGAACGACCCGTTCCCGTGCCGCTGTCGTTCGCCCAGCGGCGCCTGTGGTTCCTGCACCGCATGCAGGGCCCCGACGCCACCTACAACATCCCGCTGGCAGTCCGTCTGAACGGCCGGCTCGACCCGGAGGCGCTGGAGCGGGCCCTGGGCGATGTCGTGGCCCGGCACGAGAGCCTGCGCACGGTCTTCCCCGAAGTCGACGGTGAGCCCTGCCAGCGGGTACTGGAAGCCGCTGCGGCCCAGCCAGGGCTGCACACGGCCGTGGTCGGCCGAGCGGAGCTGCCGGACCGGCTGGCGGAAGCCGCCCAGTACGCCTTCGACCTGGCCGCCGAACCCCCGCTGCGCGCGGAGCTGTTCGCCCTGGGACCGACCGAGCACGTGCTGCTGATCGTGATCCACCACATCGCGGCCGACGGCTGGTCGATCGCTCCCCTGGGCCGCGACCTCGCGACCGCGTACGCCGCCCGGCGCCTTGGCGAGGAGCCGGGGTGGGCACCGCTGCCGGTCCAGTACGCCGACTTCAGCCTGTGGCAACGCGAACTGCTCGGTGCCGAAACCGGTCCGGACAGCCTTCCCGCACGGCAGCTCGCGTACTGGACACGGGCCCTGGCCGACCTGCCCGACGAACTGAGGCTCCCCTGCGACCGGCCCCGGCCTCCCGTCGCCTCGCACAAGGGCGCGCAGGTTGTCTTCGATATCGACGCCGAGCTGCACACGGAGTTGGCGGCGTTGGCGCGCCGGTCGCGGACGAGCCTGTTCATGGTGCTGCACGCGGGTCTGAGCGCGCTGCTGTTCAGGCTGGGGGCGGGTGACGACATCCCCATCGGCAGCCCCGTCGCGGGGCGCACGGACCAGGCCCTCGACGACCTGGTCGGTTTCTTCGTCAACACCGTGGTCCTGCGCACCGACACCTCCGGCAACCCCACCTTCACCCAGCTCCTCGACCGCGTCCGCGATGCCGCCCTCGCCGCCTACGCCCACCAGGACCTGCCCTTCGAACACCTGGTGGAGGCAGTCAACCCGCTCCGGTCACCGGCCCGGCACCCGCTGTTCCAGGTGATGCTCTCCGTCGACACCGCCGAGGCCGGGCAGTTCGCCCTCCCGGACCTGGAGACCTCCGCCGCCCCGCTGCCGACCGCGACGGCCAAGTTCGATCTGGACGTCTCCGCCCGGGAACAGCGCTCCGAGAGCGGCGAGTGCGCCGGGCTGGACTGCGCGATCGAATACGCCACCGACCTGTTCGACCACGCCACGGTCCAAGACCTGGCCGCACGATGGGTGCGACTGCTGAAAGCGGCCGTCCAGGACCCGGACCGGCCGATCGGCCGCATCGACGTGCTGTCCACCGACGAGCGCCGCGTCCTCCTCGCCGCCACCGACCGGGTGGTGCCGGCGCAGACGGCCGCGGACACACTCCCCGAGCTCTTCCGCACCCAGGTGCGCACCACTCCGGACTCGTTCGCGGTCGTGGCCGACGACGCCACCCTCACGTACGCCGAGCTCGACTCCCGAGCGAACCGGCTCGCCCACGCACTGACCGCTCGCGGCGTCACGGTGGAGGACGTCGTCGCCGTCGCCCTGCCGCGCTCGGCCGACCTGATCGTGACCATCCTCGCCGTACTCAAGGCCGGGGCCGCCTACCTGCCCCTCGACCCCGCCTACCCGGCCGCGCGCATCGCCGCCATGGTCGAGGACGCCCGGCCCGTGCTGCTCCTGACCGACCTCCCCACCGCCGCCGCGAACGGGCTGGATCCAGGTGTGCCGCGCCTGCTGCTCGATGCGCCCGAGACCGCCGAGACGCTGAAGACGCTGCCGGATGCCGACCCGGTGACGGGGCTGCTGCCCGACCATCCGGCGTACGTGATCTACACCTCGGGGTCGACCGGCGTGCCCAAGGGTGTCGTCGCCCGGCACACGAGCGTGGCCGACATGGCCGTCCAGTACGGGCAGCAGGTGTTCGCTCCCGCGGCGGACCGGGCCGGAGGGCGGCGCCTGCGCGTGGCGCTGACCGCGTCGGTGTCCTTCGACGCCTCCTGGGCACAGCTGGCGGCCCTCATGAACGGCCATGAACTGCACGTGGTCGACGCCGCCACCTGGGCGGACGCGGACCGGTTCACGGCGTGGCTGGTGGAGCACCGCATCGACTCCGTCGACGTGACCCCCTCGTACATGCGCGTCCTGGCCGACCGGGGTCTGTTCACCGACGAGCGGTGGCGGCCGAGCGTGGCCGTACTCGGCGGCGAGGCCCTGCCGGACCGGCTGTGGGAGGAACTCCGGGCCGTGGACGGACTGGTGGCCCACAACATGTACGGGCCGACCGAGTGCACCGTGGACGCCGTACGCGCACGGCTCGACGCCGCCGCGACCCCCGTCCTCGGGCAGCCGGTTCCGGGCTCCCGTGCCTACATCCTGGACGACGCGCTGGAGCCGGTGCCGCCGGGGGTGACCGGGGAGCTGTATGTCGCGGGGGCCGGGCTGGCCCGCGGCTACCTGCGTCGGCCGGGCCTGACCGCGCAGCGGTTCATCGCCGACCCCTACGGGCCGCCCGGCACCCGCATGTACCGCACCGGCGACCTCGCCCGCCGGCGACCCGACGGTCAACTCCACTTCGCCGGCCGCGCCGACCAGCAGATCAAGGTACGCGGCCACCGCATCGAACCCGGCGAGATCGAAGCCACCCTCACCACCCACCCCACCGTCACTCACGCCGCCGTCACCACACACGACAACCGGCTCGTCGCCTACGTCGTACCGGCGACCGGGGCCGAGACGGATCCGGCCGAGCTGCGCGCCTTCCTGCGCACATGCCTCCCCGCCTTCATGGTGCCTGCGGCGATCCTGCTCCTGGACAGCCTGCCGGTGACGCCGAACGGGAAACTGGACCGAGCCGCACTGCCCGCACCGGACTTCACCACGACCGCGGGAAGCGGCCGACCCCCGCACACCCCACAAGAGCAAGTCCTGTGCGACCTGTTCACCGAGGTACTCGGCGTGCCCGGCATCGGCGTCGACGACGACTTCTTCGCCCTCGGCGGCCACTCCCTCCTCGCCACCCGCCTCACCAGCCGCATCCGGGCCACCCTCGGCGCGGAACTCGCCGTACGCACGCTGTTCGAGGCCCCCACCGTGGCCGAACTGGCGGCCCGGCTCGACATCGGCACACAGTCCGTACGCCCGGCGCTGCTGCCCATGCCGCGTCCCGAAAAGTTGCCGCTGTCGTTCGTACAGCAGCGCCTGTGGTTCCTGGACCGCCTGGAGGGCCTCGGCGCCACCTACAACATCCCCCTGGCGCTGCGCCTGTCCGGCGAGCTCGACCGGGACGCGCTGGAGCGGGCGCTGGGCGATGTCGTGGCCCGGCACGACACCCTGCGCACCGTTTTCCCCGAGATCGACGGCGTTGCCTGCCAGCGGATCATCGACGCGTGCGCAGCACGTCCGTCGCTACGGGTCACCGAAGTGGACGAGGACGGGCTTTCGTCGCGGCTGGCGGAAGCCGCCCGATACGTGTTCGACCTGGAGGTGGAGCCCCCGCTGCGCGCGGAGCTGCTCGCGCTCGGACCCGCCGAACACGTGCTGCTGGTCCTGGTCCACCACATCGCCGCCGACGGCTGGTCCATGGCACCCCTGGCCCAGGACCTGGCAGCCGCCTACACCGCCCGCTGCCGGGGCGAGGAGCCCGCCTGGGAGCCCCTGCCTGTGCAGTATGCCGACTACACCTTGTGGCAGCGGCAACTGCTCGGCGACCCGGCCGACCCCGACAGTCTTCTCAGCCGCCAACTCGTCTACTGGACCAGGACCCTGGCCGGCCTCCCCGACGAACTGGCGCTCCCCTACGACCGGCCCCGGCCTCCCCGCGACTCGTACCGCGGCGCCGACATCCCGGTGCATATCGGCGCCGAACTGCACGTGGCGCTCTGCGAGTTGGCACGCCGGTCGGGAACGAGCCTGTTCATGGTGCTGCACGCGGGACTGGCCGCGCTGCTGACCAAGCTGGGCGCGGGTACCGACATCCCCATCAGCGTCCCCATCGCCGGGCGCACCGACCAGGCCCTCGACAACCTGGTCGGATTCTTCGTCAACACCCTGGTCCTGCGCACCGACACCTCCGGCGACCCCACCTTCACCCAGCTCCTCGACCGCGTCCGCGAGACCGCGCTCGCCGCCTACGTCCACCAGGATGTGTCCCTCCAGCACTTGGTGGAGGCGCTCAGCCGGTCCCTCTCCCACCATCGTCTCTTCCAGCTCAAGCTCATCCTCCAGAACACCCCCGACGCCACCTTCGACCTGCCCGGCCTGCGGGTGAGAGAAGTCACCGTGCCGTCAGGATCGGCCAAGACGGATCTCGCCATCAGCCTGGACGAGCGTGAACGTGCGGACGGCAGCCCGGCCGGTCTGGACGGCTCGATCCAGTTCAGCACCGATCTGTTCGACCGGCAGACGGTCGGAAGTCTCTTCGCCCGCTGGGTACGGCTGCTGGAAGCCGCCGTCCAGACACCCGACCGGCCGTTGAGCCGACTGGATGTGTTGTCGGCCGATGAGCGGCGGTGCCTGCTCGGGGCGGGTGACACCACCGCGGCCGGGACTCCCGCCGCTCCCGTGCCAGCGCTGTTCGAGGCTCAGGTACGGGCCACCGCAGACGCGGTCGCACTGGTCACGGGCAACACCACCCTGACGTACGGGGAGTTGAACGCACGGGCCAACCGGCTCGCGCACGCACTGATCTCCAAGGGTGTCGGGGCCGAGGACGTGGTGGCCCTGGTCCTGCCCCGCAGCGTGGACCTGGTGGTCGCCATCCTGGGCGTGCTCAAGGCCGGGGCCGCCTACCTGCCCGTGGACCCCGCCTACCCAGCGCCGCGGATCGAGTACATGCTCGACGACGCGCGTCCCGCCCTGGTGATCGACGACCCGCACGCCATCACCGCCCTGACACAGGACCAGCCGGACACCGACCCGGAGATCACCGTCGACCCCAGGCACCCGGCCTACGTGATCTACACCTCCGGATCCACCGGGCAGCCCAAGGGCGTGGTGGTCGCCCACACCGGCATCGCCAACCTGGTCACCGCCCAGGCCGAACGCTTCACGATCGACGCCTCCAGCCACGTGCTGCAGTTCGCCTCACCCAGCTTCGACGCCTCCGTGTCCGAACTGTTCACCGCCCTGCTCACCGGAGCCGCGCTCGTCCTCGCCCCCACCACCGACCCCCTGACCGCCCTCACCGACCCGCGCGTCACCCATGCCACCGTGCCACCCTCCGCACTGGCCGCGGCCGACCCCGCCGGCGTGAGCGTGTCGACGCTGGTCGTCGCGGGAGAGGCATGCCCGCCGGGCCTGGTGGCGCAGTGGGCGCCGGGACGGCGGATGATCAACGGTTACGGGCCGACCGAGGCCACCGTGTGCGCGACCATGAGCGAGCCGCTGGCGCCCTCGGACGCGGCACCACCCATCGGGCGGCCGATCCCCGGCTCCCGTGCCTACATCCTGGACGACACGCTGCAGCCGGTACCGCCGGGGGTGACCGGGGAACTGTATGTCGCGGGGGCCGGGCTGGCCCGCGGCTACCTGCGCCGACCGGGCCTGACCGCGCAGCGGTTCATCGCCGACCCCTACGGGCCGCCCGGCACCCGCATGTACCGCACCGGCGACCTCGCCCGCCGGCGACCCGACGGACAACTCCACTTCGCCGGCCGCGCCGACCAGCAGATCAAGGTACGCGGCCACCGCATCGAACCCGGCGAGATCGAAGCCACCCTCACCACCCACCCCACCGTTACTCACGCCGCCGTCACCACACACGACAACCGGCTCGTCGCCTATGTGGTGCCGGAGGCCGACGCCACGGCCGACAGCGGGACGTTGCGTGAGCATCTGCGGTCCCAACTGCCCGAGTACATGGTGCCCGCGGCGATCCTGCTCCTGGACAGGCTGCCGGTGACGCCGAACGGGAAACTGGACCGGGCCGCCCTGCCCGCACCGGACTTCACCACGGCCGCAGGCAGCGGCCGACCCCCGCACACCCCACAAGAGCAAGTCCTGTGCGACCTGTTCACCGAGGTACTCGGCGTATCCGGCATCGGCGTCGACGACGACTTCTTCGCCCTCGGCGGCCACTCCCTCCTCGCCACCCGCCTCACCAGCCGCATCCAGGAGGTTCTGGGCATCCCCTTGGGCATGCGAACGCTCTTCGAGGCACCGACGCCGGCAGGGCTGGCCCAACGCCTCGGCTCGGACAGCTGTCTCGACGCGTTCGACGTCCTGCTACCGCTGCGGGCGCAGGGCAGCCGTCCGCCGCTGTGGTGCATCCATCCCGCGACCGGGATCGGCTGGTCCTACAGTGGCCTGCTGGGTCACCTCCCCGCCGACCAGCCGGTCTTCGCGCTCCAGGCGGAGACCCTGACGCGGCCCGAGGCCCGGTCGGACACGTTGGCGCAGATCGCGGCCGGCTACGTCCAGCACATCCGCAAGGTGCAGCCGCAGGGGCCCTACCGGCTGCTCGGTTGGTCGGCCGGGGGCCTGCTCGTACACGCTGTCGCGGAGGAACTGGCCCGCTCGGGAGAACGGGCCGACCTCGTGGCCGTCCTCGATGCCTACCCCCGACAGCACGTCCCGGCGGGTCGCTCGGCGGCACCTGCCGTACCGTCCGTGCGCGAAGTCGTCGCGGCAGCCTTCGGTTGCGACCCGGAAGTCATGTTCCCCGGTCCCTCGGACCTGCACCCGGAGGACGTGGTCGAGGTACTGCGCGCATCCGGCCATCCGCTCGGCTCGCTGAGCCCGGACCGCGTTGCCGCGGTCATCGCCACTGCGCGCGACTTCTCGCGGCTCGCTCAGACGCACACCCCAGGGGTGATCGAGGGCGACCTGCTGCTGTTCACCGCCGCCCACGACGCGACCCCCGAGGCTCCCTCCCCGCAGGCGTGGCGCCCCCACGTGCGAGGACGGATCGAGACCCACGCGGTCGGCGCGACACACCTCGGGATGACCGGATCCGATGCGCTCGCCCACATCGGGCCGGTCCTCGCGACGGAACTCGACCGGATCGACGCCGGCCTTGCCCGGATGACCGAAGAGGACATCTGACCATGACGAACCCGACTGACCCGAGCGGAAGCAACTGCGCCGTTCCCCCGGCCGAGACCGACGCCGAGGACGGGAACCAGCCCACCGTGCAGGACGACCTGGGAGCCGACGGCTCTCCGGGCCCTCGACGGGGCTCGCCCGGGCACCTCGGTCGGCCGTGGACCAGCACGTGTCTGCCGGGGGTGGTGGACCAGCCGTGAGCGCGGACGCGTTAGGCGGTGATGAGAACGAGCTTCTTCCCTGCGTCGGCGTCGCACGGTGCGGCGCCCCCTTCGGAAACCGGTGATTGTCGACATGCTGTTGCTTGAGAAGCCCCCCACCACAACCTCTGCGGTACCTCGTCCGGACGTGCCGCCCACACTGCGAGCCCGGTCGGTGATCCCCGGCAGGCAGCGCTGGGATGTCGAGGCCGTCTGCGGCAGACCGGGCGTCGCCCGCCTGATCGAGGAATTCCTCGAACAGGACGAAGACATCGTCGAGGCACATGCGAACCCGGTCACCGGACGGGTACTGGTCCGGCACGACCCCGACGTCCCCCCGCAGCGCATCGCCGGGCGCCTGCGCGAGGCCGTCACCCGGACCCTGCTGTACGCGCGGTCTCGCGCGGGCCGCGCCGGCACCTCGGTTGGTGCGACCCGCCCAGCCGCCGACGGCGGCGTCGCGGCGAGCAGTCCGGGCGTACCGGCCGAGGGGACTCGGCGTCGCAAGCGGTCCGCGCTGCTGGTCCGCGGTGGTGCCGTGGCGGTCGCGGCCGTGGCCTGCGGCAAGTTCTGCATGCCGCTGCTCGCGAGCCCCCTCGCCAGCCTCGGCCTGGCCGCCGCGGCCACGGCCGTCGTGGTCAGAAGGGCGTGGTCGCGCTCGGATCGCGCGCAGCAGCAGAAGAAGGCACAGGAGCAGGGCGGAACGGCCCCGGACCACCACCCGCTGCGGACCGTCATCGGCCGGCACAAACGGCAGCTCGGCGGGGCAACGCTGCTGTCCGTACTCGCCCAGCTGGCGGAAATGGCGCTGTACGCCCTGGTCCCCTCGACCGTGCTGCTGCTCGCCAAGGGCGAGAGTGCGACTCTGGCCGCGCTGGGCGTGACAGGCGCCACGGCCCAGCTGTCGCTCCTCGTCGGCGCCGCCCTGGTGGCCTGCCTCGCCATGGCCGCCCTGGGCTACGCCGCCGGCGTCGCCTGGCGCAAGCTGGGACAGACGGTCGAGGACGACTGGCGTACCCGCACCTACGCCCACGTCCAGCAACTGGCACCGGCCGACATGGAGAGCGAGCGCACCAGCCGGGTCGCCGCGGTACTGTCCGAAGACATCAGCCAGTTGGGCACCTTCGTCGGCACCAGCCTGCACGAATCGGTCCAGCTGGCCACGAGCCTCGCGGCGCTCATCCCGGTGTACCTGCTGCTGGCCCCGCAGATCGCCTGGGTCGCCTTCGCGCCTGTCCCGCTGGTCACCTGGCTGTCCTTCCGCTTCCACGAGCGCGCGGTCGCCGACCACATCGCCTCCGGTGAGCACCGGGCTCGGCTGAACGGCAGGATGTCCGACAACCTCCATGCCCACACCACCATCAAGGCCGCGTGCACCGAAGAGCACGAGAGCACGCGCATCGCCGAGCTGAGCCGGGAATACCGCGAGGCGAACGGCTCCACCGACCGCAGCGCGGCGGCCCAGTCCCAGACCCTGCGGCTGGCCGGCTGCTCAGCACTGGTCGGCACACTGCTGCTGGGCGGCCGGGCCGTGCTGAAGGGAGAGCTGCCCGCCGCGGCATTCGGGCCGCTGATCGAACTGCCGGGCATCGCCCTGGTACGGCTGACCCGGCTGGGCAGCATCACCGACCAGTACCAGCGCACCCTCGCGGCCCTGGAACGGGTGCAGTACCTGCACGGCCTGCCCGTCGAGCCCGTCACGGAAGGCCGTCGTCTGCCCGCCCAGCAGGTCAGCGGGAACATCGAGCTGCGGAAGGTGACCTTTGCCTACCCCGGTCGCCCGCCGGCGCTGCTCGACACCTCGATGACCATCGCCCCCGGCCGCACCACAGGCATCGTCGGCGCCACCGGCGCGGGCAAGACCACCATCGCCAAACTGCTCATGCGTTTCCGCCACCTCGACGAGGGACAGGTGCTGCTCGACGGAACCGATGTGCACACCATCGCCCTGCCGGACCTGCGCCGCGCGATCGGGTACGTCGCTCAGGAGCCGTTCCTGTTCGACTCCACGATCGCGGAGAACATCCGCTACGGCACCTTCGACGCCACCGACGAGCAGCTCGTCGAGGCGGCCCGCACCGCCGGGGCCCACACCTTCATCGACGCCCTGCCCGACGGCTACGACACCCTGGTCGGCGAACGCGGCGCCGCGCTCTCGGGAGGGCAGAGACAGCGCATCGCGCTGGCCCGCACCATCCTGCGCGACCCGCCGGTCGTCATCCTCGACGAGGCCACCTCAGCCGTCGACAACGAAACCGAGGCCGCCATCCAGCACGCTCTTCAGGCCTTCGGGACGGACCGCACGATGATCGTCATCGCCCACCGGCTGTCCACCGTCCGCGGCGCCGACCGGATCTATGTCCTGGGCTCCGGCGGCCTGGTGGCCGAACACGGGACACACGACGAGCTCGTGGCGCGGGACGGCACCTACGCCACTCTGTGGCGGCTGCAGGCCGGTCAACGGGTGCCGGCCTGAGGTCGCCCACCCGCACCATGGTCGGGGGACGACAGTGGCCCTGCTACCGCTGCGAGGCAGCTGTAGCAGGGCCACTTACGGAGAGCCCATGGAAGCACCGTTTCGCGTCGGACCCCGGGCTCAGCTCGCCTTGGCCGCACCCGCCTGCTTCTTGGGCGGCACAACCCCGTCGGTGCCCTCCCGGGGCGCCACCTCGGGAGCCCTCTTCCCGGCCGCCTCGGCTGCGACGTCACGCATCTCCTCGGCCGTCCTGCGAGAGGCCTGCTTGACGTCGATGACCAGCCCCACCGAGGTCTTCACCGCGCCGCGCGCGAGGGGCTTGACGATCCGCTGGACCAGCGGTGCCGCTACCACACCCGCGACGAAGGGGGCGACAGGAACAGGTGCCATGGTGCTCTCTCTTTCTCTCATCGATCTGTACGCCGTACCCGCATGTACGCAGTACCCGCACAAGTGGCCGAGAGATGAGCGCGGACCGCTGGACGAGCCACACGGCCCTGCACATTCACTCCGGCGGGCGCCGTCAGTGTTGCTGCAGGTCGAGCTTGGAGAGGTACACGGGGATCTTCGCCACCGTCCTGCCGGGGACCGTGGTCGTCTGCAGGGTCCCCTGCACCAGGTCCCGGACGATGAGCATGTAGATGCCTCGCTTGTACACGAGCTCGGCCCGGTACAAAAGACTCGCGGACGTGTCCTCCTCCGCCGTCTCCGTCACGAGATCACGGCTCTCGGCCATGGATTCCACTCCTTCACAGCTTTGTCCGGGTTGACGTAGATGGCTGACACAAGGATCTGGGCACGCCGTGTCGTTGCCGCTCTACCGGCCGCCGTCCATCGCCTCGGCGAGACTCCGCGGCCGCATGTCGGTCCAGGTGCGCTCGATGTACTCCAGGCACGCCTGCCGGCTGTCCTCCGGGTGGGCTACGGCCCAGCCGTCGGGCACATCGACGAAGGCCGGCCACAGGGAGTGCTGGTGCTCGTCGTTGACCAGCACGAGAAAGCGGGCGTCCTCGTCCTCGAACGGGTTGGTCATCAGTTGCCCTTTCCGCTCGCGGCACCCGCGGTGGCCGCGGCGGGCCTGGCCTTCGTGGTCTTCTCGACGGGCTTCGCGTCATCCCGAAGCTCGGCGTTGATCATCTCGGCGGTCACCTCCGCGGCGATGTCGTGGAACTCCTCGCCGGCCTGGTGCGCGGCCTTTTTCATCTCCATGGCCAGGCCCACCGTCGTCTTGATGGTGCCGTGCACCAATGGCCGGGCGAAGCGCTTTGCCGCCGGCGCCAGGACGAGACCGAGCAGGAAGGGTGCAATAACAGGCATGGTTGAGATCTCTCTCTGCGCATGAGGGACGGGACAGGCCGCAGCCGTACAACTTGGATTGCCAATCAGGCCTTGAATGAAATAATGAAGCTCTCCCGCGGCCAATTCTCGCGCACACATCCAATTTCACCCTTGCGGCCGAAAAATATCGATCATCAAGTGATCTTGATCGAATTAAGAATCACGGAAACGCGGGGATTCCCCCGTTCGTGTGCACTGGTAGAAGCGTACTCGATGTTTGGGGTAATGTCCCCCAAGGGCCCAATCTCGGGCACCGAAAAAAGAGAGGAGATCGGCGCGTGGATTTCGCGCTGACCACCGAGCAGGAGCAAATGCGCAAGGAAGCTCTACGCTTCGCCCAGGCGCAACTCAACCCCTCTTCGCCGAGTGATGACCGCCCCTTTTCCCGCGAGCTGTGGCGGCAATGCGCAGAATTCGGCGTCCAAGGCATGCCGTTTCCCCTTGAGTACGGCGGACAGGGTGCCGACCTGCTCACCACCGTTCTGATGCTGGAAGAACTGGGCTACGGCTGTAACGACAACGGACTGCTTTTCTCGCTGGGCGCTCATATGTGGTCCTGTGCGCTGCCGATATGGCGTTTCGGCGACGCCGGGCAGCGAGCCCGCTATCTGCCTTCACTGTGCGACGGTTCGATGATCGGCGTCCAAGCGGTGACCGAGGTCCGATCCGGATCCGACGCGCTCGCGGTCGGTACCACCGCCCGCCCGAGCGGTGACGGCTACGTCCTCGACGGGGTCAAGACGTTCATCACCAACGCGCCGGTGGCCGATGTCTTCGTGGTGCTCGCCCGGTCCGGCCGGGCCAAGGACGCGGGTGGGCTGTCCGCGTTCATCGTCGAACGGGACCAACCGGGTGTCTTTGTGGGAGAGCCCTTCCAGAAGATGGGACTGTCCTCCTCCCCGATGGGCGAAGTGGTTCTGGACGGCTGCCACGTGCCGACGTCGGCACTGCTCGGCGGCCCCGGCGCGGGCATGACGGTGTTCAACACCACCATCGAGTGGGAGCGCAGCTTCATCCTGGCCACCGCCCTGGGCACCATGCGCCGCCAACTGGAGGAGTCGGTCGCACACGCACGGACCCACACACGGTTCGGTGAGCCCATCGGCAGGAAACAGTCGGTGTCCGGCCGCATCGCCGACATGCGGGTGCGGCTGGAGGCCGCCCAGCTGATGCTGTACCGCCTGGCCTGGCTCAAGGATCAGGGCAGGCGCACGAGTCTGGAGTCCTCCATCGTGAAGTTGTATCTGAGCGAGGCGCTGGTCGAGTCCAGCATGTCGGCCTTCGCGACCCACGGTGCGTACGCCTACATGTCCGGCACCGCGCAGGAGCGCGATGTCCGCGACGCCCTGGCGAGCCGCATCTACTCGGGCACCTCCGACCTCCAACGCGTCATCATCTCGCGGATGCTGGGGCTGTGATCTCATGACCGATCTGCTGCACCACCTGCTGCGCACAAGCTCCGCCCGTACTCCGCACGCCACCGCGGTGATCGACGACGGCGGTCACCTGACCTACGCCGAGCTGGACCGGCGGGCCAACCAACTGGCCCGGCTGCTGCTGTCGCTGGGCATCCGGCCTGGTGACCGCGTGGGACTGCACCTGCCTCGCACCGCCGACGCCCTGGTCGGGGTGTACGGGGCGCTCGCGGCCGGTGCCGCCTATGTGCCGCTTCCTCTCGGCGTTCCGGTGCCGCGGCTGCGCACCATCGCGACCGACGCCGGGATCCGTGTCGTGGTGGCGGCACAAGAGGACGCCGACCGGTTGCGGGCGGACCTCGGCGGGCATGGTTCCCCGGTCACCGAGGTGGTCGCCCCGCACGAGGCGGCCGAATGGCCCGGTGAGGCGCCGGACATCGCCGTGCAGCCGGACGACCTGGCGTACGTCCTGTATACCTCGGGCTCCACCGGCAACCCCAAGGGCGTGATGATCTCGCACCGCAACGCGCTGTCGTTCGTGGCCTGGGCGGCACGGGAGTTCGAGGTGACCGGGGCCGACCGGCTGGCGAACCACGCCCCGCTCCACTTCGACCTGTCGGTGTTCGATGTCTTCGCCGCGGCGTGGGCGGGTGCCGCCGTGGTGCCGGTGCCCACGGCCGTCGCCGCCTTTCCCAGTGTGCTGGCCGAGTTCGTCCGTGACCGGCGGATCACCGTCTGGTACTCGGTGCCCTCGGCGCTCAACCTGCTGGTGTCGCGGGGCGGCCTGGACGCCCGTGGCCTGCCTGATCTGCGTCTGGCCCTCTTCGCCGGCGAGGTGTACCCCGTACCGCTGCTCAGACGGGCGATGGAGGTGCTTCCCGACGCGCGTTTCTACAACCTCTACGGGCCCACGGAAACGAACGTCTGCACCTACTACCAGGTGCCGCGGCCCCTCCCGGCGGACTGCGTGGCTCTTCCCATCGGGGTCCCGCTGCCAGGGGTCGAGCTCTGCGCGGAGGCCGACGACGGCCGCCCGGCCGGGGTGGGCGAGACGGGCGAACTGTGCGTCCGCGGCGCGACGGTCATGCGCGGCTACCTCGGTGACGCGGCGCGCACCGCGCAGGCCCTGCGCCCCGCCCCCGACCGGCCGAAAGTCCCCGCCTACCACACCGGCGACCTGGTTACCCAAGACGCCGAGGGCCACTGGCACTTCCTCGGACGGCGGGACTCCCAGATCAAGACCCGCGGCTACCGGGTCGAACTCGGCGAGGTGGAGCGGGCGCTGGCGACCCACCCGGCCGTGCTGGAGTGCGCTGCCGTCGCGGTTCCAGACGAGGAATTCGGCCACCTCATCGCGGCGTTCGTCGTGCTGCGCGAGGAGATGGCGGCCGCCCGGCTGACCGCCCACTGCCGCACCGTCCTGCCCAGCTACATGGTCCCGTGGCGGCTCCGGACGGTGGCGGCCCTGCCCAGGACCACCACAGACAAGATCGACTACCGCCGGCTCAAGGCGGACATGGAGGTAGGCGCACATGCGCAACACCGCTGAACAGGTGCGGAAGTTCATCGTGGAAAGCCTCGGCTGGGATGGTTCCCCGGCCGAGCTCACGGACGACCTGCCGCTGATCGAGAAGGGCATCCTCGACTCCCTGGGCCTCCTCTCGCTGGTCACCCACCTGGAGAACAGCCTCGGGATCCAGGTCGACGATGGCGACATCATCCCCGAGAACCTGGGCACGCTCAGGAGTATCGACCAGTACGTCGCCCGCAAGCTGGACGAGACACGGTCGCAGAAGGCAGCCTCAGCACCGATGTAGTTCGGTGACGGCGGCAGAAGCTGTACGAGGCGGTCGGCGGGCCTGGTGCCAGGCCCGCCTGCACTGTTGTCCCGACTGTTGTCCCGGCGAAACGGTCTATCGCCTGGGCGGATGATCGGTGCCGGCACCCAGTTCCCCCGCGAACGCGCACAGCCGCCGCCACTGGCCTGGAAGGTCGTGCGGAACCGTGCCCTGCGGGGCCTTGAAGAAGAATGCCAGGTCGTGCAGAAGGCCGCTCCTGCCGACCTCGTGGGCGCGGGCCACCAGGCGGGCGAGGTCCAGGACCAGCGGCGCCGCGAGCGCGGAATCGAGGCCCGACCAGGTGAACTCCAGTCTCATGCGCGCGCCCAGAAAGCCGGAGAAGGTCACCAAGTCCCATGCGGTCTTGCAGTCACCGAGGGCGGCCACCTCGTCGATGCGTACACGGCCCTCGGGCTGGTAGCCCAAAGTCGCCTCCAACACACGGGTCTTGCTCGCAACCTTGGCCGCGCCCGCTCCGGGGTCCGCCAGGGTAGCGCCGTCGCCCCCTCCCAACAGGTTGACGGACGACCAGGAGTTCACTGTGAGGTTCCGGCAGGCGAACATCGGGGCGAGAACACTCTTGACCAGAGTCTCGCCCGTTTTCCCGTCCTGACCGGCGTAGGGCACACACTGGCGCTCGGCGAGCTGTGCCAGGGCCGGCAGCCGTGCCCCGGTCGAGGGGGTGAAGTCGACGTACCCGCAGCCCGCGAGCATCGCGGCCCAGGCGTACTGGGAACTGGGCGGCAGCACGTCCTCCGCCCCCGCGGCCAGCGCCGCCTCGACCTGGTCGAGGTGCGCATGCGCGGGGTGAGGTGTCGCGGCGGGTTCGCAGGACGCGACGTGCACCACGACTGTGCGTGCCAGGCGGTGGTCCTCGGCGAAGGCGGTGAGGTCCTCGACGATACGTTCGACGTTCCGTCCGGGGTGGCGGTCCGTCGGCGCCGGACGCAACGCGGCTTCCGCCTGTTCCAGCTCCCGGGCCAGCGCCGCCACGAAGTCCCGCGGCAGAACGTCCTGGTCCGCGAGTTGCTCCGCCTTCTTGCCCCAGGGGACTGCGGTGATGTCGTGGCCCCCGAACACGAGACCCGTCACGGCGGGCAGGCCGGCGTCGGCGAAGGGCGCCAGCTCGGTCACCATGCCCCGTCCTACCGTCAGCCCCGCTCGGAGCACCAGTGCCCCGACGACGGCTGTGGTCGCCACCGACCCGCGCGCCCCGACCAGCCAGACACCGACACGACCAGAGGTCGTCGCGCTCGTTCGTGACATCGGTGCTCTTCCTCGTAGCTCCTGGTATTGCTCAGCCATACGAAGGTTAGACGTACGGGCCGGAATTTTTCGGCCTGCCACACGGACCAATCCATGCGCCGTCCGAGTGAGGACAAATCGTTTCTCCTTTCGATGATCGAAGTTATGTCGGGCCGGGTGGTTACCACGTAAATACACTCCGCCACAGCGGCGAAGAAGCATAGGCGTCAGGAGATTCCAGGAATGAGTGTCCTCTCCGTCCCTCGCATTTACTTCAAGGGTGTGGCGGCCTGGCACCCGGGCACCATCAACAACAACAGGTACTGGCCCGTCTACGACTATGTGAACGCCGACCTGAATTGGGAGTTCTTTCAGCAGAACCCGGATACTCGGCACTTCACCCACGAGAACATCCGGACGGAGTTCCCCAAGTGGGCCCGCGCCCTGCGCGAGTTCGAGAAAAAGGACAGCACCGGAAAAATCGTGGGAAGGGTTCAGGAGCCGCCCTCCCAATGGGACTACTACGGCGGCATGGAGTGGGCTTTCCACTCCCAGGACGCCGCGACGCACGTCACCGGAATCCAGACCGACCTCGCCGGACCGGTGGAGGGCGACGGACTGGTCGGTGCCGTCGTCGACATGGTCGGCGACCCCTTTCCCGGCAGGTCCTTCCCGACGCCGGCGCGGATGACGGACACCAACCCCAACAGCATCTCCAACACCAACTTCTATGCGCACCGGTTGCAGATCGGCACAGCCACCGCTCCTGAACGCTATCTCTCGGGTCAGGTGGCTCCCGGCACGTACATGAACTCCCGCTGGCTGAACTTCCAGCGCAACCTCAACCGCGACGGCAAGGTGCAGCTCGCGGGAATCGCCAGTACGCTCCTCCAGGTCTGCTTGCCGAAACAGGTCGGCGGCGATCCGCTGCGCATCAATGCGGCCGGTTCCGATGTCCTCCGCCGGTTCGAGACAGAACTGGAGCGACCGAGTGTCCGCGGCCTCATGGTCCGTTGCACGGCCTACCTCACCCGGTACTTCACCCTGCCCGAGTTCCAGGACTGCTACGACCCCGACCCCCATCTGTGGACCACCAAGCAGTACGCCCGCCTGGTGCAGATCTGGAACGACGACCTGGCATCCGGGCGGGCACCGGCGCAGAACCCGGCGGTCTCCCGGCTGGTCGGCACCGTCGGACTGTGGACCGGTGACGACCCGTGGGTCACCGCCCCGGGCGGTCGCCACCTGGTGCCCCGGGAGGCCTTCACACCCGGGGGACGTACGTCCCCCGTGGTGCTGGGCCCTGCAGCGATCGAGACCCAGCGTGTCAATGGCGACCGCTACGCCACGATCGACCTGGGCAGCACCGTCCCTGAGATCGACACCACCGGGAAGAAGGAGGACCTGGGCACGTTGCGCCTGATGGTGCGGGACCTCCAGGACGACCTCGGCTGCATCGCCGAGATCGACCGTTCCCGCTACGACCAGGAAGCCTACGAACGCACCGCGGGCATCGTCGATGTCGAGATCCCCGATTTTATCGACGACGAGGATCTCGCCGAGGGCACGCTCGAGCTCCACCGTGCGGTCGACGGCAAGACCCTCCTCGCCGAACGGGAATTCATCGTCGAAACGGACGACCGCTGCCTGTATGTGGACCAGCCGTCGGACGAGAACAAGGTCCTGGACAGGGCAGTGATCCATGTGCAGGTCCGGGAGAGGGGCAAGGTGCCGGACAACTCCGTCTCCCTGACCGTCGTGGAGTACCGTCCTGATCCGGAGCCCCCCGCGCCCGGGGCCGCCAGCTGGAAACGGGTGGACCAGAGCGACGCGATCTTCCTTCCCGGCGAGATCACCATGACCGTGGAAAAGGGCCTCGGAGAACTGGAACTCCCGATGCCGGCACGGCCCGGCTTCCCCGTCATCGCCTTCTTCCCGCCAGGGGAGCGGATCCCGGACGTGCTCGGTCCTGCCGCGATCGGCAAGATGTCCATCGGCTGGTCCTCCTACGCCACCGTGCGGGTGCTGCCGTTCGACAACGAACTGCCCGGTGAGTTCCGCAGAAAATGGCAGAGCGAGGCGTCGGGGAGCCGCGAGACCGCCAGGAAAAAGGCATGGACTTACCTCTACGAGAACGTTCTGTGCCCCTACGACGTGATCTATCCGTCGATGAAGTACGTCGCCCACCTGGACCTGGGGGACCAGAGCAGCGTCGACGAGAACATCGACCTGATCGTCGAACTCGCCGACCGGACACTGCTGGAGTCCAACTCCACGCTGTACATGCCGGTCTCGCGCGAGCTGTCCGAAGGGAAGCGTCAGGTGCTGGGACTCTACCAGCGTCTGGTCAAAAGCGGCTGGGCCCCGGACGCATTGGACGAGGAATGAACTCGGCCTCGCTGCCCACCTCGGAGCTGCTGACCGATGTCAGCGGCATTCTCGCCCAAGGAACGTGACATGCCCCAGACCGGCTCGGAAAACCTCCCTGACATTCACACCCTCCAGCAGCTGCGTGCCAAGCTTCAGGACGCGATCGCGATCGAGTTCGCCACGATTCCGCCCTATCTGACGGGTTGGTGGACGATCCCGAAGCATGCCCAGAGCAGCTATTTGTGCACCAGCATTCAGAAGATCGCGGTCGCCGAGATGCGGCACCTGGCCATCGTCGCCAATCTGCTCATCGCCGTCGGTGGCCAGCCCGACTTCCGCGCCGCTGCCCCCGTGTATCCCTGCCGCATCCCGGACCGCGACGACCCGAAGAAGCCGAGCGACAAGCTGGTCAAACTCCTGCCGTTCGGCGAGGACTTCGTCAATCTGGGGCTGTTCATCGAGCAGCCCGACCCGCGGCCCTGCGAGGACATCCCGTTGGTCGTGGGGGAGCTCCCCGTGGCGCTGGGCAGGATCGACGAGGTCGGTGAGGGCCTCCCGATGCTCGCCGCCGGTTATCCGTCCCTCGGCATGTTCTACGAGGCCATCGCAGAAGGGCTCGAGTGGCTCGTGGTGAACTACGGGGCGGACTACGTCTTCCCCAACGGTGGCTCACGGGCCGAGCAGTACGTCTACTTCGGCGGCCAGGAGGACATCAGCGTCACCGACCCCAAGAAGGCGGCGCAGCTTCTGCGCGACATCATCACGGAGGGCGAAGGATCCACGTGGACGATCTGGGACGAGAACGGTGACCTCTCCCACTACTTCTCCTTCGCGGAGATGTGGCTGAAGCGGCGCTTCACGTCCAAGGACGATCCGTGTGCGCCCAGCGGCGACCAGATCGGCTGGCCGGAGGACGTGGCCGACATTCCGGCGGATCCGACGATGGAGACGTATCGGGGCGACCCCGAGGCGTGGAGCCTCGCCCATGCCTTCAACCGGCTCTACGGGCAGATGGTCGACAGCCTCCACATCGGTTTCAACGGCCACCCGGCACAGGTCGATGCCGCGATCGGGCTGATGAACCAGCTAGAGGAGAGTGCGCGCCGGGTCCTGGACCACACGCTGACCAGGGGCCCCGGCGAGGGCAGGCAGGCGACCCCGACATTCGAAATGCCCTCCCGGTACCTGCCCCTGACCGGTGATTGAGAGGTGCGTGTTCAGTCACGCAGGCGGCTGCTCCGCTCCCGGGGCGGGCCGGCGCCTTCCCTCTCGCGGTTGCGCGCGGTCGCGGAACTCGTCCGTGCGCCCGCCGCCTTGACCGTCCCGGGCGACAGTCTGGCCGGGGCCGCCGCGGCCGGGCGGCCGTTCGGGGCCCGGACGCCGTTGCTGGGCGCCGCGTCGGTCTGCCTGTACTGGGCCGGAATGGCGCTCAATGACTTCGCCGACCGGGAAGTCGACGCCTGGGAACGCCCCGAGCGGCCCATTCCGTCGGGCCGCGTCAGCCCGGGCTTCGCGCTTGGCCTGGCCACCGGTCTCAGCGCTGCCGGGCTGGCACTGGCCGGGGCGGCCGGCGGGCGTCCGGCTCTGCGGGTGGCGGTGCCTCTGGCCGTCACGGTGTGGTCCTACGACCTCGGGTGCAAGCGGCACCCCGTTGCCGGGCCGGTCACCATGGCCGCCGCTCGTGGCCTGGACGTCCTGTTGGGCGCCGGCTCCGCGCGGCTGGGCGCCGCAGCCCGGGTCGCCGGGCTCGTCGCCGGCCACACCCTCGTCGTCAGCGCGCTCGGCCGCCACGAGAACACCGGCGCGGGCCCGCGGCTGCTCGGGCCCACGATCGGTGCCACCGCTGTGGCAACCGGGCTGGCCGCCCGGGTCGTGCCGTGCGGGGAGGCGATGCCCCCTGCGGAGGCGGTGCGGCGCCAGGCCGTGGTGGTGGCCGCACTCGGGTTGTACGCCGTTACCTTCGCCGGTCGCCAGCTCTTCGCGCTGTGCGGTCGTCCGCAGTGCCTGCACCGTGCCGTCGCCGCGGGCATCGCGGGAATGCTGCCGCTCCAGGCGGCGTGCCTGGCACGGTCCGGGGCGCCGGCGCTCGGAGCCGCCCTGCTCGCGGGCCACCGGACGGCCCGCTACCTGTTCCGGAAGGTGACCCCCACATGACTCCCACACCCGTCCCGCCTCTGCGCTTCGGTTACGGAACCAACGGTTTCGCCGGCCACCGCCTGGAGGATGCCGTGGCCGTACTGGCCGATCTGGGCTACCAGGGTGTGGCCCTGACCCTGGACCACTGCCACCTCGACCCGTTCGCCCCCGACCTGGCACGGCGCACGGCCGCGCTGGCCCGGCGGCTGCAGCGGCTGGGACTTGCCGTGGTCGTGGAGACCGGCGCCCGCTACCTGCTGGATCCCCGCCGCAAGCATGCGCCGACCCTGCTGGACGACGCCCCCGCGGCCCGTCTGGAGTACCTGGCTCTGGCGATGCGCGTCGCCGCCGACCTCGGTGCGGAAGCGGTGTCGCTGTGGAGCGGCGCGTGTCCTGCCGAGCTGGCGCCCGAGGCCGCCTGGGACAGGTTGTACAGCGGCTGCTCGTGGGCGGTCGAGGAGGCCGAGCGGCACGGCGTCGTACTCGGCTTCGAACCCGAGCCGGGCATGCTGGTGGACACTCTGGACGCCTACGACCGGCTTAGCCGCCGACTCGGCGACCCGCCTCGCCTGGGGCTCACCCTCGACATCGGCCACTGCCGCTGCCTGGAGGACGCGCCCGTACCCGACTGCGTCCGGCGGGCCGGGCCGCGCCTGGTCAACGTCCAGATCGAGGACATGCGGCGCGGCGTGCACGAGCACCTGGAGTTCGGTGCGGGCGAGATCGACTTCCCGCCCGTGCTGGACGCCCTGGCCGAGGTCGGCTATCACGGCCTGGTCAGTGTGGAACTGCCCCGGCACAGCCACGACGCGCCCGGACTGGCCGCCCGCTCCCTGACGTTCCTGCGGGCCGCCGATTCCTCCGCCGTGCCTGCGGGGGCGGCCCAGTGAATGCGCCCGACGGCTTCGCAAACGCCGCGACCGTGCCCCTGGGGCGGCTGCGCGCCGCGGTGACGCGCCATGCCGGTGCGGGCTCAGTGGCCTGGCTGGAGGCCGCCGTCGAAGAGGTTGCCGGCGCTCCGGCCGCCCTCCCCCGGCGGTTCGCCGAGGCCGGGCGGCGCTGTGGCCGGGTGGTACTCGCCCGGGGGGCTGTCGCCGTCCCCGACCCGTCGGTAGGCGCCGTGCCGCCCGCCTGCCTGTACTGGACGGTGGACGACGCGGCTCGTACGTTGCTGCTGGCCGCGCTCTGCGCTCCGCCCGCCAGGCTGGCCGACGTGGCCACCGAGCTGTACCACGGAGGGGACGCCGCCGAACGGCGCGGCGTGCTGCGCTCCTTGTCCGTCATCGACACGGCGGACCACGCACTGCCGTTGGTGGCCGATGCCCTGCGGACCAACGACCTGCGGCTGATCGCCGCGGCCCTCGGCCCGTACGGTGCCCGGCACCTGGACGGGGCGGCATGGCGGCAGGCGGTCATGAAGTGCCTGCACTGTTCGATTCCGCTACGGGCCGTGGCCGACCTGGACGCGCGGCGCGACGCCGAGCTCGCGGGCATGACCCGGTACTACGCCAGGGAGTTGACGACGGCCGGCCGTCCGCTCCCCGCCGACGTGACCTTGCTCCTCTCGGAACCCACCACCATCCCCTCACGCAACACAGGTACCTCGTGCGCATCTTCGACCCCCACATCCATCTGACGTCCAGGACCACCGATGACTATGAGGCCATGCGTGCCGCAGGCGTCCGGGCCGTGGTGGAACCCGCCTTCTGGCTAGGTCAGCCGCGCACCAACGCGGGTAGCTTCGCCGACTACTTCGACTCCCTGATCGGCTGGGAGCCGTTCCGCGCCTCCCAGTACGGCATCCGGCACCACTGCGCCCTGGCGCTCAACCCCAAGGAGGCCAACGACCCCCGCTGCTCCAAGGTGCTCGACCTGCTGCCGCGCTATCTGCCCAAGGACCCGGTGGTCGCCGTGGGGGAAGTGGGGTACGACTCCCTCACACCACAGGAGGACGAGGCGCTCGCAGCCCAGTTGGCGCTCGCCGCCGAGTTCGACCTGCCCGTCCTCGTACACACCCCGCACCGGGAGAAGCTGACCGGAACCCGGCGTACGCTCGACGTCCTGCGCGAGTCCGGCCTCCCGCCGGAGAGGGTCCTCATCGACCATCTGAACGAGGAGACCGTCGGCGAAGTCGCGGGCACCGGATGCTGGATGGGGTTCTCCGTCTACCCGCACACGAAGCTGGACCCCGCACGCACCACGCGCATCCTGGCCGACTACGGAGTCGACCGCATGCTGGTCAATTCGGCGGCCGACTGGGGGCGCAGTGATCCGCTGAGCACCGTCCACACCGCCGAGGCAATGCGCGCCGCCGGCTTCGACGGCGACCGGATCGAGCAGGTCTTCTGGCACAACCCGGTGGCCTTCTACGGCCAGAGCGGCAAGCTCGACGTGCCGGACACCCCACACGCATCCGCCCAGCGGCTCCCCGCCACCACCTACCTCGGTAACTCCCTCGCCCGCGGCGGCTGACGGCCGGACAACCCGACGCCGCGGACGACCGGAAGAAGGACGCCAAGCACCATGCGCCTGCGCCATCCCGACGGCACCGTGCTCCACCTCGCCTACTGCACCAACGTGCACCCCGCCGAAGACTTCGACGGGGTACTGCGCCAACTCGACGTCTACGCCGAACCCGTCCGCGCACGCCTCGGCGTGGACCGGCTCTGCCTCGGTCTGTGGCTCGCCCGCGACGTGTCCCGAGAACTGGCCGCGAACCAGGACGCCACCGACCGGCTGCGCCGTGAACTGATCGCACGCGGCCTGGAGACCGTCACCCTCAACGGCTTCCCCTACCGCGGCTTCCACGAGCCCACGGTCAAGAAAGCGGTCTACCGACCCGACTGGACCGACCCCGAGCGCCTCGCCCACACCCTCGACCTCGCCCGAGTCCTGGCCGCACTGCTGCCCGACGACGCGGCACGCGGCAGTATCTCCACGCTCCCCCTGGGGTGGCGTACGCCCTGGTCGGCGCAGAGCCACGACACGGCGCTGCGCCACCTCGACCAGCTGGCCGAAGGACTGGGCAAGCTCGCGGCGGAGACCGGGCGGGAGATCCGCGTGGGCCTGGAACCCGAACCAGGGTGCAGCGTGGCCACCATCGCCGACGCCTGTGCCCGCCTGGCGGGCCGCGTCGATCCTCGTCACCTCGGGGTGTGCCTCGACGCCTGTCATCTGGCCGTCGACTTCGAGGAGCCCGGCCCGGCACTTTGCCGCCTGGCCGACGCGGGGCTCCCCGTCGTCAAGGCACAGCTTTCCGCCGCCCTCGAAGCCGGGGAACCCGCACGGGCCGAGGTGCGGGAGGCGCTCGCCGCCTTCGACGAGCCACGCTTTCTCCACCAGACCAGGACGGTCGCAGACGGACACCCACCGCAGAGCTGGGACGACCTCTCCCTCGCCCTCCAGGAACCCGCCACGGACTCCGGTCCGGCACGCCCCTGGCGCGTGCACTTCCACATCCCGGTACACGCCGAACCCGCGCCGCCCCTTTCCTCGACCAGGCCGGTACTCACGCGGATCATCCGGGAACTGGTGGCCGGCCCCCGCGCCGTCACCGACCACCTGGAGGTCGAGACCTACACCTGGTCGGTGCTGCCCTGCGCCGAACGCCCCAGCGGCACGGAGGGCCTGATCACGGGAATCGCGGCCGAACTGGCCTGGACCCGCGACCGCCTGCTCGCCACCGGGCTGGAGGCCACCCCATGAGCCACCACCGGTCCCTCTCCGCTGCCCGGCCCCTGCTGGTCCTGAACGTCGCCGCCCTCACCCCTCGTCTCCTGCGGCACATGCCCCGGCTGCGGAGCCTGGCCGACCAGGGTCACGCGGCCCCTCTCACCCCCGTCTTCCCCGCTGTCACCTGCACCGTCCAGTCCAGCCTCGTCACCGGCCTGCACCCCCGCGACCACGGAATCGTCGGCAACGGCTGGTACTTCCGCGACCTCGGTGAGGTCCTGCTGTGGCGCCAGCACAACCACCTGGTGCGGGGCGAGAAGGTCTGGGAGACGGCCCGCCGCCTCTTCCCCGGCCACCGCACCGCCAACGTCTGCTGGTGGTACGCCATGGGCGCAGGCACCGACATCACGGTCACCCCGCGGCCCGTGTACCACGCCGACGGCCGCAAGTCCCCGGACTGTTACACCGTCCCAGCCGCCCTGCACGACGAACTCACCCGACTCCTCGGCCCCTTCCCGCTCTTCCACTACTGGGGCCCGGCCGCCTCCCTCCGCTCCACCCGGTGGATCGTCCACGCCACCCGGCATGTCATGCGTACGACCAACCCCGACCTCACCCTGGCCTATCTGCCACACCTCGACTACGACCTGCAGAGACACGGCCCCCACAGCCCGCAGGCCGGGGCCGCCGCCGTGGAGCTGGACGCCGCCGTCGCGCCCCTGCTGGACTTCGCCCAGGAGCGCGGCGTCGCCGTCGTCGCGCTCTCCGAGTACGGCATCACCGCCGTCGACCACCCCGTCCACCTCAACCGCGCCCTGCGCGAGGCCGGGCTGCTCTCGGTCTGCACCCAAGCCGGCATGGAGTACCTCGACCCGTTCACCTCCCGCGCCTTCGCCGTCGCCGACCACCAGGTGGCACACCTCCACGTCCGGGACCCCGCGGACGTGCCGCACGTGCGCAACCTCGTGGCGGCGCTGCCGGGCGTCGAACGCGTCCTCGACGACAGCGGCAAGGCGGAGCTCGCCCTCGATCACGAGCGCTCCGGTGAACTGGTCGCCATCGCCGACAGCCGTTCCTGGTTCACCTACTACTACTGGCTCGACGACGCCCGCGCACCGGACTTCGCCCGCTGCGTGGACATTCACCGCAAGCCCGGCTACGACCCCGCAGAACTCTTCATGGACCCCGCCGACCCGCTCATCAGGCTGAAGGCCGCCGGCGCCCTGCTCCGCAGACGGCTCGGCATGCGCGCCACACTCTCCGTGGTCCCGCTCGACGCCACCTGTGTACGAGGCAGCCACGGCCGACTACCGGACCACCCCGACGACGGCCCGATCCTGCTCTGCTCCGAGCCCATGGCCGTGGAGCCCCACACCGGCCACGCCGCCGTCGACGTCCCGCGCCTCCTGCTGGAACTGACAGGCCGCTGACTGACAATCACCAACAAACCCGCACTCATGAGGACCAATAGTGTCAGAAGCCGTTGTCAATCCGAACGTGATGGCTTTGTTTCCGCAGGTCAGGCATGTTCTCGGAGGATGGGCGGCAGGGATGGCGGTGTCGTGTCACCGCACCGTCGGAGGGCTGGATGCCGTCGCTCATGGGGCTGCTGGAGGAGCGGGAGCTGTCCGCGCGTCAGCGCCTGGAGAAGTGCCGCGAGGAGGCGGAGCGCGCTGCGGCCGCGCTCGCCGAGGCCGAGTGGGCTTGCGAGCGGGCGGTGATCGCGCGGGAGGAGTTCGCGGCGGCGCTGGCCGAGGCCCGCAGAAATGGCTGCCCATCCACCGCGCTGGGAGACCGTCCACCACGAACTCATGCCGTGTGACACGCCCCAGGCGGCACCGCTGCGTCCGTCACCGCACCAGTACAGCCTCAGCCCCGACTGGCTGGCCCGCCGGATCCTCGCCCTGGGCCCGTACCCGTACGACGGTGGGCACCTCATCTTCCGAGCCATGCCGCGCGGACCGCGTGACCAGGGTGCCCAACTCGTCTCCGAGCCGATCCGGCTTCCCGGCCCTGACGAACAGCATGACTCCTGGTGGTCGGTAACGCTGTCGATCACGCTTCAGACCGTGCCGTTCGACGCGCTGTCGCGCTTCAACCTCCGTTGGTCGGCTCGCCGTTGGGCCACTCGTACCAACACCAGGACGGGCCGGTTGCACCTCCCGTGGGGTGCGAGCACCACCGTCCTGCTGCGTCCGCGCAGGCCATTCCCCCCCCTGGGCGCACCCTTCCCGGACGCCGGCGCGATCCTGACCGATCCCGCGCGGCGTCCACGCGACCGCCACCACCACGAGCACGGGGACCTGGGCCGCTCTCCCGGGAGGGCTCGAAGGCAGGAAGACGTAAGGCGCCATGTCCCCATGCTCACAAGTACGGGGTCATGCGCCGCTCTCAATGAAGGCTTCGTCAGCCGGGGTCCAGGAAGGCGTCACAGTCCCGCACTCGAACAGTCCGGCAGTGCTCCGAGAAGCCGCGCCGGTGCCGCTACCAACGAATTAGGGTCCAGGCAGGCCAGGCCCTTCTCATTGAACGCGTGGATCACATCCCGGACGGTGTCCTCGTCGGCCTGGACCAGCTGGGCGATCACCGGCACCCGGTTCCCGCCGGCCGAGGCCAGCAGCATCAGCGCCCGCCGGTAGCGAACCGAACTGGTGCTGCCCCGGCGCACGATCTGCTGCAGCTTCTGCCCCTCCTGGTCGGTCAGTCTGCGCACACGGACGGGCTCGGCCACCGCGCCTCCAGCGGTCGGATCGGATGTCACCGCACATCCAACCGCTACGACCGCCGACCCGGCGAACCTATGCGGTTACAGCACTAGGCACGGCCCACCCATCGGCCAACTTGTCGGTGCCGATGAAGGGGCAGGTTTCATCGAGCTGCGGCGAGCAGTTCCTGGTGCCTGGCGAGAGCCGTAGCGCGAAGGAGAGCACGGAATTCGTCGGTCACCGTCCCACGGGTCTTCAGGGCATGGCAGTTCGGGCACAGAGCGATCATGGCCTTGGGGAGGTCCGCGCCCCCCTTGGCGTGATCGTCTATGTGATCCACCTCCAACAGGTAGGAGCCATTGCGGCTGAGTGCCGAGGTGTAGCGGGGATCAGGGCAGCGGGGGTTCTCGCAGGCCCCTTGGCTGCGCTCGAGCACCGCATGGCGGGATGCGGCGATGCGGCTCAGCCGCTGACCACCTTGGGGGCGGGGGCGGTGGCTCCTGCCGTCCTGCACGGCGCGCTCCGCCCGGGCATTCAGCTCCGCGTAGCGCCGAGCCGGATCTGCCATGCGGCGCAGCAGGGCAACGATCATCAGGCAGCGGTCGAGTGCATCGGCGGCCGGCTCCTCAGCCGGCACTGCGAAGTGACCGGCGGCCGCATCCCAGTCGCTGTTGAACTCGCCGTGGCGCAGATGCGCGCACTCCCAGCGGCTGCGGTTCAACTTCGTGAGTGTGGTCGCCGTGTCCGGCCACAGGGCACCGTAAGGGAGGCCGTCGCGTAGCCAGGCGTACTCCAGCCCTGCGTAGATCGCGGCGTACTGGAGGTTGCGTCCGTAGGTGACGACGCGCTTGCCCTGGAGTCTGTGCAGCAGGGTGTCAGCTACCTCGCGGAAACGTGGGGCGGCTTCGAGTTCCGCAGGGTCGTGGTGGCCGGGTCGAAGCTGCTGCAGGTATGTCGTTTCCCCTTCGGGGTTGATGAATTGATGCCATCTCTTGAAGCCATCGGCCGAGGTGAGTGCTATCTCATACGGCACGGCCCGTTCCAGGGGCGGGGTGGACGGGGCAGATGATCCGATGGCGCTGACGGCCAGAATGACCGTATCCGGGTCGTCGAGGACGTCCTGGGCCCAACGGATCGCAGCATGGCGGACGGCTTGGGCTTCGTCGGCATCGGGTGGCGCCGAGAAGGGGACAGCTTGATCCGCGCGGTAGACAGGAGCCGGCGGATATACGGTCTCTTCCCATTCCGGCGTCATGCGCCCGGTGCTCGTGGGTGCCCCCGGGACGGCAACCAGCTGCGGAGGTCCGAGTACGTAGGCGTCGGGACGGAACAAGTTCGACGCGCGCAGCCCTGCGGCCTTGAGTTCGCCGGCGGACTTCAACCCTTTCGGCAACCGCGGGTAGCGCTGGAGCAGGTTCCTCAAGACGTCGTTCGGCTGTGCGTCCGGGTTCTGGACGTATACCGGCGCGCCGAACCCGGCGGGGGTGGCACCGCACACCACATGTTGCTCACCCACGGGGCTGAACGGGACGGCATCGAACTCTACGAACATGTGAGGCTGTTGACTCCATGGCGACGGACGAGGACCTGGAGTGAATCTAACCCGACCGGCTCGTGGCCTGAGCTGTTGCGGCCCGGGCGCTTGGCTGAACTTAGCGGGGAGACCTCCCTCGACGCCCTGAGCAGAGCCGCGCAGATCGATCCGGTTTTTACCTTCCGTGTCGTCACAGACGAGGCAGAAGCAATCGTAAGCTCTGGCCGGTACGGCACCCACGGTGTCACACAGGGGCTGATCTACGCATTCGCCCGCCATGCCGTCGGCCTGCCCGGGCACAGCTCACTCCATTTGAGGTTCGCGCTGTGGGACGAAGCGGCTGCGGTCATCGAGAGTCGGGCGCCTCGGGTCCACGACAGCGACGACCCCGACTCCCCTTACCATGCCCCCGACCGGGACACTGGCACGGCGGCACACGGCGATCTGGACGGCGCCTTCGGCCGCGGCACTGGCGGGAGTGGCCCACGCGGGACGCGAGGCCAAGCAGCGGTCGATGATTGCCGCGCGGGCTCTCGTCTCACTGCGCCCGGAGGCTCGTCTTGGGCGGGGCGAAGAGGGGAAATGTCGCGGAAGCGCTCGGCCGTGTGGTGGTGGAGCGTGCTGGTCGGTCCTGGTCCTCCACCTCACCGCCGCTGACTCCAGTTAGCAGCTTGCTCTGGATCCCTCGCCTTGCTTGATGACTCATCAGGTAAGTCAGCATCCCCTCAGCATTGGACCGGGACAGTCTTCCGTACATGCTCCTGGTCGACGGCTTCGCGACAGCCTGTTGCGCGCAGATTGCGCAGGTGAGAAGCCTGCTCGCCACGGGGCACGATGTTCTAGAAGGTCTTCGAGTCGAAGGCGTGCCGATGTACAGTAAAGGACGCCCCTGACCTGCAGAAAGTTGGCGGGGAGCCGTCTTCTAGGAGTCTAAAGTGCTGCGAACTCTGATCAAGTCCAAGATCCACCGAGCCACCGTCACCCAGGCCGACCTGCACTACGTGGGATCGGTGACCATCGACGCCGACCTGCTCGACGCCGCCGACCTGCTGCCGGGCGAGCTCGTGCACATCGTCGACATCACCAACGGCGCCCGGCTGGAGACGTACGTCATCGAGGGCGAGCGCGGGTCCGGGGTGATCGGGATCAACGGGGCGGCCGCCCATCTCGTGCACCCCGGAGACCTGGTGATCATCATCAGCTACGCCCAGGTCACCGACGCCGAGGCGCGGCAGCTCGAGCCGCGGGTCGTGCACGTCGACGCCGCCAACCGCATCGTCTCCCTCGGCGCCGACCCGTCCGAGCCGGTGCCGGGATCGGACCAGCAGCGCAGCCCGCAGGCCGTCCGCGCCTGACCGAGGGGCCGGGTGTGAGCCGGGACCGGGCGGCTGGCCCCCTCGGGTGAGTGGCCGCGCGAGGGTCGGGTAGGCGGGGGAGTAGTCCAGAGGCGACGTCCAGCGATGCCGGAGGACACCATGACGAACCCGCATCCCGACCCGGTCCCTCCGGGGCCGCCACCGGGTCCAGGTCCCACGCCACCGGACCCGTACCCGAGCCCGGTCCCGCCCCCCGAGCCGGTCCCCCAGCCCACCCCGCCCCCACCGGGCCCGGGCCCGACCCCACCGCCGGCCCCGGGCCCACCCGAACCCTCACCGTCTCCGATCCCACCGGGCCCGGAGCCCGTACCGAACCCCGAGCCGGGCCCCCCGCTCACCTGACGACACCGGGCACCACGGCAAGGGGCACCCCTTGGGCGCACAAGCCGACTACGCGGAAACCTCCGAGCGATCCCCACCCCACAACGTGTGGAACGCCCCCTCCCGGTCCACCCGGCGGTAGGTGTGTGCCCCGAAGAAGTCCCGCTGCCCCTGCGTCAGGGCCGCCGGCAGGCGACTCGCCCGCAGCGCGTCGTAGTACGCGAGCGCCGCCGCGAACCCCGGCGCCGGCACCCCCTGCCGCGTCGCGGCGATCAGCACCTCACGCCAGTCGTCCTGCGCGGCGGCGATCTCGCCCGCGAACGTCTCGTCCGACAGCAGGCTCGGCAGATCGGCCCGGGCGTCGTACGCGGCGCGGATCCGGTCCAGGAACGCGGCCCGGATGATGCAGCCGCCCCGCCAGATCGAGGCCACCGCGCCGAGGTCGATGTCCCAGCCGTACTCCTCGCTGCCCGCGGCGATCTCGTGGAAGCCCTGCGTGTAGGACACGATCTTCGACGCGTACAGCGCCTGCTCGACCCGGTCCGCGAAGGCCGCGGCCTCCTCCTTGCTCAGCGGTACGGCCTTCGGGCCCGCCAGCCCCCGCGAGGCCTCGCGGAGCCCCGCGTGCCCGGACAGCGAGCGGGCGAAGACCGCCTCGGCGATGCCGGACACGGGCACGCCCAGGTCCAGTGCGATCTGGACCGTCCACCGGCCGGTGCCCTTCTGCTCGGCCTGGTCCACGACCACGTCCACGAAGGGCTTGCCGGTCGCCACGTCCACGTGCGACAGCACCTCGGCCGTGATCTCGATCAGGTACGAGTCCAGCCGGCCCCGGTTCCAGGTGCGGAAAATGTCCGCGATCTGCGCGGGCTCGTACCCGGCGACATCGCGCAGCAGCTGGTAGGCCTCGCCGATCAGCTGCATGTCGGCGTATTCGATGCCGTTGTGGACCATCTTCACGAAGTGCCCGGCACCGTCGGGGCCCACGTGGGTCACACAGGGCGCGCCGTCGGCCGCCTTCGCGGAGATCTTCTCCAGCATGGGGCCCAGGGAGTCGTACGACTCCTTCGATCCGCCCGGCATGATGCTCGGTCCGTGCAGCGCGCCCTCCTCACCGCCGGAGATGCCCGTGCCGACGAAGTGGATGCCCCGCTCGCGCAGCTCCCGCTCCCGGCGCCGGGTGTCCGCGAAGTGTGCGTTGCCGCCGTCGATGATCATGTCGCCGGGCTCCAGCAGCGGCGCGAACTCCTGGATCACCGCGTCCGTCGGCTCACCGGCCTTCACCATGATCACCAGGCGGCGGGGGCGCTCCAGGGCCGCCACGAACTCCTCGGCGGTCTCGGCCCCGATGAAGTCCCCCTCGTTCCCGAAGTCCTCCACCAGCGCCTTGGTCCGCCCCACCGTACGGTTGTGCACGGCGACCGTGTAGCCGTTGCGAGCGAAGTTCCTGGCGAGGTTGCGGCCCATGACCGCGAGGCCCGTGACACCGATCTGCGCTGAAGTGCTCATGCCGCCTGCTCCCTAACTGCCTCGTGACTACGGCTCCGTCAGTACGGGTTCTCGCCCATCCTGACGTGCCGCCACGGCGAGCGCACATCCGACCCGCCAGGCTTGAGTACGCGGTGAGGGCCTCCGGAGCCTCAGTCTCCGGCGATTCAGGTCAAGCAGGGGCCGTTACCGGCCACTTGGGCGGTGCGTGCGGCCGGATTTCCGTCTTGTCATGGCCTGTTCGTGGCGCTTACTTTTGCCCCTCCTGACGCATGCCGAGGGGAATTCGGACATGGCCGTACGCGGCCGGCATCGCCGGTACCAGCCGAACAGGATCAACCGCGCCTCACTCACCGTCACGGCGGGCGGCGCCGGCCTCGCGATCCCGCTGGTCGCCGCCGGTACGGCCGACGCGGCCGACGCCGCCACCTGGAACAAGGTCGCCGCCTGCGAGTCCAGCGGCAACTGGAGCATCAACACGGGCAACGGCTACTACGGCGGGCTGCAGTTCACCCAGTCCACCTGGGAGGCGTACGGCGGCACCCGGTACGCCCCGCGCGCCGACCTCGCGACCAGGGACGAGCAGATCGCCGTCGCCGAGAAGGTCCTCGACGGGCAGGGCCCGGGCGCCTGGCCGGTGTGCTCGGTGCGGGCCGGGCTGACCCGGGGGGACGCGGACCCCGGCACGCACACGGACAGCGCCGCGACCCGGCCGGTGCAGGCCGAGAGGAAGACGTCCGTACGGGACGTGCGGCCGCAGACCACCCCGCAGTCCCGCGCCGGCCGGACCGAGATGTACACGGTGGTGCACGGCGACACGCTGTCCGGGATCGCCGAGGAGCACCACGTCCGCGGCGGCTGGCACGGGCTCTACGCCGGCAACCGCGCGACGATAGGCGCCGATCCCGACCTCATCCTGCCGGGCCAGCGGCTCAGCCTGCGCGGCACGGCCGCCACCGACACCAAGTCCCCGAAGTCCCCGAAGAAGAAGGCCTCTTCGGAGCACACGACCGCGCCGCACCGGACCACGTCCACCGGCCGCACGCTCGTCGCCCCGGTCGACGCGCCCATCGGCACCGGCTACCGCGTGGCCGGCGCGCACTGGTCGAAGGGCTACCACACCGGCGTCGACTTCCTCGTGCCGACCGGCACCTCCGTGCAGGCCGCCGAGGCCGGGCAGGTGGTGGCCGCGGGGTGGGGCGGCGCGTACGGCTACCAGGTGGTGATCCGGCACGCCGACGGCCGTTACACCCAGTACGGCCACCTGTCGGCCATCTCGGTGCGGATCGGGCAGAGCGTCACCGCCGGCCAGCGCATCGGCCGGTCCGGGGCCACCGGGAACGTCACCGGCCCGCACCTGCACTTCGAGGTGCGGACCGGACCCGGCTTCGGTACGGACATCGACCCACTGTCCTACCTGCGGGCCGGCGGCGTCAGGATCTGACGCCCGTACGCTGCCTGTCCAGGACCGGCAGTGGTACCTGGACGCCCGAGGGCAGCGCGGTGTACGACGCGGGGAGCACGAGGTCGGCCGGCGGTCCGCCGCCGTCGGCGCGCTCCCCGCTGCCACCCGGTCCGGGCGTCAGCAACTCCCGCAGCACCGGCTCGTCGAGCGCGCCGGCGGCCTCGGGGCGCTTGGCCCCCTCGGTCTCGGCCGGAGCCGCAACTCGCTGCTGCGGCATGGCGGGGAGCCCTTCCGTGGTGGGGGCAACCGAGGCGGAGACCGGTTCCTGGCCGCCGTCCGCCAGGGACGGCGCCCCGGCGCGCTCGATCCGCTCGGTCGTCAGCATGATCAGCCCGCCGGCCGCCACCACGCCGCAGCTCACGGCGAGCGCGGTGCCCGTGCCGCCGTAGCGGAACGACTCGCCGAACATCAGGATGCCGACGGCCGCCGCCAGCACCGGGTTGACCACGGTCAGCGTGGCCAGCGGGGCGGCGAGGCCGCCGCCCCGGTAGGAGGCCTGGGACAGCAGGACACCGCCGGTCGCGAACACGCCGACGACCGCGAGGGAGGGCAGGTCGGCCAGGTCGATGCCGTGTGTCCAGTCGACGGCGACGGTCTTGGTGAACACCGACGACATGCCGAACGCTGTGCCGGAGGCGGTGGCGAGCAGCACGCTGCGCACCGCCGGGTGCCGCTGGGCGGCCCGGCCGGCGCACATCAGCGCCACGACCGCCCCGCCGGTGACCAGTGCGACCGCCACCCGCTGGGCGGAGTCGAGGGAGTGGCTGTCGGAGGAGCCGACCAGGGACAGCAGGCCGGCGAGGCCCACCGTGGCCATGACCGCGCCGCGCCATGCGGTCGCCCCGGCCCGGCGGCCGACGCACAGCGCCGCCATGGGCAGCGCGAAGACGATGGTCAGCGCGCCGAGCGGCTGGACCAGGCTGAGCGGGCCGTAGGCCAGCGCCACCACGTGCAGCAGGCCGCCGACACCGTTGAGCGCCAGCGCCCCCCACCAACTCGGCCGGCGCAGCGGCAGATACGCACTGTCCGGGGCGGACACCGCCACCTGCTCCTGCACGATCGCGCCGGCCGCGTAGGCGAGGGCGGACACGAACGACAGCAGCACGGACAACGCGAGGGAGCTCATCGGCATCTCCTCTGCGTGCGGCGGGGGCCCTGAGCCCGGCGCGGCGTACGGTCGGCTTCCATGGCCAACACTCTGCCGGTCCGCGCTCTTCCCGTCGTCGTACCTGAGCACGCAATGCCTCCTACTGCCGATGGAGTACACCAGCCGCGCGATCATCCTCGGGACGGGTGTGCGGGACGGGGACCCCGGGCACCGGTCCGGGAACGGGCCTGGTACCAGTACCTGTCGTGGACCTCGACCCCGCTCTCGCCGCCCTCCGCCCGCTCGGCGGCTTCTTCGTCCTGCGTACGGTCCCGGCCCCGGCCGAAGCCGCCGGCGGACCGGATCCCGGGCAACTCCCGACCCTCGCCGAAACCTACGAACGGGTGACATCGGACGCGTTGGCGGTGCGGGTGGCCGTGGTCGCGGACCGGCTCCGCACCCCCGAGCCGCGTGTCGCCGCCTCCATCGCCCAGCAGGGGCTCGCCGCCCGGCTGTGGTCGGCGGCCCTCGGCTGCGCCGTCCTGTACGGCAGGCTGCCCGACCTCGACCCGCGCCTGCTGCGCTGGGATCCCCTTGCCGCCGCCCCAGACGACCTGTACCTGACCGAACTGCGCCCCCTTTCCGGCGACGCCGCCACCCTCGCCGCAACCGTGCTGCACGCACATCTGGAGCCCCTGGTGGAAGCCCTGAGAACCCGTTACGGCAGCGCACCCGGACTGCTGTGGGGCAACGCGGGCTCCGCGCTCGCCGGGGCGGCCCGGGAACTGGACCGCTGGGCCCGCGCACACGGCCGTACCGACGCGGCCGGCCGGGCCCGCGCCCTGACCGGCGAACTCTTCGCCCACCCCCTGCTGCGCACCACCGGCACCCGCACCGGCACCGCCTTCCGTCGCCGCAGCTGCTGCCTGTACTACCGGGTCCCCGGCGGCGGGGTCTGCGGCGACTGCTGCTTCACCCGGCCGCCGCGCTCTTCCCCGGGAGTCGCATCTGGGTGACCATGAAGAGGACCTGCCACCGGTGCGAGGGGGTTGTCGGGTGCGAGTGGGACTGCTGACCCGGGAGTACCCCCCGGGCGTGTACGGCGGCGCCGGTGTCCATGTGGAGTTCCTCGCCCGGGAGTTGACCTCCCTGGTGGACCTGGAGGTGCACTGCTGGGGCGAGGGCCGCGGCGTGGGCGTCGTACGCCACCGCCCCTGGTCCGCGCTCGACGGCGCCAACGACGCGCTGCGCACCTTCTCCGTGGACCTGTCCATCGCCGCCGCCCTCGAAGGCCGCGAACTCGTCCACTCCCACACCTGGTACGCGAACCTCGCCGGGCACTTCGCCAAGCTCCTGTACGGCATTCCGCACGTGCTCACCGCCCACTCGCTGGAGCCGCTGCGCCCCTGGAAGGCCGAACAACTGGGCGGCGGATACGCCCTGTCGAGCTGGGCCGAACGCGCGGCCGTCGAGGCCGCCGACGCGGTGATCGCCGTGTCCGGGGCCATGCGCGAGGACATCCTCGCCTGCTACCCGGCGCTCGACCCGGCCGCCGTACACGTCGTGCACAACGGCATCGACACCCGCCTCTACCGGCCCGACCACGGCACCGACGCCCTCACCCGGCACGGCATCGACCCCGCCCGCCCCTACGTCCTGTTCGTCGGCCGGATCACCCGCCAGAAGGGCGTGCCCCATCTGCTGCGCGCCGTACGGGACATCGACCCCGGCGCCCAGGTCGTGCTGTGCGCGGGCGCGCCCGACACCCCGGAGATCGACCGGGAGTTCCGGGAGCTGTTCGAGGAGCTGAGCCGGGTCCGCGCGGGTGTGTTCTGGATCCCGCAGATGCTGCCGCGCCCGGAGGTGATCCAACTCCTCACGCACGCGGCCGTGTTCGCCTGCCCCTCGGTGTACGAACCCCTCGGCATCGTCAACCTGGAGGCGATGGCCTGCGGCACCCCGGTCGTGGCCTCCCGGGTCGGCGGCATCCCGGAGGTCGTGGACGACGGCCGTACGGGCCTCCTGGCCGACGTGGACGACGACTTCGAGACGCATCTCGCCCGCGCGCTGGACTCCCTCCTCGGCGATCCGGACGCGGCCCGGCGGATGGGGGAGGCCGGACGGGCGCGTGCGGTCGGGGAGTTCGGCTGGGACACGGTGGCCCGGCGCACGGCCGCGTTGTACGAGGAGATCCGCAAGCAGGCTTAGTCCCGTCTGCTCGGGGCATCCATGGTTCATCCAGGGTGAGGGGAGCGGCCATGCGTCGTGGTGGGCCTTCGGTTCTCGGGATCGTGCTGGCGGGCGGCGAGGGCAAGCGCCTGATGCCACTGACCGCCGACCGCGCCAAACCAGCGGTCACCTTCGGCGGCACCTACCGTCTCGTCGACTTCGTCCTGTCCAACCTCGTCAACGCCGATGTCCTGCGCATCTGCGTGCTGACCCAGTACAAGTCGCACTCGCTGGACCGGCACATCACCACCACCTGGCGGATGTCCAGCCTGCTCGGCAACTACGTCACACCGGTCCCGGCCCAGCAGCGGCTCGGCCCGCGCTGGTACCTGGGCAGCGCCGACGCGATCCTGCAGAGCCTGAACCTGATCTACGACGAACAGCCCGAGTACGTGGCCGTGTTCGGCGCCGACCACGTCTACCGCATGGACCCGCGGCAGATGCTCGCCCAGCACATCGAGGGCGGCGCGGGCGTGACGGTGGCCGGCATCCGGGTGCCGCGCGTGGAGTCCTCGTCCTTCGGCGTGATCACACCGGGCCCGGACGGCCAGGCCGTCGAGCGCTTCCTGGAGAAGCCCGCCGACCCACCCGGCCTGCCGGACGACCCGGAGACCGTCTTCGCCTCGATGGGCAACTACATCTTCACCACCAAGGCCCTGATCGAGGCACTGCAACGGGACGCCGAGGACAGGGAGTCGGTGCACGACATGGGCGGCTCGATCCTGCCCCAGCTCACCGCGCGCGGCGAGGCCCGGCTGTACGACTTCGGGGACAACCACGTGCCCGGCGAGACCACCCGCGACCAGGGCTACTGGCGGGACGTGGGCACCCTGGACGCCTACTACGAGGCGCACATGGACCTCATCGCCGAGCGCCCCGCGTTCAACCTCTACAACCGCCAGTGGCCCATCTACACCCACTCGGGCCAGCTCTCCCCGGCCCGCTTCAACGGCGGCGGCATCGCGGGGGAGTCCATCATCAGCGCGGGCTGCCTGATCCGCGGCCAGGTCACCCGCTCGGTCCTCTCCCCGGGCGTGCGGGTCGACCCCGGCGCGGTGGTCCAGGGCTCGGTCCTGCACGACAACGTGCGCATCGGCCGGGGCGCGGTGGTGCGCGGCGCGGTCCTGGACAAGAACGTGGAGGTCCCGCCGGGCGCGACGATCGGGGTCAACCCGGACCGGGACGCGGAGCTGTACACCGTGTCCAAGGGCGGGGTGATCGCCCTGGGGAAGGGGCAGCGGGTGCCCTAGGGATAGGGTCCGCGGCATGCGCCGGAGTTCGAGGCCTGCCTCGGGCGCGCCTGCCGCGACTGCGGAGCCCTGTTCCCCTTCCTCACGGAGTACGACCGGCGGGAACTGGACGCAGTGGCCGAGGACCTGATGGAGGTCGAGGACGCCGCCCCGCGGCACACCCCTGGGACCCGCCCGGCAGCCCGGGTTAGGGTCGGCGCATGTCCGCTGCTCCCGCGCTCGTGTTCCGGCCCGCCGTCCGTGCCGACCTGCCCGCCGTACTCGCCTTGCTCGCCGACGAGGACAAGGTGGTGGATCCGGCGGCGGTGGAGGTGACCGCGGCGTACGAGCGTGCCTTCGCCGCGATCGAGGAGGACCCGCGCAACGAGTTGCTGGTTCTGGTCGAAGGTGAGGCCGCTTCCGGCACGGTCGTGGGCTGTCTGCAGGCCACGTACATCCCCGGGCTCGGCAAGGGCGGTGCCGAGCGGGCGCTGATCGAGGCGGTGCGGATCCGCGCGGACCGGCGCGGTGGCGGGCTCGGCCGGACGCTGATGGAGCGAGCCGTCCAGCGGGCACGGGCGCGCGGCTGCGCACTCGTTCAGCTCACCAGCAACAAGAACCGTGCGGACGCGCACCGCTTCTACAGCGCGCTCGGCTTCGCCCGCAGCCATGAGGGCTTCAAGCTGACGCTCTGACGGACCGTCACCATCCGGCCGCTGTCCCGCGCGACGCGTTTGGCCCGATCGCCGTAGCCTGCCCGGATTTGAGTCGTTCGACCTTCAGGATGCAGACAACGATGTCCAAAACCTGCGGAGGTCATCCGACATGAGAGGGACCCGGCGCACGCGGTTGTGCCTGGCCGGGGTGATGGCAGCGTCCGCGCTGATCGCCACCCCCACCGCACGGGCCGCCGAGCGGACCGACGGACACCTCACCGATCTGGTCAACCCGTTCATCGGGAGCCAGGACGAGGGCAACACCTTCCCCGGCGCGGCCGTGCCCTTCGGCATGGTGCAGCTCTCCCCGGACACCGGGCACAGCACGGGCTACGACTACACGCAGAACCGGATCCGCGGCTTCTCCCTGGTCCATCTCTCCGGCGTCGGCTGCCGCATCGGCGGTGACCTGCCCGTGCTGCCCACCACCGGCGACGTCACGCAGACGGACTACACCCGGTACGCGGTCGGCTTCTCGCACGCGGGCGAGACGGCGAGCCCCGGCTACTACCGTGTCGGCCTGTCCTCCGGTATCCGTGCCGAGCTGACCGCGAGCGCGCGCACCGGCGTGCAGCGCTACACCTTCCCCGCCACCGACAAGGCCAACGTCCTGCTGAACGCGGCCCAGTCGCTGCACAAGGCGGTCTCCAGCTCCGTCGAGATCCTCGACGACCACACCGTGCGCACCGAGATCACCGGCCACGGTTTCTGCCGGGACACCGGCCCCTACACCGTCTACACGATCACCCGCTTCAACCGGCCCTTCACCGCCTACGGCACCTGGGACGGCGAGACGCTCACCCCGGGCTCCCGCAGCGGACCCGGCGGCGCCTACGTCCGGTTCGACACCACCAAGGACCGTACGGTCGAGGCGACCACCGCCCTGTCCTACGTCGACGCACGCGGCGCGGCCGGGAACCTCGGCGCCGAGCGCGGCCGGTCCTTCGACGCCGTACGCGAGCGGGCCCGCGAGGAGTGGGAGAAGCGGCTCGCCGCGGTCCGGGTCCGGGGCGGCACGAGCACCCTGCGCCGGACCTTCTACTCCTCGCTGTACCGGTCGTTCCTCGCACCGAACATCGGCAGCGACGCCGACGGCCGCTACTTCGGCTGGGACCGGCGCGTCCACCGCGCCAAGGGCTTCACGTACTACCAGAACTGGTCGCTGTGGGACACCTACCGCACCCAGGCCCAGCTGCTCGCGCTGCTCGCGCCGGGCGAGGCACGGGACATGGCCCGCTCGGTCGTCGCGATCGACGAGGACGGCGGCTGGCTGCCCAAGTGGGGCTACGGCCCGGTCGAGACGAACGTCATGAGCGGCGACCCGGTCACCCCCTTCCTGACCACGGCCTATCAGATGGGGCTGCTCAAGGGCTTCGAGGAGCGGGCCTACCGGGCGCTGAAGAAGAACGCCGACGGCGTCCCGCCCGACGACTACCCGGGCATCGGCCGGGAGGCCAACGCCGAGTACCTCGCGCACGGCTTCGCCCCCTTCGACAAGGACCGCCCGTTGGCCAAGATGGGCGACTCCGACTACCACCACGGGGCATCGGTCACGCTGGAGTACGCCCTCGCCGACGCGATGCTGGCCCAGATGGCCCGGGGCCTCGGCCACAAGGCCGATGCCGACCGGTACGCCGCCCGCGCGCAGAACTACCGCAACATCTTCGACCCCGCCACCGGCTTCTTCCGCGCCCGGGACGCCGTCGGCGCCTTCACCGGCTCGGCCGACCCGGCGCGCGGCATCGGGTTCCACGAGGGCACCGCCTGGCAGTACCAGTGGCTCGTGCCGCAGGACGTGCCCGGCATGGTGCGGCTCATCGGCGGTGAGCGCGCGGCCAACGACCGCCTCGACGCCTTCTTCGCCTACGACCGGCTGCTCGCGGACCCCGCGAAGACCGCCCGCGAGGTGTGGGTGCACGGCGACGCGTACGCGTACTACAACGCCGACAAGTACAACCCGATGAACGAGCCCGACCTCATCGCGCCCTACACCTATCTGGCCACCGGTCAGCCGTGGAAGACCACCGACGTGGTGCACGCCGCCCTGACCCTCTTCACCGACGGCCCCACCGGCATGACCGGCAACGACGACCTGGGCACGATGTCCGCCTGGAACGTGCTGTCGTCCATCGGGCTGTTCCCGATCCAGCCGGGCTACGGCACCTGGGGCCTGTCCACGCCCGTCTTCGACCGCGTCGACCTCGCCCTGGACCGCCGCTACTGGCCGAGCGGCCGGCTGACCATCGCGGCGCCCGGCACCTCGGCCGCCGACCGCTACATCCAGTCCGTCCGCACCGACGGAACACCGCACGGGCGTACGTATCTGACGACGGGTGCGCTGCGTTCGCTGCGTTCGCTCGCGTTCACGGTCGGCCCGCGCCCGTCTGAGTGGGGTACGTCACCCGGGGCGGCGCAGCCCGTTCTGAAGTGACCTCACGTATCACTTGGGTCCCGCCCCTTTCCGAGGGGCGGGACTTAATCTGCTGTTAACTGAGCGTAGCCTGATCATACTTGACCGTAATCGGGTGTCGGAGTTTGACTGCGGGTGACTGCAGATCTCCCCTCGTCGACGCGTGAGGCAAGCCCTTGACTTCCGACCTGCTCGCTCCACTCGATCTGGCGTTCTGGAACATCGAGTCCGACCGGCACCCGATGCACCTCGGCGCGCTCGGCGTCTTCGGTGCCCACTCACCCACCGCCGGTGCCCATGCCGCCGACCTGCTCGCCGCCCGCGCCGCCGCCGTTCCCGGGTTGCGTCTGCGCATCCGCGACGTGTGGCAGCCGCTCGCCTTCGGCGGCGCCGCCCGCGAGCCCGACCCGGACTTCGACCCGCTGAACCACGTACGGCTGCACGCCCCGACCGCCGACTTCCACGCGGTCGCCGGCCGGCTGATGGAACGCCCGCTGGAGCGTGGCCGGCCGCCGTGGGAGGCGCATGTGCTGCCCGGCGAGGACGGGGTGTCCTTCGCGGTGCTGTTCAAGTTCCACCACGCCCTCGCCGACGGGCTGCGCGCACTCAAGCTGGCCGCCGGTGTCCTCGACCCGATGGACCTGCCGGAGCGGGCGCCCCGCGCCATCGAGTCGCCGCGCGGTCTGCTGCCCGACGTACGCAAGCTGCCGGGGCTCGTTCCCGGGCTGGTCAGGGGCGCGCTGTCCGACGTGGGCCGGGCCCTGGACATCGGTGCCTCCCTCGCCCGGTCCACCCTCGGCATGCGGCCCACCTCCGCGCTCACCTCGGCCCCGAGCGGCACCCGCAGCACCGCCGGAGTCGTCTTCGACATCGACGATGTGCACCGGGTGCGCAAGACCGTCGGCGGCACCGTGAACGACGTGCTCATCGCGGTCGTCGCCGGTGCCCTGCGCCGCTGGCTGGACGAGCGCGGCGACGGCAGCAAGGGGGTGTCGCCGCGCGCCCTCATCCCCGTCTCCCGCCGCCGCCCGCGCACCGCCCACCCGCAGGGCAACCGGCTCTCCGGCTATCTGATACGGCTCCCGGTGGACGAGCCCGATCCGCTCGGCCGCCTGGACTTCGTGCGCACCGCGATGATCCGCAACAAGGACGCGGGGCCGAACCGGGGCGCCGGTGCCGTCGCGCTGCTCGCCGATCACGTCCCGGCCCTCGGTCACCGGCTCGGCGGGCCGCTCGTCGGGCAGGCCGCCCGGTTGTGGTTCGACATCCTCGTCACGAGCGTGCCGCTGCCGGGTCTGGGGCTGCGGCTCGGCGGGCACGAGCTGAAGGAGGTCTATCCGCTGGCGCCGCTCGCCCCCGGCCAGGCGCTGGCGGTGGCGATCTCCACGTATCGCGGGCGCGTGCACTACGGGCTGGTCGCGGATGCGCGGGCCGTGCCGGACCTGGACCGGTTCGCTCACGCGGTGTCGGCCGAGGTGTCGGCGCTGCTGGCCGCGTGTGAGGTTTGAGCGGTTCCCACCCGCCGGGCCCATCGCCGTCGGCGGCCGCGGGCCGGAGGGCGGGAAGGGGTTCCCACCCGCACCACCCGTGCGGCTTTCGTCGTCGGGTGCGGGTGGCCCCCGCGGGGCTTGCCCGCCGTCGGCGGCCGCGGGCCCGGGGGGGGGAAGGGTTCCCTCCCGCACCAGCCGTGCGGGTTTCGTTCTCGGGTGCGGGTGGCCCCCGTGGGGCTTGTTCGCCGTCGGCGGGCGTGGGGCCGTCGGGGGGCCTCGGGTGCTGGGGTGGGCGGGTTTGGCGGTGAGCCGGTCCGCTTCGTAGAATTCCCCGTTCGAAAGCGGGCGCGAGTCGGAGCGCTGCGCGGGTGATCAGGGAAGCGGCAGCGCGATGACGGTGACAGAGGACGGCTCCATGGCCTCCATGGCCATGGACGAGGCGGTCTACGGGCCCGGCATCGACCCCGAGCGCCTGGCCGTCTGCCTGAGCGTGCTCGAGGAGCTCGACCAGCTGGATGTCGACCACCCGGACGCGATCAAGGTCCGCCGGGCCACCTCGCACATCTACCGCACGGTCAAGCAGCGCCGCCGCCAGGAGCGCCGGGCCGCCAAGACCGCGCACGACCGTGCCGTCACCGAGGCCACCGCCACCGGCTCCGCCGAGCGCATCGACGACGAGACCGAGGGCATCCTGCCCTCCTCCAAGACCGAGTCCGGCAAGATCGCCGGCATACTCCAGCGCCCCCGCTCCTGCTACACCTGCAAGACCCGCTACGTCGAGGTCGACTACTTCTACCACCAGCTCTGCCAGCGCTGTGCCGCCGAGAACCGCGCCAAGCGGGACGCCCGCGCCGACCTCACCGGCAAGCGCGCCCTGCTCACCGGCGGCCGCGCCAAGATCGGCATGTACATCGCGCTGCGCCTGCTGCGCGACGGTGCCCACACGACCGTCACCACCCGCTTCCCCAAGGACGCCATCCGCCGGTTCAAGGCGATGGAGGACTCGGCGGACTGGCTGCACCGGCTGGAGGTCGTCGGCATCGACCTGCGCGACCCCGCGCAGGCCGTCGCCCTCGCCGAGCAGGTCGCCGAGGCGGGCCCGCTCGACATCCTGATCAACAACGCGACGCAGACCGTACGCCGCCTGCCCTCCGCCTACGCGGCCCTGGTCGAGGGCGAGAGCGCCCCGCTGCCCGCCGGTGAACTCCCCGCCCATCATGTGATCGGCGCCTTCAACTCCGGAGCCGTCGACGGCATCGCCGCGCTGCCCGTCGGCACCAGCGGCCTGGACGCCCAGAAGGTCGCCGACCTCGCCCTCGTCGCGGGCAACGCCAGCGTCGCCCGGCACCTCGACGGCACCGCCATCGACGCCGGCGGCCTCGTCCCCGACGTCGTCGAATCCAACACCTGGGTGCAGACCATCGACCAGATCTCGCCGGTCGAACTGCTGGAGACCCAGCTGTGCAACTACACGTCCCCGTTCATCCTGATCAGCGCCCTGCGCCCGGCGATGGCCGACGCCGCGAAGAAGGCCTCCAGCGGCCGTGCGTACGTCGTCAACGTCTCCGCGATGGAAGGTGTCTTCAGCCGGGGCTACAAGGGCGCCGGGCACCCGAACACCAACGCTGCGAAGGCGGCCATGAACATGGTCACCCGGACCAGCGCGGAGGAGATGTTCGAGACGGACGGCATCCTCATGACCTCCGTCGACACCGGCTGGATCACCGACGAGCGCCCGCACTACGACAAGCTGCGCCTCGCCGAGGCCGGCTTCCACGCCCCGCTCGACCTGGTCGACGGCGCCGCCCGCGTCTACGACCCGATCGTCCGCGGCGAGGCGGGCGAGGACCTGTACGGCGTCTTCCTGAAGGACTACGCGCCCGGCAAGTGGTGACCCCGCGGAATCCGGTGGCCGGCCCGACCGTCGCTGTCCTAGGGTGACGGTCGTGCCGGAGTGCCCGGTGCGCAGGCCACGCGTTCTTCATGGTTGTGATCCATCAGCAGACCCCAGCGGGACTGTGGGCCCTTCGGGGCCGACGCGTAGCCGTCGGGATCTCGGGCACTCCGCACTAGCCCTTCTGTGACGGACCGTCAGTCGTCGGAAGGCCCGTGTCCCGGTGTCAGTCGAGGGCACCGAGCCGTGAATGACGGGCCGCCACCAGCTCCAGCACCGTGCGCCAGTCCTCCAGCACGCCCGCGTCGAAGCCCGCCGTGCGGCTCTCCTCGTCGGCCTGCCGCAGTCGCAGCACATCGTCGTCGGCCGCGCCGGCGTCCCCGCGGAGCAGCCGGAACACCCGCTCCCCGAGCAGGGAGCGCACCGCCTCGGCCGCGCCGACCGCCCGGCCGCCCGTGTCGTCCGGGTAGAGCACCGGCCCCATGCCCTGCACCAGCCCCGCGACCTGGAGCTCCTTGTCGGCGGGGCGGCTGCGGCGCAGCAGCGCGGCGGTTCGCAGCGCGTGCTGGTGCCGGCCGGAGTACAGCAGATCCATCAGCTCCTCGACGCTGCGCAGCTCCATGCGTCAGTCCTTCCGCGAGACAGCCGTTGCCGCTCATCAGCAGATCATGACGAGCTTGCGCCCGGGCCAACGGCAACTGAACTGAGCCATGTGTAGGCCGAGTGGGTGATGCGCTCCGACGGCGGGGTGATGCGCCTCAGGGTAAATAGCCGCATATTGGGAGGCATTGAGGGGTGAAACGACTTCTGATAGTTACACCATGTTTGCACTCCCGATCGAGCGCACCTCCGCTCATTTGGGTAATCTGGAGGGGACGGGCAGTAGTACGGGGTCCCACCCAGACCCAACGTCCGCGCCGGCGCCACCGCGTCCGAACTGGCTTTCCATCCAGACCCGAGCGGGCGCCGAGTGCCGGAGCGCAGGCTGGCCTCCAGCCCTCGAGGGTGACCGACACATAAGGAGTGCGCGGTGACACCGGAGAAGACGAACAACGAACAGCGCCCCGAGGAACGCACGGAGCGCGTGGGCCACCGGCCCGGAGAACTCGGCAGCCTCGACGTGTGGGCCCGGTCCGCCCCGATCCGCCTCGCGGGTTACGAGGACGACCTCGCCGAACCCCACATCCTGCCCAGCGTGGACTGACCCCCGGACCGGCCCCTTCGCGACAGCCGCGCGCATGGGCGTGACCTGACAGACTCACGCCCATGCTGATCAGAGAAGCCGTGGCCGACGACTGGCCACGGATCTGGCCTTTCTGGCACCGTATCGTCGCCGCCGCCGAAACCTACGCCTGGGACCCGGAGACCTCCGAGGAGGACGCCCGCGCGCTCTGGATGAACCCGGCCAAGCGTGTCTACGTCGCCGAGGACCCGACCGGAACCGTGGTCGGCTCGGCCTACCTCACCCCCAACTACGGCGGACCCGCCGCCCGCGTGGCCAACGCCGGTTTCATGGTCGATCCCGACCACACCGGAAAGGGCGCCGGCCGCGCCCTCGCCGAGCACGTCCTGGCCGAGGCCAGGGCCCACGGCTACCGCGCGATGGTCTTCAACGCCGTGGTCGAGACGAACCCCGCCGTCGCCCTGTGGACCTCCCTCGGCTTCACCGTCCTCGGCACGGTCCCCGAGGCCTACGACCACCCCCGGCACGGCAGGGTGGGGCTGCACATCATGTACCGGTCGCTCGAATAGGCGGCGATCACCGGACGCTCGGCCAGGCGGGACTCAGGAGCCCGCCACCGGTGCCGTCCGCCGCCAGGGGCGCAGCTTCTCCAGTTCCTCCGCCAGCACCAGTAGGACGGCCTCCGCACCGGGGCGGCCCACGAGCTGTACGGCGCAGGGCGCGCCCGAGGGCAGGGTGCCGAACGGGACCGACATCGCGGGCCAGCCCGTCAGGTTCCAGGGCGGGGTGAACGGGGAGTACGCGGTGTTGGCCAGGATGTTGCGCAGCCAGCCGCGCTCGTGCCACGGGCCGGCCGCGGGGGAGCGCCGGGCCAGGGCCGGGGTGAGCAGGACGTCGTGCTCGGTGAAGAAGGGCGTCAGCCGGGCACGCAGCCGCTCCCGGCTGTCCCCGGTGCGCACCGAGCGGACGAAGCGCCGGCCCACCTCCGCGTGCACCCGGGTCCGCCGGGCCAGCCGGGCCGGGTCCAGGCCCTCGGCGTCCACCGCCGTCCCGGCCGTCCAGTGCCGCAGCGCGGTCACGCCCAGCGAGAGGGGATACGGCGGCTCGGCCCGCCGCACGCGGTGTCCGGCCCGCGCCAGCACCCCGGCCGCCTCCCGGACCGCGGTCGTATACGGCCTGCTCACGGCGACCCCCGCGAGTGGGCTGCGCAGGGCCACCGCGATCCGCCGGCGCTCGGGGTCCGTGGCGCGGGGCGTATCGGCGCCGGCCAGCACGCCCAGCATCAGGCGCAGATCCTCGACCGTCGTGGCCAGCGGGCCGTTCTCCGCCATGCCGAACCAGTCGCCGTTGCCGATCCCCGCCGGCACCACCCCGAGCCCCGGCTTCAGCGTGACCAGGCCGCAGTTCGCCGCCGGGATGCGCAGCGAGCCCATCCCGTCGTTGCCGAGCGCGAGGGGCACCAGTCCCGCGGCCACCGCGGCCGCGCTGCCGCCGGACGAGCCGCCCGCCGTACGGGAGGTGTCCCACGGGTTGCGGGCGGTGCCGAACACGCCCTCCGTGGTGCCGAAGACACACAACTCCGGCACGTTCGTCAGGCCCACGACCACCGCGCCGGCCGCCCGCAGCCGGGCCACCGTGGCGTGATCCTCGGCGGCCGGGGTGTCCGGGGTGGCGGCCGAGCCGTCGCGTTGGGACTCGCCGCGCACCGCCAGGTTGTCCTTCACGGCCACCGGCACGCCTGCGAGCGGCAGTTCGGCCAGATCGGTGCGGGAGGCCACCTCGTCGGCCTCCGCGAGCGCCGCTTCGGCCCGCACCTTCCGGAACGCCCCGATCCGTCCGTCGAGCCGTTCGATCCGCGCGAGGTGCCCGGCAGTCACTTCGCGGGGCGTCACCCGCTTCTCGCGTACGGCGGCGGCTATCTCGGCGGCGCTCCGCCCGGCCCAGTCGCTCACGGGCACTCCTCGCTCGGTCGTCGGCTACTCGCTGGTAAGAATCAAGGCGCAGGGAGAACTGTGCCCGGTCGGGCGCGGTACGTCGAGAGGTCGATACTCAGTCACCCCCTCGTCATCCGATCAATGTCTCAACTGCCGTCCCCTGCAGCCCCGTTGACAGTCCCACGGCCGCCGCTCAATCATCAGAGGTCCGATGAATCGGAGTTTCGGGAGCCGCTCATGAGCACGTGTCCCAGACGTCTGGTCCTGGGTGCGGCGGCGGGCGTGACCGCCGCGGCCGCCCTGCCGCTCACCACCACGACACCCGCCCGGGCCGCCGGCCGGCCGGGACCGTGGGCCGCCGTCCCCGATCCGGTGCCCGTCCCGCTCGACGCCCTCTACGACAACGACGGCATCGACACCGCGTCCGCACGCGGCGGCGACTTCGACGGCTCCGGCTACACCTTCCCCGGCGAGGAACTCCCCGCGGGCCACGTCGAGGTCGACGGCATCACCTTCGCCTTCCCGGCGTCCACGGCGGGCACCAAGAACAACGTCGTCGCGCTCGGCCAGCGCATCGACCTGCCCAAGGGCCGGTACCTGTCGGCCCTCTTCCTCACCGCCTGCAGCTACGGCGACGCCTCCGGCGAGGCCACCGTCCACTACGCCGACGGCTCCACCAGCACCGCGGGCCTGGGCGGCGGCGACTGGTACTCGGCGGGGGGATCGCTCTCGGTGCCGTACCGCTACAAGCCGGACGGCACCAGGGACGAGCACGGCGTCGGGATCGGCACCTCGGAGGTGTGGCTGGACCCGCAGCGCGAGGCCGTCGCCCTCACCCTGCCGGTCACCAACCCGGCCGAGGCCGGCAAGACCTCCCTGCACGTCTTCGCGCTCTCCCTCCAGCCCGCCGCACAGGGACGGGCACTGGCCCTGCGCGACGCCCGCTCCACCAGCTCCCTGCTGGACGCGACCGGCGCCCAGAGCATCGAAGCCACCGTCGTGAACGCGGGCAGCGTCGCGATCCTGGCCGGCGACAACCTGTCCGTACGGGTCGACGTCCCCGGTGCCCGCACCGTCGAGCCCGCCCGCGTCCGCCGCCTCGACCCCGGCGAGCAGGCACGCGTGCGCGTCGGCATCCGCAACCGCGCGGGCACCGCACCCGGAACCGAACAGGACGGCACGGTGACGGCCGTCGGCCGGGGTGCCCAAGCCGCCTCCCACCACGGCAGGCTGACGCTCGGCACGGCCGACTACCAGCCCACCGAGGCCTCCCTCTCCGGTCATCAGGCGCCCTACTGGTTCCAGGGAGCCAAGTTCGGCATCTTCATCCACTGGGGCGTCTACTCGGTGCCCGCGTGGGCGCCGGTCGGCGTGCAGTACGCCGAGTGGTACTGGGACCAGATGCAGGACCCGGCCAACCCCACGTACGCCCACCACCGGGACACCTACGGCGAGGACTTCGCCTACGACGACTTCATCCCGCGCTTCACCGCCGAGAAGTTCGACCCGCGCGCCTGGGTCGAGCTGTTCCGGGACGCCGGTGCCCAGTACCACGTGCTGACCTCCAAGCACCACGAGGGCTTCGCGCTGTGGGACACCAAGGTCTGCGACCGCAACGCCGTCCGGCTGGGCCCGAAGCGGGACCTGGTCAAGGAGCTGTTCGAGGCATCCCGCCGGTACGCCCCCGAACTCCACCGGGGCCTGTACTTCTCGATGCCCGAGTGGTTCAACCCCGACAACCCCTGGATGGGCCACGCCCCGCGCAACCCGTACACCCTGGAGCCGGTCCCGTACACGGGATACACCACGGGCAAGGACTACGTGCGGGACTACCAGGCCCCGCAACTGCTCGAACTGATCCACGGCTACGACCCGGAGATCATCTGGTGCGACATCGGCGGCGTGAACGACAGCCTGCATGTCCTGGCCGAGTACTTCGACCACGCCAAGAACCGCGCCCGTCCGATCGACGTGACCGTGAACGACCGCTCCGGCATCGGCTTCCACGACTTCACGACACCGGAGTACACGACGTACGCCGGCACGGTCGTCGCCAAGTGGGAGGCCAGCCGCGGCCTCGACCCCCGCAGCTACGGCTACAACCAGGCGACGCCCGACTCCGCCTACATGACCGCGGAGGAGGTCGTGCACAGTCTCGTCGACATCGTCTCCAAGAACGGCAACTTCCTGCTGGACATCGGCCCGCGCGCCGACGGCACCATCCCGGAGATCATGCAGACCCGGCTGCGGGAGACGGGGGAGTGGCTGAAGGTCAACGGGGAGGCGGTGTACGACACGACGTACTGGTCGCGGATGGCCCAGCTGGGACAGGACCTGCGGTTCACCGTCCGCCCGGGCGAGGCCTTCTACATCCACTCCCTCGCCGAACCCGGCCCCAAGCTCACGGTCGCGGCCCCGGTGCCCGTCCGCCCGGGCGACAAGGTGACCATGCTCGGTCATGACCGCCCCCTGACCTGGAAGGTCGCAGGCGGCGAGCTGGTGATCGCCGTACCCGAGGCGGCCCGGAAGGCGGGCAGACACGCCTGGGTGTTCAAGGTGGAGTGGCGGGCCTGAAGGCTTCAGGACCGGGCCTGAAGGTCCGTCAGGATCGGGCGGCCGGCGGAGCCGCTGCCCCCGTGCTGCCCCGTCCCGTGAGCCGTGGCACCGGTACTCCCACCGCGCGCGCCGTGTTCCCGTCCAGGAGGGCCAGTAGCTCCCGCGCCGCCGTGCGGCCGAACTCCGCGCTGTCCCGGGACAGCGCGGACAACCGGGGCGTGACCATGCGGCACAGCGCCGAGTCCTCCCAGGAGACCACCGACACGTCCTGCGGGACGCGGAAGCCCAGTTCGGCGGCGGCGGCCAGGCCGGCCACGGCCATCACGTCGTTGTCGTAGATGAGTGCCGTCGGGGCGGGGCAGCCGCCGAGGACCCGGTGGGTGACGGCGGCGCCCTGCGCGTCGGAGTAGTCCGTGGTGACCGAACGGACCTCGGTGAGCCCGCGCCGCTCAGCCTCCGCGCGCAGGGTGGCGATACGGCGCTGGGTGTGGGCCAGATCGGGCAGTCCGGCGATGTGCACGATCCGGCGATGGCCGAGCGCCGTCAGCTCGTCCACCACGGAGGCCATCGCACCCGCGTCGTCCGCCCAGACCGTGGACAGGCCGGGGTGCCGTACGTCCGGTGCGCCGCCGATCACCACGGCGGGCAGCCCGAGTTCGTCCAGCAGGCCGGGGCGCGGGTCCGCCGAGCGTGGGTCGGCGACCAGCACACCGTCCACCCGGTGCTCCGCCCACCAGCGCCGGTACACGGCGCACTCCTCGGTCACGTCCTCCGCCACCTGGAACAGGAGGCCCAGGTGCCGCTCGGCCAGCACCTCCTGGATGCCCGAGACGAGCTGGAGGAAGAAGGAGTCGACGCCCAGGGTGTGCGCGGGGCGGGCGAGGACGAAGCCGACCGTGGCCGCGCCCTCGCCGGACAGGGCGCGCGCGGCCGTGCTGGGCCGCCAGCCGAGCTGCTCGGCGACCCGGCGGACCCGCGCCCGGGTGGCCTCGGAGACCCCGGGACGGCCGTTGAGCGCGAAGGAGACGGCGCTCTCGGAGACCCCGGCCCGCCGGGCGATGTCCTTCATCGTGGGCCGGCGTGCGGGGGACCGCTTGGTCGGCACGTTTCTCCCCCCTTCCTGACGAAGCTTGCTAATGCGCTTGAGTGTCAAGACCCTAAAGCGCATTAGCGATCGACGGCAAGGTCTCGGCCAGATATCTCTGACCTGCACTAATGAAGAGCCAATTTCTTTAGTTCGGATGACTGCATTGACTTTCTCCGAACGGCGCGGGCATGGTCTTCGCCGCCACCAACAAGCCCGATGCGCCAAGGGAGTCGTGTCCTCGTGCCCACATCTCGCAGAGCCCTCGCCGCCGCTGTCGTCGCCCTCGTTCTGCCGCTGAGCGCCTGCGGTTCGGGCGGTGACGGTGGCGGCTCGACCGACGCCTCCGGCAAGGTCGAGGGCGACATCACCTTCCAGACCTGGAATCTGCGCGCGAACTTCAAACCGTACTTCGACGGCCTCATAGCCGACTTCGAGAAGAAGTACCCCGGCACGCATGTGAAGTGGGTCGACCAGCCCGCCGAGGGCTACCCCGACAAGCTGAGCGCCGACGCCGGCGGCGGCACCCTGCCCGACGTCGTCAACGTCTCCCCGGACCTGGTCGCCCCGCTCGCCAAGGCGGGCCTCGCCCTCGACCTCGACAAGGCGGCCGGAAAGTACAGGTCCGAGTACCTGGGCGGCGCCTGGGCCAGTCACCAGGTGCCTGGCATGAGCGGCACGTACGCCTTCCCCTGGTACCTGAACACCGGCCCGCTCTTCTACAACAAGGCCCTGTTCACCAAGGCCGGACTCAACCCCGGCCGGCCACCGAAGACGTACGACGAACTCTTCGCCGACGCCCTGCGGATGGCGCAGAAGAGCGGCGGGAAGGTCGCCACCCTCGCCAACGTGCCCACCATCGAGGACTTCGGCCGCTACGGCGTCACCCTGATGAACAAGCAGGGCACCGCGTTCGCCTTCAACGACGCCAAGGGCATCGAACTGCTCACCAAGTACAAGGAGTTGTACGACGCCAAGGCCCTCGACCCGCAGGCGCTGACCGCGACCCCGGAGTCCTCCGGCAAGAAGTTCCTCACCGGCGCCGTCGCCATGAACCCCGGCAGCGCCCTCGACCTCGACAACTTCAAGAAGAACGCGCCGAGCCTCTACCAGAACATCGGCATCACCGACCAGATCACCAGCACCGGGCACGTCAACATGTACGTGATGGGCGTGATGGTCAACTCCCGCACCAAGCACACCCCGGCGGCCGTCGCCTTCGCGCACTTCGTCACCGACGCGCAGAACCAGATGTCCTTCGCCAAGAAGGTCGCCATCTTCCCGAGCACGGCCGGATCCCTGAACGACCCGTACTTCACCAAGGAGGACGGCACCGACGAGACCCGGGTGCGCATCGCCGCCGCCAAGTCCCTGAAGAACGCCGTGAATTACACGCCCGTGCTGTTCAGCGACCAGATGAAGACGGCGCTGCGCAACGAGGTGGCCAAGGCGCTCCAGGGCAAGGAGAGCCCCAAGCAGGCTCTCGACAACGCTGTCAACGCCGCCAACCGTCTCCTCCAGCAGGGCTGACGGCCATGGCCACACCCGTCCGCATCAGGCGCCAACTCCCGTTCAGCCCCTGGCTGTTCGCCGCGCCCGGGCTGCTCGTCACCGGCGCCTTCGTGCTCTATCCGTTCGTCTCCACCCTGGTGAACTCCTTCACCGACCGCCGCACCCTGCTGCCGGGCCACTTCGTGGGCCTCGCCAACTTCCGCGAGCTGCTGCACGACGACATGTTCTGGACCGGCCTGCGCAACAGCACCCTCTACGTCCTCGGGGTCGTACCCGCCCTGGTCGTCCTGCCGTTGCTGCTCGCGCTGCTGGTGCAGAAGAACATCCCCGGCATCACCTTCTTCCGCTCCGCCTTCTACACCCCGGTCGTCGCCTCGATCGTGGTGGTCGGGCTGATCTGGGTGTGGCTGCTCGACGAACGCGGCCTGGTCAACTCGCTGCTGGAGACCGTCGGGATCGGCCGGGTCGGCTTCCTCAGCGACCAGTGGCTGCTTCTGCTCAGCGCGATGGCGGTCACGGTGTGGAAGGGCCTCGGCTACTACATGATCATCTATCTGGCGGCGCTGGCGAACGTGCCCCGCGAACTGCACGAGGCCGCCGCCGTGGACGGCGCGGGACCGGTGCGCCGCTTCTTCGCGGTCACCGTGCCCGCCGTCCGTTCCACCATGGTGCTGGTCGCCGCGCTGTCCTCGGTCGCCGCGTTCAAGGTGTTCTCCGAGGTGTATCTGATGGCCGGCCCGAGCGGCGGCCCGGCCGGTGAGGACACCACCCTCGTCATGCTCGTCCAGCGCACCGGCACCGGCCTGACCGGCCGCGTCGGATACGCCTCCGCGCTCTCCGTCGTCGTGTTCGCCGTCACCGTCGCGCTGATGCTGCTCGTGCTGCGCGCCGACCGCAGGGAGGAGCCGTGAGCGTCCTGGAGAAGGCGCGGCCAAAACCGCCGGTCACCGTGCGCAAGGATCCGCGCGTCACCGACCAGCACGGCCGCCGTATCCGCGTCGGCGAGCTGGCCTGGCGCTACCTGCTGCTGCTCGCCGTCCTCGCCCTGACCGTCGGCCCGTTCCTCTGGCAGCTGTCCACCTCCCTCAAGAGCACCACCGAGGACATCTACAGCTCGCCGCCGTCGTTCCTCCCCGCCCACCCCACCCTGCACAACTACACGCGGGTCGCCGACACGATTCCCGTCTGGGACTACGCCCTGAACTCCCTCAAGGTCGCCACCGCCAACGTCGTGACCAACTGTGTCGGCTCCGCGCTCGCCGGGTACGCCCTGGCCCGGCTGCGCTTCCGGGGCCGGCGCGTGACCACGCTGGTGTTCGTGCTGGCCATGCTCGTGCCCGTCGAGGGCATCGTCATCGCCCAGTTCACCACCATGCGCGAACTCGGCCTGAACAACACGCTCGTCGGGGTCGTCCTGCCCGGCGCGATCGGCGCGATGAACGTGCTGCTGATGCGGGGTGCCTTCCGCAACCTGCCGTACGAGATCGAGGAGGCGGCCTACGTCGACGGCGCCAACGTCTGGCAGCGGTTCCTGCGCGTCGCGCTGCCCTCGGTGAAGGGGACGGTGGCCGTCGTGGCCATCTTCGCCTTCATGGGCGCCTGGGACGACTTCCTGTGGCCCTTGATCGTCCTCAGCGACCCCTCCAAGTTCACCCTCACCATCGGCCTCAACTATCTGCACGGCACCTTCGCCAACGACGAACGCCTCGTCGCCGCCGGCACCGTGATCGCCGTGGCCCCGCTCATCGCCCTCTTCGCCTGCCTGCAGCGGTACTTCTTCCGTGGGGTCGGCGAAGGCGCTGTCAAGGGCTGAACACCCGTACACGACAAGGACACTCCATGCCTCCTGCCGTGCGCTTCGGCGTCAACTACACCCCAAGCGTCGGGTGGTTCCACCACTGGCTCGACTTCGACCTCGACTCCGTGCGCGCCGACCTCGACGCGATCGCCGCGCTCGGCCTCGACCACATCCGCGTCTTCCCGCTGTGGCCCTACTTCCAGCCCAACCGGACCCTGATCCGCCCGCGCGCCGTCGAGCAGCTCGTGACCCTCGCCGACGCCGCCGCCGAACGCGGCCTCGACGTCAACGTCGACGGGCTGCAAGGGCACCTGAGCAGCTTCGACTTCCTGCCCGCGTGGACCCGGACCTGGCACCGGCGCAACCTGTTCACCGACCCGGACGTGGTCGAGGGCCAGGCCGCGTATCTGCGCGCCCTCGCCGCCGCCCTCGCCGACCGGCCGAACTTCCTCGGCATGACCGTCGGCAACGAGGTCAACCAGTTCGCCGCCGGCCCCCACCCCGACCCCGACCGGATCACCTCCGAGGAAGCCGAGCGGTGGCTCACCCGGATGCTGGCCGCCTGCGCCGAGGGCGCCCCGGACCGGCTCCATCTGCACGCCTCCTACGACGCCGCCTGGTACCAGGACGACCAGCCCTTCACCCCCGGCCACTCGGCCCGGCTCGGCGATGTCACCGCCGTGCACTCCTGGGTGTTCAACGGCACCGCCCAGCGCCACGGCCGTACCTCGGTGCCGGCCGAGCACCACGCCGCCTACCTGGTGGAGCTGAGCAAGGCCTGGGCGGACGCACCCCACCGGCCGGTGTGGCTGCAGGAGGTCGGCGCGCCCGCGCCGCTCGTGCCCGCCGAGCACGCCGCCGCCTTCGCCGAGGCGACCGTCACCCACGCCCTGGACTGCCCCGACCTGTGGGGCATCACCTGGTGGTGCTCCTACGACGTCTCCCGCGACCTCGCCGACTTCCCCGAACTCGAGTACGGGCTCGGCCTGTTCACCGACGACCGGCGGCCCAAGGACCTCGCGCGCGTCCTGGCCGACGCCGCCCGCTCACCGCACCCGGACCCCGCCGTGCGCGCCACCGCCCTCGTCGTACCCGACGATCCGGCCCGCCGCTCCCGCTGTGCCCCCGGCGGCCCCGTCTTCGACGCCTTCTTCCGGCTCGTCGCCGACGGTGCCCGCCCCACCACCGTCCTCGACACCCGCGCGGACGACAAGGACCACCTCGCCGCGCGCGGCATCACCGAGGTCGTCACTCCCGACCAGGTACTCCCCACCCCACACGGAGGCACCCGCTCGTGAACCCCAGCAGACGCACCGTCCTGATCGCCGGAACAGCCGCCGGCCTGTTCCCGCTGCCCGCCATCGCGGCCGTCCGCCCCAGAGCCGCAGCGACCCCGCCGTACGCCTCCTACTGGTACCCGGACTCGCTCCCCTCCGGCAGCCCGGGCACCGGCATCACCTGGCGCAGCCTGAAGAGCTGGCGCGCGGCCGACGACCCCGACCTCGCCTTCAACGCCGCGTCCGTGCCGCTCGCCACCCGCTTCACCCCGACCCCGGCGAACACCACCGCCCGCTCCGGCCAGGCCCGCATCCAGGCCCTGGTCTCCTTCGCCCCCACCTCCGGCAATCCCTCCCAGGGCTCGGCCACCGCCGACTACTACGCCCTCACCCACTGGGCCTACCTGGACGAACTGGTCTTCTGGGGCGGCTCGGCCGGCGAGGGCCTGATCCTCGCGCCCAACGCGCCCATCGTGGACGCGGCCCACCGGCACGGCGTCCCGGTGCTCGGGAACATCTTCCTGCCACCGGTGGCGTACGGCGGACAGCTCCAGTGGACCCGGGACCTCGTGCAGAAGGACGCCGCCGGGCACTACCCGCTCGCCGCGCAGCTCGTCGCGGTCGCGGCGGCCCACGGCTTCGACGGCTGGTTCGTGAACGCCGAGACCGGCGGCGGGAACAGCGCGCTGGGCCAGGCCATGCTCGGGTTCGTCAAGGAGCTGAAGGTGCTCGGGGCGGCGCGCGGACAGCGCGTGACCTGGTACGACGCGATGACCGTGAACGGCACGGTCAGCTGGCAGGGCGCGCTGGACAGCCAGAACCAGGCCTTCTTCCAGGCCGCCGACGACATGTTCGTGGACTTCCGGTGGAGCGCCGCCACGCTCGCCGCCTCGGGCACGAAGGCGGACCGACTGGGCCGCAGCCGCTATGAGCTGTGGGCGGGCGTCGACGTCGAGTCGAACGGGTCCGGTACGTCGGTGAACTGGGACGCGATCGTGCCGGCCGGCCGGCCGCACATCACCTCGGTCGGCTTCTACCGGCCGGAGTGGACCCGCAACCACCTGCCCGCCGACCAGAGGGCCCCAGAGGACTTCCACGCCGCCGACGACCGGTTCTGGACGGGGCGGTCGCTGGACCCGTCGCGGCCGGACGCGAGCGACCCGTGGCGGGCACCGGCGGTGTCGGTCGCCGACCGGTCGACGGTGACCGCGCTGCCGTTCGCGACCGTCTTCAACACCGGGCAAGGGCTGCGCTGGTACGAGGACGGGGCCGTCACCTCGGACGCGGCCTGGAACCATCTGGGGCTCCAGGACCGGCTGCCGGGGCGGCGGTGGGCGGTGCGCACGGCGGGGCAGCGGCCGGCGGTGTCCTTCGACTTCGCCGATGCCTGGCGGGGCGGCAGCAGTGTGCTGGTGGACGGTGAACTCGATCAACCAGCCGTGGTGGAGCTGTACGCGACCCGGCTGCCGATCGGTGTGAACACGGTTGTCGAGCTGACGTTCCGGGCCGACGCGGGTGCCGTGAACGTCGAGCTCGCGGTGGCGACGGCCGAGCCCAGCAGGGCCGGGGCGACGCCGCCGTACACATATCTGCCGGTGAACCCGGTCAACAAGGGTATGCGTGTGAAGTGGGTCAACGGCTGGCAGACCGTGACGCTTCCGCTCACCGGGACCGGACTGACCGGCACCATCCACGCCCTGGGCGTCCGGCTCACCGCCACCCAGGGCCCCGTCCGCTGGCGCCTGGGCGGCCTCGCCGTCCGGGACGCCGTCACCGCCCCGGCGGCCCCCACGGGCGCCCGCGTCACCGCAGCGAGCGGCGGCGATCTGCGCCTCGCCTGGAACGCCTCCCCCGGCGCCGTCCGCCACTACGAGCTGCACCGCCTCCTGCCCGACGGCACCCGCAGCTTCCTCGGCGGCACCTGCCAGCGCGCCTTCTTCCTCACCGGACTGCGACCCGAGCAGGGGGAGAAGGCCGCACGATTCGAACTGCGCGCGGTGGGGGAGCTCTACAACACCTCGACCGCCGTGACCGTCACCCATACCTGGTAACCACCCGGAATCCGTAACTCCGCAGGGAGCAGCCCGATGCATGACGACCGCACTCTGGTGGAAGCCCGCCTCAGGCGTGTCCTCGACGAGCGCATCCGCCCCGCCGTGTACCCCGAGTCCGTGCCGCTGCGGGTCGCGGTGTGGCACGCGCCCGGCGAGCCCGTACCGGTCGCGGACGGACTCGCCGCCGAGCCGGAGCCCATCGAGGTCGGCGCCCGGTGGGGTGCTCCCTGGGGCACGAGCTGGTTCCGGGTGACCGGGACCGTGCCCCAGGCGTGGGCCGGTCGGACCGTCGAGGCCCTGCTCGACCTGGGCTTCGACGAGAACATGCCCGGCTTCCAGTGCGAGGGCCTGGTCTACCGGCCCGACGGCACCCCCGTGAAGGGCCTGAACCCGCGCAACCAGTGGGTGCGCATCGGCGCCCCGGTGGCGGGCGGGGAGGAGGTGGTCCTGCACATCGAGGCCGCCTCCAACCCGGTGGTCCTCGACTACCACCCCTTCGTGCCCACGCACCTCGGCGACAAGGAGACGGCCGGCAGCGAGCCGCAGTACACGCTCACCCGTATGGACCTCGCCGTCTTCGACGCGTCGGTGTGGCAGCTGGTGCTGGACCTGGAGGTGCTCGGCGAGCTGATGGCCGAGCTGCCCGTGGACTCCGCACGCCGGCACGACATCCTGCGCGCGATCGAGCGTGCCCTGGACGCCGTCGACCTCCAGGACGTGAACGGCACGGCCGACCGCGCCCGCGCCGAGCTCACCGGTGTGCTGTCGGCCCGCGCCGTGCCCTCCGCGCACCGGATCAGCGCCGTCGGGCACGCGCACATCGACTCGGCCTGGCTGTGGCCGCTGCGCGAGACGGTGCGCAAGGTGGCCCGTACGACCTCCAACATGACCGCGCTGATCGAGGACGAGCCGGAGTTCGTCTTCGCCATGTCCCAGGCACAGCAGTGGGCGTGGGTGAAGGAACACCGGCCCGAGGTGTGGGCGCGGGTGAAGAAGGCCGTCGCCGAGGGGCGGTTCGTGCCGGCCGGCGGGATGTGGGTGGAGTCGGACACCAACATGCCGGGCTCGGAGGCGATGGCCCGTCAGTTCGTGCACGGCAAGCGGTTCTTCCTCGACGAGTTCGGCATCGAGAACGAGGAGGCCTGGTTGCCCGACACCTTCGGCTTCGCCGCCGGGCTCCCGCAGATCATCAAGGCGGCAGGCTCGAAGTGGCTGCTGACCCAGAAGATCTCCTGGTCACAGACGAACAAGTTCCCGCACCACACGTTCTGGTGGGAGGGCATCGACGGCACCCGGATCTTCACCCACTTCCCGCCCGTCGACACCTACAACTGCTCCATGAAAGGCGCCGAACTCGCCCACGCGGCACGCAACTTCAGGGACAAGGGCCGGGCCCGGCACTCCCTCGCACCCACCGGCTGGGGCGACGGAGGCGGTGGCACGACCCGCGAGATGGTCGCCAAGGCGGCGCGCCTGCGCGACCTCGAAGGCTCGCCCACCGTGGTCTGGGAGACACCCCGCGCCTTCTTCGCCAAGGCCGAGGCCGAGTACCCCGAACCGCCGGTCTGGGTCGGCGAGCTGTACCTCGAACTGCACCGCGCCACCCTCACCAGCCAGGCGAAGACCAAGCAGGGCAACCGGCGCAGCGAGCACCTGCTGCGGGAGGCCGAGCTGTGGGCGGCCACCGCCGCCGTACGCACCGGATTCGCCTACCCTTACGAGGAGTTGGACCGGATCTGGAAGACGGTCCTGCTGCACCAGTTCCACGACATCCTGCCCGGCTCGTCCATCGCCTGGGTGCACCGGGAGGCACGGGCGACGTACGAACGGGTCGCCGGGGAGCTGGACGGGATCATCGGTGCGGCGCAGCGGGCCCTGGCCGGGGAGGGGGCCCGGCAACTGGTCTTCAACTCGGCACCCCACAGCCGTAACGGCGTTCCCGCCGGAGGCGCCGGGGCACTGCTCCTGCGGGAGGGTACGCGGCTGTCCCCCCGCGCCGCGGGCGGCTTCCTCTTGGACAACGGCCTGCTCCGCATCCAGATCGACGCCCACGGCCTCGTCGTCTCCGCGTACGACGTCGAGGCCGACCGCGAGACCGTCGCCCCAGGCAAGGCGGCCAACCTGCTCCAACTGCACCCCGACTTCCCGAACATGTGGGACGCCTGGGACGTGGACTCCTTCTACCGGAACACGGTCACGGACCTCACGGACGCCGACGAGGTGAGCGCCGGCGAGGACGGGATCTCCGTGCGGATCGTCCGCTCCTTCGGCGACTCCCGGGTCTCCCAGGTGCTGTCGCTGCCGCCCGGCGAGCGCCGGCTGGTCGTGGACACCGAGGTCGACTGGCACGAGACGGAGAAGTTCCTGAAACTGGCCTTCCCGCTGGACCTGCACGCCGAACGGTACGCGTCCGAGACCCAGTTCGGGCACGCCTTCCGTCCCACGCACACCAACACCTCCTGGGAGTCCGCCAAGTTCGAGGCGTGCAACCACCGCTTCGTCCACCTGGAGGAACCCGGCTGGGGCGTGGCGGTCGTCAACGACTCGACGTACGGCCACGACGTGACCCGCACCGTACGCACCGACGGCGACCGCGGTACGACGAACACGGTCACCACTGTTCGGGTCTCTCTGTTGCGTGCCCCGCGCTTCCCCGACCCCGAGACCGATCAGGGCGTCCACCGCTTCCGGCACGCCCTGATCCCGGGCGCCTCCCTCGCCGACGCGGTCCGCGAGGGGTGGCGGATCAACCTGCCGGAACGGCACCTGACCGGCGCCCACGAGGTCGCCCCGCTGATCAGCGTCGACAACGACGCCGTCGTGATCACGGCGGTGAAGCTCGCCGACGACGGCAGCGGCGATGTGGTGGTCCGCTTCCACGAGGCCCACGGCGGCCGGGCCCGGGCGAGGCTCACGGCCGGTTTCGAGGTCGCCGACGTCACCGTGACGGACCTGCTGGAACGGCCGGTCGACGCGGAGCCGCCGGTGCGCGACGGGGACCGGATCACCGTACGACTGCGGCCGTTCGAGCTGGTGACGCTGCGGCTGCGGCGCTGACCCCGGGGCCGGGCCCGCGTCGGTCCGCCGGGGGTGACGCGGGCGCCGCCGGTTCGCCGGACGCGGACGGGTGCGCGTAACGAAGCGGCGACTGTGGCGCCCCGCCGCCACCGAACAGCAGGGCTGCCGGCTAGACCGCGGACTCCTCGCCGCTCCGCGTGGTGAGCTGCGCCCGCAGCCACTCCTCCACCTCGCCCACATGCGCCGCTGCCGCCGCGCGTGCCGCCTCCGGGTCGCGGGCCATGAGGGCGCGGTGGATGGCGGCGTGTTCGCGGCGGGTGCGGGCGAAGGCGCCCTCCTCCTGGTAGCCGCGCCAGACGCGGGCGCGGAAGGTGCGGGAGGACAGGCCCTCCAGGATGGCCGCCATGGTCTCGTTACCCGCGGCGGCGGCGATCTCGCGGTGGAAGGCGAGGTCGTGGGCGAGGATCTCCTCGGGGTCGTCGGTGGCGTTCATCGCCGCCAAGTGCTTCTCCACGGCCGCCAGTTGATCTGCGGTGATGCGCGCGGCGGCCAGCGCGGTCGCCGTCGACTCCAGGATCCGGCGCACCTCCAGCAGCTCCACCAGCCGCGGGCCCCGGGACAGGTCCGCGACCACGCCGAAGGTCTCCAGCAGATCGCCGGCCTCCAGCGCGGTGACGTAGATCCCGGAGCCGTGCCGGGCCTCCAGGACGCCCATCACGGTCAGGGCGCGGATCGCCTCCCGCATCGAGCTGCGGGAGATACCCAGCCGGGCGGCCAGATCCCGCTCGGTGGGCAGCCTCTGGCCGGGCTCCAGCCGCCCCTCGGCGATCATCGCCTTGATCTCCTCGATGGCGCGCTGGGTCACCGTGCCCTTCTGCGGGGCTTCCTCGTCCACGCCGCTCCTCCAGTCACCGGGTGCGTCGCAGTGTATCCACGGGAGTGGTCCGACCACTACGCATGCGTTCCTGGATTTTCTCCCGCACGAGGGTGTTGTCACGGCCAAGTGGTCTGATAAGTATGCGGCGTCTGCTCGAACACCCTCGACGAGGAGCCGCGAGATGCCCGCCAGTACTGTGAGGAAGCGCAGCAGGTCCCGGATCATCGGCGCGGCGGCCCTGGCCGCCGGCGCCTCCCTCATGCTCGCCGCCTGCGGCAGCACCAAGGACACCGCGAGCGCGGGGAGCGGCGGCACCGGCAAGGTCGGCGTGATCCTGCCGCTGCTGACCTCGCCGTTCTGGCAGTCGTACAACGACTACGTGCCCAAGATGGCCACGTCCGAGGGCGTCGAGGTGCTGAAGACGGTCAACTCCAACAGCGACCCCTCCCAGCAGATCACGGACATCGACAACGAACTCACCCAGGGCGTCAAGGGGCTGGTGGTCGCGCCGCTGGACAGCGCCGCCGTCCAGGCCGGACTCGACCAGGCCGAACGCAAGGGCGTTCCGGTCGTCGCCGTGGACGTCGCGCCCGACAAGGGCAAGGTCGCCATGGTCGTCCGCGCCGACAACGTCGCCTACGGCGAGAAGGCCTGCGACTATCTCGGACAGCATGTGAGCAGCGGCAAGGTCGTGCAGATCATGGGCGACCTGGCCTCGGTCAACGGCCGCGACCGCTCCGAGGCCTTCCGGTCCTGCGTGAAGAAGAAGTACCCGAACCTCAAGGTGCTGGAGATCCCCGCCAAATGGGAGTCCGACACCGCCGCCGCCAAGCTCGACACGCTCCTCAACGCCAACCCCGACATCAAGGGCATCTACCTGCAGGCCGGCGGTGTCTACCTCGCGCCGACCCTGCAGACCCTGAAGTCCAAGAACATGCTGAAACCGGCCGGGCGGCAGGGCCACATCGCGATCGTCTCCAACGACGGCATCCCGCAGGAGTTCGACGCCATCCGCAAGGGCGAGATCGACGCCACGGTCTCCCAACCCGCCGACGCCTACGCCAAGTACGGCCTGTACTACATCAAGGCGGCGATGGCCGGGAAGACGTTCGAGCCGGGGCCGACCGATCACGGGTCCACGATCGTCAAGCTGCCCAGCGGCATCCTGGAGGACCAGCTGCCCGCGCCCCTGGTCACCAAGGCCAACGTCGACGACCCCAAGCTGTGGGGCAACGCGGTCAAATGAGCACACCGCTTGTGGAAGCCGAGGGGATCGTCAAACGGTACGGCCCCACCCTCGCCCTCGCCGACGGCCGGCTCACCGTCCGGCCCGGCGAGTCCCACGCCCTGGTCGGCCGCAACGGTGCCGGTAAATCCACTCTGGTCAACGTCCTCACCGGCCTCCAGGCCCCGGACGCGGGCACGGTCCACTTCGACGGCCAGCCCGCGCCCCCGCTCGCCGACCGGGACGCCTGGCGCCGCAAGGTCGCCTGCGTCTACCAGAAGCCCACGGTCGTCCCGGAGCTGACGGTCGCCGAGAACCTGTTCCTCAACCGGCAGCCGACCGGCCGAGGCGTCATCAGCTGGCGCCGGCTGCGCCGCGAGGCCGCCGAACTCCTCGGCACCTGGGACGTGCACGTCGATCCCGAGGCGCGCACCGCCGACCTCAGGGTCGAGGACCGCCAGATGGTGGAGATCGCACGGGCGTTGAGCTTCGGCGCCCGGTTCATCGTGCTGGACGAGCCCACCGCGCAGCTCGACAACCGGGAGATCGAGCGGCTCTTCACGCGCATGCGCTCCCTGCAGGACTCCGGCGTCACCTTCCTGTTCATCTCGCACCACCTCCAGGAGGTGTACGAGGTCTGTCAGACGGTCACCGTGCTGCGCGACGCCCGCTGGATCACCACCGCACCCGTCGCCGAGCTGCCGAAGGCGGCGCTGGTGGAGGCCATGGCGGGGGAGTCCGTCGCAGAACGGGCCATATCCGGAAGGGGAGTTGACGACCGCGCTCCCGTCCTGCTGGAGGCACGCGGGCTCACCTCGCCGGCGTACCGGACCGTCGACCTCACCGTCCGCCGGGGCGAGGTCGTCGGACTCGCCGGCTCCAGCGGCAGCGGCAAGACCGAGCTAGCCGAGTCCTTCGCCGGACTGCACACCCCGACCGGCGGCACCGCTCAACTGGACGGCAGGAGGCTGCCGTTCGGGAACGTGCGGGCCGCCCTGCGGGCCGGTGTCGGCTGTGTGCCGCGCGACCGGCACGAGCAGGGCCTCGTGTCCGGCATGAGCATCGGCGACAACGCCACGCTGAGCGTGCTGGACCGGCTCGGCCGGTTCGGTTTCGTCGCCACCGACGCCAGGCGCCGCTTCGCCGCCGAGCTGATCCAACGCCTCGACATCCATGCCGAGGGCCCCGACCAGCCCGTCTCCGACCTGTCCGGCGGCAACGCGCAGAAGGTCGTCATGGCCCGCGCCCTCGCCTCCGATCCCCGCCTCCTGGTCCTGATCAACCCCACGGCCGGCGTCGACGTGAAGTCCAAGGAGTCGCTGCTCGCCCGCATGGACAGCGCCCGCGACGACGGCACCGCCGTCCTCGTCGTCTCCGACGAACTCGACGACCTGCGCCGCTGCGACCGCGTCCTCGTCCTCTTCCACGGCCGCGTCGTCGCCGAGCACCCGGCCGGCTGGCGCGACCACGAGCTGATCGCCTCCATCGAAGGAGTTGACCATGGCTGACACCCGGGCCGCCCCGCCGCTCACGCCCCCGAAGACCCCGGACGCCCGCTCGGCCCGCACCGTGCTGCTGCGTCGCGCCCGTGAACTCGCCCTGGTCCCCGCCCTGTTGCTGCTCATGGTGCTCGGCGCGGTGGTCAACGACTCGTTCCTGACCGAGCGGAACCTGATCTCGATCCTCGGTGCCTCCGCCGCGCTCGCGATGGTCGTGCTCGCCGAGTCGCTCGTGCTGATCACCGGCAAGTTCGACCTGTCCCTGGAGTCGGTGGTCGGCATCGCACCGGCCATCGGCGCCCTGCTCGTACTGCCCGCGAGCCAGTCCGGCTGGGGCACCGGCTTCCCGGCGGCGCTCGCCCTGTTCGCGATCCCGGTGGTCGGCGCGGTCATCGGCGCCTTCAACGGCGTCCTCGTCGTGAAGTTCCGGCTCAACGCGTTCATCGTGACGCTCGCGATGCTCATCGTGCTGCGCGGCCTGCTGGTCGGCGCCACCAAGGGCAAGACCCTTTTCGGCATGCCCGACAGCTTCTACTCCCTGGCCACCACCACCTTCCTCAACGTGCCCATGTCGGTCTGGCTCGCCGCGGTCGCCTTCGCGGTCACCGGGTTCGTGCTGAAGTACCACCGCACCGGCCGCGCCCTGTACGCGATCGGCGGCAACGCGGACGCCGCCCGCGCGGCCGGCGTCCGCGTGGACCGGGTCATGCTCGGCGTGTACGTGATCGCGGGCGTGCTCGCCTCGCTCGGCGGCCTGCTGCAGACCGGGTACGTCGGCGCGATCAGCGCCAACCAGGGCCAGAACATGATCTTCACCGTGTTCGCGGCCGCGGTGATCGGCGGCATCAGCCTGGACGGCGGCAAGGGCACCATGTTCGGCGCCCTGACCGGCGTCGTCCTCCTGGGCGTCGTACAGAACCTGCTGACCCTCGCCCAGGTCCCGTCGTTCTGGATCCAGGCCATCTACGGCGGGATCATCCTCGTCGCCCTCGTGATCGCACGCCTGACGACGGGCCGCGCCCAGGACTGACGAGCCGTCACCCATCCGACGACCGAAAGGACTTCAGTGTCCGAGGCCCCCGCCCGCGTCACCGCGGTCGACACCCACGACATCCGTTTCCCCACCTCGCGCGAGCTGGACGGCTCCGACGCGATGAACCCGGACCCCGACTACTCGGCGGCCTACGTCGTGCTGCGCACCGACGCCGCCGACGGGCACGAGGGACACGGGTTCGTCTTCACCATCGGGCGGGGCAACGACGTCCAGGTCGCCGCGGTCGACGCGCTGCGGGAGCATGTGCTCGGCCGGGACGTGGCACAGCTGTGCGCCGACCCGGGCTCGCTCTTCCGGGACCTGATCGGCGACAGCCAGCTGCGCTGGCTCGGTCCCGAGAAGGGCGTGATGCACATGGCGATCGGGGCCGTCGTCAACGCCGTCTGGGACCTCGCCGCCCGGCGGGCCGGCAAGCCGCTGTGGCAGCTGCTCGCCGACGCCGAGCCCGAGTGGCTGGTCCGGCAGATCGACTTCCGGTACATCGCGGACGCGCTCACCCCGGCCGAGGCACTCGACCTGCTCAGGCGCGGGAGGGAAGGCGCCGGGGAGCGCCGGGCACGGCTGCTGGAGCGCGGCTACCCCGCCTACACCACCTCCCCGGGCTGGCTCGGCTACGACGACGACAAGCTCGGCAGGCTCGCCGCGCAGGCCGTCACCGACGGCTTCCGGCAGATCAAGCTGAAGGTCGGCGCGGACCTCGACGACGACATCCGGCGCTGCCGGGTCGCCCGCGCGGTCGTCGGACCGGACATCCGGCTCGCCGTCGACGCCAACCAGCGCTGGAACGTGGACGAGGCCATCCGCTGGACCAAGGCCCTCGCCGAGTTCGCCCCGTACTGGATCGAGGAGCCCACCAGCCCCGACGACGTCCTCGGCCATGCCACCATCCGCCGGGCGGTGGCCCCGGTGAAGGTGGCCACCGGGGAACATGTGCACAACCGGATCGTGTTCAAGCAGCTCCTCCAGGCGGACGCCCTCGACATCGTCCAGATCGACGCCGCCCGCGTCGCCGGGGTCAACGAGAACCTCGCCATCCTGCTGCTCGCCGCCAAGTTCGGCGTCCCGGTCTGCCCGCACGCGGGCGGGGTCGGCCTGTGCGAACTCGTCCAGCATCTGTCGATGTTCGACTACCTGTGCCTCTCGGGCACCACCGAGGACCGGGTCGTCGAGTACGTCGACCACCTCCACGAGCACTTCGTCACCCCGGTCGTCATCCGCGACGGCCACTACACGGCACCCACCGCCCCCGGCTTCTCCGCCGCCCTGCGCCCGGAGGCCGTCGCGCGGTACACCTTCCCCGGCGGCACCTACTGGGCCGCCGACCCCGACACCCGGAAGGGACAGGCCGCATGAGCGACTTCGAGGGCCTGAAGGCCCTGGTCACCGGCGGTGCGTCCGGCATCGGCCGGGCCACCGCCGACCTCCTCGCCGCCCGTGGCGCCCGGGTCGCCGTCCTGGACCGGGACACGACCGGCGTCGACAAGCCGCTCCTCGCCCACCAGGCCGACGTCACCGACGACGCCTCGGTACGCGCGGCCGTCGAGCGTGCGGCCGATGACCTCGGCGGCCTGGACGTCCTGGTCAACAATGCTGGGATCGGCGCCCAGGGCACGGTCGAGGACAACGACGACGCCGAGTGGCGGCATGTCTTCGACGTCAACGTCCTCGGCATGGTCCGCGCCGCCCGCGCCGCCCTCCCGTATCTGCGCCGGTCCGCGCATGGGGCGATCGTCAACACCTGCTCCATCGCCGCCACCGCCGGCCTTCCACAGCGCGCCCTGTACAGCGCCACCAAGGGCGCCGTGTACTCCCTGACCCTCGCCATGGCCGCCGACCACGTCCGCGAGGGCATCCGCGTCAACTGCGTCAACCCCGGTACGGCGGACACCCCGTGGATCGGCAGGCTGCTGGACACCGCCCCCGACCCCGCCGCCGAGCGCGCCGCCTTGGAGGCCCGCCAGCCCACCGGGCGACTGGTCTCCGCCGCCGAAGTGGCGGGCGCCATAGCCTACTTGGCGAGTCCGCTGTCCGGCGCCACCACCGGCACCGCCCTCGCCGTCGACGGCGGCATGCAGGGCCTCAGGCTGCGGCCGGTGGGCCAGTGAGGACGCTCGGCCGGAGCGGCGTCCAGGTCACCCCGCTCGGCTTCGGTGCCGCGACGCTCGGCAACCTCTACCGCCCCATGGACGACGAGCAGGCGGGGGAGGCCGTACGGGCCGCCTGGCAACGGGGCATCCGGTACTTCGACACGGCCCCGCACTACGGCCTCGGCCTGTCCGAACGCCGGCTCGGCGCCGCCCTGCGCGCGTACGACCGCGCGCACTACACCGTCTCCACCAAGGTCGGCCGCCGTCTCGACCCCGTCGACGGCACGGGCGACGACCTGGCGTACGGCTTCGCCGTACCCGCCACCCACCGCCGCGTGTGGGACTTCAGCGCCGACGGCGTCCGCCGCACCCTGGAGGCGAGCCTCGCCCGCCTCGGCCTGGACCGCGTGGACGTCGTCTATCTGCACGACCCCGACGACCACGCCGAGCAGGCCTTCCGCGAGGGCTACCCGGCCCTGGAGAAGCTGCGGGCCGAAGGAGTGGTGGGCGCGATCGGCGCGGGCATGAACCAGGCCGCGATGCTCGCCCGGTTCGTCCGCGACACCGATGTGGACGTGGTCCTGTGCGCGGGCCGCTACACCATGCTCGACCAGAGCGCCGGAACCGTGCTGCTGCCCACGGCCGCCGGGCGCGGGGTGTCGGTGGTCCTCGGCGGCGTCTTCAACTCGGGGCTGCTGGCGGACCCGACGCCCGAGTCCACGTACAACTACAGCCGCGTCTCACCGGAGTTGCTGGACCGGGTCCTGCGCATGAAGGCGGTCGCCGAGCGGTACGGCATCACCCTGCGCGCCGCCGCACTGGCCTTCGCCTGCGCCCACCCGGCCGTCGCCGCCGTCCTGCCCGGGCCACGCTCCGCGTCCGAAGTCCACGACTGTGCCGACCAGTTCGCATCCCCGGTACCGCCGGAGTTCTGGCAGGAGCTGCGGGAGTGCGACCTGCTGCCCCGAGAGGAAGGCCCCTCATGAGAGTCGCCCTGCACACCAGGGTCCGTGCCGACCGCGTCGCCGAGTACGAGGCCGCCCATCGCGCGGTCCCGGAAGAACTCACCCAGGCCATCCGGGCCGCCGGCGCCACCTCGTGGACCATCTGGCGCAGCGGGAACGATCTGTTCCATCTGCTGGAGTGTGCGGACTACGCCCGTCTGCTGGCCGAACTGGAACAACTCCCGGTCAACGTGGCCTGGCAGGCCCGCATGGCCCAGCTGCTCGACGTCGTGCACGACTACTCCCGCGAGGGCGCGGACGCCGGGCTGCCCGTCGTCTGGGAGCTGCCGTGACCGTCGACGCCCACCACCACGTCTGGGACCTGTCCGTCCGCGACCAGGACTGGATTCCCGAACGCAGCCCGCTCAGGCGTGACTTCACCCTGGCCGACCTCGAACCCGAGGCGAGGGCGGCCGGAGTCACCCGTACCGTCCTCGTCCAGGCGGTGACCGTGCCCGAGGAGACCCCCGAGTTCCTGGCCCTGGCCGACGCACACGACCTGATCGGCGGTGTGGTCGGCTGGACCGACCTGACCCGCCCGGACGTCGCCGAGGAACTGGCCAGGCTGCGCCGGCTTCCCGGCGGTGCGTATCTGAAGGGCATCCGGCACCAGGTCCAGAGCGAACCCGACCCGGAGTGGCTGCTGCGCCCGGACGTACGCCGGGGCCTGACCGCGCTGGCCGACGCGGGGCTGGTCCACGACCTCGTCGTCCTGCCCCACCAGCTGCCGGCGTGCGCCGAAGCGGCCAGGACGCTCCCCCAACTCGCCTTCGTTCTCGACCACTTGGGAAAGCCTCCCATCAGGTCCGGCGCCCTGGAACCCTGGGCCACCGACCTCCGTGCCCTCGCCGCCCTGCCCAACGCCTTCTGCAAGCTCTCCGGCATGGTGACGGAGGCCGACCCCGCCTCCTGGACCGTCGACGACCTGCGCCCCTACGCCGAGATCGCCCTGGAAGCCTTCGGCCCGGACCGCCTGATGTTCGGCTCGGACTGGCCCGTGTGCACACCGGTGGCCACCTACACCGAAGTGCACGCCGTCATGGCCGAGTTGACGGCGGAGCTCGGCCATGCGGACCGCCGTGCCCTCTTCGGGGGCACCGCCACAGCCGTCTACGGTCTGTGATCCACGGCGTGGGCGACGGGTGCCTCGGTGACGCGTACTTCACAATGATCGGCATGACCGATCATCAGCCCCGCACTCCCGCCGCTCCGTTGCTGCGCGCTCCCGAGGACGGTGAACTCATAGACGTCGCCGGTGTCGCGCACTTCTTCCGGCTCACCGGTGAGCACACGGGCGGGCACTTCGCCTTCGAGGAGTTCAGCCTCGCCCCCGGCACCATAGGTGCCAGGCCGCACGTGCACGAGGGACACGACGAGTACTTCTACGTCCTCGAGGGCGAGTTGACGCTCCACACCGGCGACGCAGAGGTGACGGCCGGCCCCGGACACCTGCTCGCCGCCACCCGCGGCACCCCGCACGGCTTCCGCAATGCCGGCCCGGTCCCGGCGCGCGCACTGTGCCTGTACACCCCGGCCGGTTACGAAGACTACTTCCGCGACGTGCACGCCGCCGTGAGTGCCGGGGCCGAGGCGACCGACGAGCTGCTGGCCGAGTTCCGCAGCCGCTATCGGACCCGGACCCACCAGGCACCCGCGGACAGGTGACAGGACCCGGTCACGACCGCCCGGCCATCGCCGCCAGCCGCGTCGGCGGCAGGTACTCCCGGACGTACGTCCGCTCCCAGCACGCCCCGGTGTCCCGCAGCTCCCGCCAGGTGGTGTAGCGGTAGCGGAAGAGACGGGCCCGGATGTAACGGGGCGGGGTGTCCGGGGGGAAGGGGGAGCGGCGCAGCAGGCGCAGGGTGTCGCGGTCGTTCTCCAGCAGGCGTTCCACCAGACCCCCGAACCAGTCGCCGGCATAGCCCGGGGACAGCGCCGCGAACCACATCAGCCAGTCCAGCCGCAGGTGGTAGGGGGCGAACTGGCGTGGCCAGTGGCGGGTGTCCCCGGGCTTGCCCCGGAACTCGTACTCCCGCCAGTCCGAGTCCGCGCGCGGTACGTCGTCCAGCGTGCCCTCGACGACCACCTCGTAGCGGACCCGGCTGACGCTGCCGAAAGCGCCGTAGGTGTTCACCAGGTGCAACGGGTCGAAGGAGCGGTTCATGACCTGGCGGCGGGAGATCATGTTCAGCACCGGGTGGTAGCTCAGGAAGAGCAGCAGCGCGACCACCGCGAGCACCAGCACCTCGTACCACAGCGGCGCCGCCGGCACGGACGGCGCGGCCCCGGGGAACCGCAGCGCGGACAGGGCGAGCACGATGGTGATCCAGTTCAGCCAGGAGAAGTTGCCGGACAGCACCAGCCACAGCTGGGTGACGATCATCAGGGCGGCGGCGGCCGAGGCGATCGGCTGCGGCGTGAACAGCAGCACCGGTACGACCAGTTGCGTGACGTGGTTGGCGGCCACCTCCACCCGGTGCAGCGGCTTCGGCAGATGGTGGAAGAACCAGCTCAGCGGGCCCGGCATGGGCTGTGTCTCGTGGTGGTAGTACAGGCAGGTCAGCTTCCGCCAGCACGCGTCGCCCCGCAGCTTGATCAGCCCGGCGCCGAACTCGACCCGGAACAGGATCCAGCGCAGCAGGAACAGCACGACGATCGGCGGCGCCACCTCGTCGTTGCCGAGGAACGCGGCCAGGAACCCGGTCTCCAGCAGCAGCGACTCCCAGCCGAACGCGTACCACGTCTGGCCCACGTTGACGATCGACAGGTACAGCGCCCATGGCACCAGCCACAGCGGGATCCCGGCCCACAGCGGCAGCAGGGAGTCCGCGCCGGCGAGCAGCGCCGCCGACACCGCGCACCCGGTCCAGGCGCAGCCCGCGAAGAAGCGGTCGGAGTAGTGCAGATGGAACAGGCTCGGCGCCCGTTTGAAGGGCGCCCACGCCAGGAAGCGGGGGATCGGCAGCATGCCGCGCTCGCCCAGCAGGGCCCGGAACTGCCGGGCCGCCGTCAAGAACGCGACCAGGTACACGGCGGCCAGAGCCCGCTGGAAGACCAGCCGGCTCAGCCAGTAGTCGGGAGCGGTGAACCAGTTCACGGCTGCGCGCCCTTCGTCGCGGCCAAACCGCCGGTGTCATCTTCATCATGACCTCCCCCGAGTTGCCAGCCAAACGGGCGCAATGCACACAATAGGGAGAAGTTACCCACAGTGATGCGGAGTGTACGGTGCGGATACCCGCCGGATCCATCGTCACGGCCTGGGCCCTCTCGGTGGCGCTCCTCGTCGCCGGCTGTGCCCGTCCCGGCGTGAAGGAGGCCCGGGTGGGCGAGCAGGTCTACCTCCTGCCCGCCGTGGCCCAGGGGCCCGACCCCTTCACGGGTTCCACAGTCACCGCGACCGCCGCGCCGGCAGTGCCGGGTCGCGCGAGTGCCGACCCCAGGGCGCCCGCGCATACCGGCACGGCCGAGCCCACGGCCACCGCCACCGGACCGCCCGGCTCCGCGTCTCCCCGGTCGGCGCTGCGCGCCGCGTTTCTCGTCGCACCCCTGCGTGCGATGCGCGTCCTGTCCGGCGCCACCCCCGGCCTCTACGGCGGCACCGCACACGTCGCCGACTGTGACGTCGAGCGGCAGATCGGGTACCTGGCGGCGGACCGGTCCCGGGGTGCCGCCTTCGCCCGCGCGGCCGGTGTCTCCGTCGGCGGCCTCCCCGGGTATCTGCACGGCCTGACCCCGGTCGTGCTGCGCGCCGACACCTGGGTGACCAACCACGGCTACCGCGACGGGCAGCCGGTCGGCTACCAGGCCGTGCTCCAGGCGGGCACCGCCGTCCTGGTCGACAACAGGGGGCTACCGCGGGTGCGCTGCGGCTGCGGCAACCCGCTGGGCTCGCCCGCGCCGGCCCGCGGCGGCTTCGGCGCCCGCGGCAGTGCCTGGTCCGGCTACCGGCCGGACCAGGTGATCGCGGTGGCCCCGGCCGCCCGGGCCGTCACCAGCATCACCATCGTCAACGCCGAGACGCGTACCTGGATCGAACGCCGGATCGGTCGCGACGTGCGCGACGACCAGATCGTGCCGGCTCCCGCCGGGGCCACCACCGCCGTGCCCGACGGCAGCCCCGACCCGGCGGACACCGCTCCCACGGCCACCGCACCGCCGTATCTCACCCTGCCCAGCCCCCAGCAGACCCCGCCGGGATCCTCTCCGGGTACGGCCGGCAGACCGCCCGCGGCCGCCACCCCGACACCACCGGACGGGTCCGCCGGACCGAGCGGCCCGGCCCCAGGTGTGACGGACCCGCAGCCCTTGCCGTCGTCCCTGGATCTCACCCCGGACGCGCCCGACGACCTTCCGTCCGGCGTCCCCGTCACGCCCGGCGGCATTCCGCCCAGCGCTCCCGACGCGCCCGACGAGATCGGCCCGCTCGACGAGGTCGGCCCGCTCGACACCCCCGGGCCCACCGACGCCGCCGAGGACCTCCCCGCCGGCTGAGCCCCCCGTACCGGCCGCTCACGCCCGGGAGCCCGGACGACCAGGTCGAATAATCGGATAAATCCTGGCAAGGTGGGCCCATGGCAGAGCGGGTAGCGAGCGCCATGTCACTCCCGGAGGACTGGCCCGCCCACCCGGACCCGATCCTGGCGCTCAACCGCATGGGCAGCTTCGACTGGGACCTGGACACGGGCCTGTTCCACATGGACGCCCAGGCGTACGAGGTGTTCGACCTGCTGCCCGATGAGTACGACGGACGCCCCGAGTCCCTCGCCGTCCGGGTGCCGCAGCCCGAGGCCGCCCGGATGGACGCGGTCGTGGCCCGGGCCATCAAGGACGGCAGCGAGAACTACGGGGCCTACTTCCGCATCCGCCGCCGCGACGGCACCCCGCGCTGGACCCACACCCAGGGCTACATCCGCCGCGACGACACCGGCCGCCCGCGCCGGGTCTTCGGCATCGTCCGTGACGCCACCGAGGAACTCGCCGACAGCGAGGCGCACAGCCTGCGCACGGCCCAGGACGAGGCGTTCCGCCGGCAGACCAATGTCGTCCAGGCCGTCTCCGCCGCCCTCGCCCACGCCCGCAGCGTCCAGGACGTCATCGACGCCCTCAAGGACACCCACGGCATCCGCCACCTCGGCGCCGCCAGCCTGGTGATGGGGCTGGTGGAGGCCGGCCGGATCCGGCTCGTCGCCGAGGGCCCCGCCGGTGCCTCCGTCCCCGGCACCCAGGTCACCCGGATCGACGAGCCGTACCCGATCAGCGAGGTCGTCCGCACGCTCCGCCCGCGGTTCATCGAGTCCCCGCAGGAGTTCGCCGAGGGCTATCCGATCCTCTGGCCGCACATCACCGACCTGCACATCACCTCGGCCGCCTACCTCCCCCTGATCGCCCAGGCCCGCCCGATCGGCGGGATGGGCCTGCTCTACAGCGACCGGCGCGGCTTCTCCGCCGAGGAGCGCGCCGTCCTGGTCGCCCTCGGCAGCAGCGTCGCGCAGAGCCTGCAGCGGGCCATGCTCTACGAGCAGGAGAAGGACCTGGCCCAGGGCCTCCAGCAGGCCATGCTCCCGCGCACCATCCCCAGCGTCCGCGGCGCCGACATCGCGGTCCGCTACCGGTCGGCCGCTGCGGGCCGGGACATCGGCGGCGACTGGTACGACCTGATCCCGCTGCCCGGCGGCCGGGTCGGCGCGGTCATCGGCGACGTACAGGGCCACGACACCCACGCGGCGGCCGTCATGGGCCAGCTGCGGATCGTGCTGCGCGCCTACGCCGCCGAGGGACACACCCCGGCCGCCGTGATGGCCCGCGCCTCCGTCTTCCTCCACGAACTCGACACGGACCGCTTCGCCACCTGCCTGTACGCCGAGGCCGACCTGGCCACCGGAGTCGTGCAGGCGGTGCGCGCCGGGCACATCGACCCGCTGCTCCGGCACACCGACGGCACCTGCCGCCGGGCCCCGGTCGAGGGCGGGCTGCCGCTCGGCCTGTCCGCCGAGTTCGGCCGGCTGGATTACCCCGTCTCCACCCTCGAACTCGACCCCGGTCACACCCTGCTGCTGTGCACCGACGGGCTCATCGAACGGCCCGGCACCGACCTCGACGACGGCATGCGCCACCTCACCAGGCTCGTCGCGGGCGGTCCCGAGGACGTGCGCGAGCTCGCCGACCGGCTGATCCAGCTGGCCGAGGAGCGCGGCGGCGACGACGACGTGGCGCTGCTCCTGCTGCGCCGGCGCGTCCCGGTGGCCCCGCAGGCCGGCGGCCGGCTGCAGCAGCACGTGGCACCCGGCGACCCGGAGGACCTCGCCCAGGCCCGGCACCTGATAAGGGCCGCCGTACGTTCCTGGGGCTACCGCGACCGCGCCGACGAGATCGAACTGGTCGCGGACGAGCTGATCACCAACGCGCTGATGCACACCGAGGGCTCCGCGATCGTGACCCTGCGGGCCCTCGACGACGGTGGCCGCAGGCTGCGGATCGAGGTCGAGGACTCCTCCAGCGCCCTGCCGCGCCGCCGTGAGGCGGGGGAGGAGGGCGTCTCCGGCCGGGGCCTGCTGCTCGTGGAACGGCTGGCCGACGTGTGGGGCGTGGAGGCGCGGGGCGCCGGCAAGGCGGTGTGGTGCGAGTTCCGCCAGGCCGCCTGACCCGGCGCGCGACATCGCCGGGGGTGCGTTGTCGGTCCCCGATGGCACTCTTGACGTATGCCGGAACTGCCCGAGGTCGAAGCGCTCAGGGACTTCCTCGCCGAGCACCTGGTCGGCCGCCGGGTGGCGCGGGTGCTGCCGGTCGCCGTCAGCGTCCTGAAGACGTACGACCCTCCGGTCACCGCCTTCGAGGGCGGCGAGGTGACGGCCGTGCACCGGCACGGCAAGTTCCTGGACCTGGCGGCGTCCAGCGGGCTGCATCTGGTGACCCACCTGGCCCGCGCGGGCTGGCTGCAGTGGAAGGACCGGCTGCCGGACGGCCTGCCCAAGCCGGGCAAGGGCCCCCTCGCGCTGCGCGTGGCGCTGGAGACCGGCGAGGGCTTCGACCTCACCGAGGCCGGCACCCAGAAACGCCTCGCGGTGTACGTCGTTCGTGATCCGCTGCAGATCGAGGGCATCGCCCGCCTCGGCCCGGACCCGCTCGCCGCCGACTTCACCGAGGACCGCTTCGCCGCCCTGCTCAAGGACGAGAGACGCCGGCTCAAGGGCGCCCTGCGGGACCAGTCCCTGATCGCGGGTGTCGGCAACGCCTACAGCGACGAGATCCTGCACGCCGCGAGGATGTCCCCGTTCAAGCTCGCCGCCTCCCTGACCCCACAGGAGACCCACCGGCTCCACGAGGCGCTGCGCACCACGCTCACCGAGGCGGTCGAGCGCTCCCGGGGGGTGGCCGCCGGACGGCTCAAGGCCGAGAAGAAGAGCGGCCTGCGCGTCCACGGCCGCACCGGCGAACCCTGCCCGGTGTGCGGCGACACCATCCGCGAGGTCTCCTTCAGCGACTCCTCGCTGCAGTACTGCCCGACCTGCCAGACGGGCGGCAGGCCCCTGGCGGACCGAAGGCTGTCCCGGCTGCTGAAATGAGCCCGGCCGAGCCGGCTAGGACGCGTCGACGGACACCAGGTGCTGCCCGTCCGTGGTGCGCACGTCGTAGCGGGCGATGTCGCCGGGGTGCATCGTGGAGGACCCGAGCGCGGTGAAGGTGCCGGCGTCGTGGCCGGGTTCCATCCAGGTGCCCGCGACCTCCTCGGAGCCGTCGCGGCCCACGACGACGAGCCGGCAGGCGTGCGGCCCGGTGCCGTCCTTCACCCGCAGGAGCAGCCGGCTGCCCGTGTCCCCCTCGTCGGCCGTGACCTCGGCCCACACCCCGGTCCTCGCATCGGTCGCCGCGGTGATGTGCGCGGCCGGCTTCTCATGGCCGACGAAGGCCATGACCCCCGTACCGCCCACGGCCAGCACCACGGAGGCGGCCAGGCCGTACAGAAAGCGCCGACGGCGCACCCGCTGCCGGTGCGCGACCTCGCCGAGCAGCCGGTCCAGCAGCCGGGGACCGGGCTGGGTCATGGGGTGCACAAAGCGCGGCGTGGCCCGGCGGTAGAGCATCAACTGCCGTGTGGCCGGACCGAATTCGGTGACCTGTGCCGCGCACTGAGAGCACTCCATGAGGTGGTCCTCGAAGCGGAAGGCCTCCGCCTCGTCCAGCACGCCGAGCGCGTACGCGCCGACGTCGCGATGCCTTTCCAGGGACCTCATGCCGAATCCTCGTGCCGATGGGTGCGGGTGGGGTTACTCCGTGCACCCATCCGTACGCAGCCGACAGCCGAATCACTCAAGCCACCACAGAATCCCGGACAAGAGATTCGGAGCCGCGCGGCCCGCGGATTGGTCCGATTCCGAAAAACTTCGGAAGCGGCCGGGCCGGACGGTCAGAACAGGTGGATCGCGAGGTGCCCGAGGGGCAGCCCGAGCTGCCACGCCGGTGTCCACACCTTCGGCCCGTCGTCCTCGCCGCCCGGCGCGCCGCCGCCCGGCACCGCGTCCAGGTCCGGCGCGAGCAGCTCGGTCTCCTCCAGCCAGCGCCAGGCGTCCGCCGCGAGGGCCAGGTCGGGCGAGGCGGTGCCGGACCGCTCGTCCCGGTCGGCCAGCTCGGCCATGCGCTCGCCCACCCAGTCCCGCCACGGCTGGTCGTAGGCGGTCAGGGACAGCCAGTTCTCCAGCTGGGAGATCACCCGGACACCGGACAGCTCCCCGTCGGTGTCGGACAGGAAGACGGTGAGCGCCAGCGCGTCCCGGCCGGCCCGGAACTCGAAGGACGTCGGCGGCATCAGATCGCCGGTGCGCAGCAGCTCGTCGGCGATGTACTCGGCGTACAACCAAGCCATGGGGACGGCCAGTTCACCGCCGTCGGTGCCGTCCGTGCTCTCGTGCCCTCTGTGCAGCATCCCTTCCTGCCCTTCCTCCGGTGCGTGCGCGTCGCCCGAGCCTTGGTCGGGGCCGCGGCCCCGGCTCCCCGCCCGGAACGCGGATGAGGACAGCCCATTGCCCGAACGGGGGCCACAGCAAGGCGCTTTGCGAGAGCTTTGCCCTGCGGCCGGTTTCAGTGCAGGTCGGCCGCATAACCCGGAAGGACCCGGCGCAGCGCGCGCAGCGCGTAATACGCGCGGGACTTCACGGTACCGGGTGGAACGCCCAGGGTCTGCGCCGCTTCCGCCACACTGGCCCCGCGGAAATACACGAGTACCAGTACGTCACGGTGCTCCGGCGTGAGTGTCTTCACAGCCTCCCGGACATCGAGCATCGCGGCGGCCCGTTCGGCGTGATCGGCGGTCACCCGCGCGTTCTCGGGGATCTCCTCGCCGGTCTCCGGGGGCCGTGCCTGCCGGGCCCGCCGGGCGTCGATCGCGAGCCGCCGGGCGACCGTCAGCAGCCAGGGCCGTACGGAGCCGAAGCCGTCGGCGTGCAGGGCCTCGGGATGCTGCCAGGCGCGCACCAGGGTCTCCTGGGCGAGGTCCTCGGCACGCTGCCGGTCGCCGTCGCAGAGCCTGAGCAGCAGGGCGAAGAGGGGGCGGCCGTGCTCCCGCTGGAGCGCGGCCAGTTCGTGTTCGGCGGTCGTCGTCCCGTGGGCCGGTGCCGCCGTCCCGTGGATGAGTGAGGTTCCGGCCGTCATGGCCGTATGGCAACGCAGGGTGCGGCCGCGCGACAGGGCGCGCGCACGGCTCTGCGACGGACGGTCGATCGCGTCGGCGAACGGTCGGACGAACGGTCCGGCGCGGCACCGGATGGGCTAACGACAGTGCCTGGGCTGTTTATCCGAGGAGTCAGATTCGTACCCATATGCCCGTCAGGGCTTTGTCGGTAAATACGACTGTTCTGGGGTGAGCTGATGATCGGACGCAGGCAACAGGTGGCCCTGGCCCTCACCGCCGTCCTCGCGGCCGCGGCCGCCTGCCAGAACCACGAGCGCGAGAAATCCGGGCACCCGGCCCCCTCCGGGGCCGCCCGCGGCTTCACGCTCGTCGCCTCCGGTGACGTCCTGCCGCACACGTCCGTCATCGACCGGGCGGCCCACGACTCCGACGACGGCAGCTACGACTTCCGGCCCATGCTCGCCGGCGTGGAACGGGTCGTGTCCCACGCCGATCTGGCGCTGTGTCACATGGACGCCGTCTATGGCGCCGACGGCGACTACTCCGGCTACCCCGCCTTCAAGTCGCCGCCGCAGATCGCCCGGGCGCTCGCCGCGACCGGCTACGACGGCTGCTCCACCGCCTCCAACCACTCCCTGGACGACGGCACCGACGGTGTCCGCCGCACCCTCGACGCCATGGACGAGGCCGGCCTGAAGCACGCCGGCACCGCCCGCAGCGAGGCCGAGGCCCACTCGGTCACGATCCTGAAGGCCGGCGCCGCCAAGGTCGCGCACCTGGCGTACACCTTCGGCACCACCGGCACCCCGCTGCCCTCCGGCCCGCCCTGGGCGGTCGACCTGATCGACCCGGACCGGATGATCGCCGACGCCCGCGCCGCGCGGCGGGCCGGCGCCGACGTGGTCGTGGTCTCCGTGCACTGGGGCACCGAATGGCAGCAGGAGCCGGACCGGCTGCAGCTCGGCCTCGCCCGCCGGCTCACCGCCTCTACCACCGGCGGCCGCCCCGACATCGACCTGATCCTCGGCACCCACGCCCACATCCCGCAGGCGTACGAGAAGATCAACGGCACCTGGGTGGTCTACGGCCTGGGCGACCAGATCGCCGGCGAGATGTACAACACCCAGGGCGTGCGGGACTCGCGCGGCAACGAGTCCACCATCGGCCGCTTCACCTTCGCCCCGCCCAGGAGGCCGGGCGCCCGGTGGCAGGTCACCAGGGCCGAGTTCGTCCCGCAGCGCTACGACCTCGACGCCGGACGGGTCGTGAACCTCAACCGGGCCATCGACGACGGCGCCGAACTGCAGGGGGTGCGCGACCGCATCCGGGACGTGGTGCTCAGCCGGGGCGCCGCCAAGGACGGCCTGGTCATGGCGGAGTGATCAGCCGGTGCTCAATCGGCGGGCCGCACCTCGGCCAGCACCGAGCGCTTGTAGGAGTAGCCGAAGTAGATCACGCACCCGATCACGAACCACACGGCGAACCGCACCCAGGTCTCCCACTGCAGAAACGTGATCAGCCAGATCGAGAAGACACAGCCCAGCGCGGGCACGACCGGCATCCACGGCGTACGGAAGGTACGCGGCAGCTCCGGGTGCCGGTAGCGCAGCACGATCACCGCCGCGCACACCACCACGAACGCCAGCAGGATGCCGATGTTGGTCAGCTGGGCCGCCGAGCCGATCGGGACGAACCCGGCGATGGCGGCCGAGGCCACCCCGACGATCCAGGTCACCCGGGTGGGCACGTGCCGCGTCGGATGGGTCTTCGCGAACCAGGTGGGCAGCAGACCGTCACGGGACATGGAGAACCAGACCCGGGTCACGCCCAGCATGAACGTGAACATCACGGTGAGGATGCCGATGATCGCGCCCACCGCGATCACGTCCGCGAGCGCGTTCAGGCCCACCGACTTGAACGCGCTGGAGAAGCCGCTCTCCGGGTCGATGTGCTTGTAGTCCTGCATGCCCGTGAGCACCAGACAGGCCGCCACGTACAGCACCATCGAGATCACCAGCGAGTAGATGATCGCCTTCGGCATGTGCCGCTGCGCGTCCTTCGACTCCTCGGCCGCCGTCGACATGGCGTCGTAGCCGAACACCGCGAAGAACACGGTGGCCGCACCGGTGAAGGCGCCTCCGATACCGAACGGGAAGAACGGGTGGTAGTGCGCCGAGTCGATGTGGAACACGCCCACCCCGATCACCAGCAGCACCACCAGCACCTTCAGCGCCACCACGAAGGTCTCGAAGCGGGCCGCGCTGCGGATGCCCAGGTTCAGCAGCCAGGCGATCAGCAGGCACAGCACGACCGCGAACAGGTCCACCCGGTGCCCTGACCCGGTGCCCGGCGCCCCCAGCATCCAGCGCGGCAGCTTCGCGCCCATCTCCTCGACCAGGAAGCCGAAGTAGCCGGAGATGCCGATCGCGACGACGGCCACGATCGCCGTGTACTCCAGCAGCAGGTCCCAGCCGATGAACCAGCCCGCGAACTCGCCCAGCACCGCATAGCCGTAGGTGTACGCCGATCCCGCCTTCGGGATCAGCCCGGCGAACTCGGCGTACGACAGCGCCGCACAGGCGCTCGCCACACCGGCGATCAGGAACGACACCAGCACCGCGGGGCCCGCCGTGCCGTTGGCCACCGTGCCGGCCAGCGTGAAGATGCCGGCGCCGATGATGCCGCCCACACCGATGGCGGTGAGCTGCCACAGGCCGAGGGACCGGTCGAGCCGGGTGCCCTCGCCGACCTCGGTCTCCTCGATGTGCTCGATGGGTTTGCGGCGGAGAATCCCCTCACCCGCGCGGAGCCTGGCCATGTGCCTCACCTCTTCGCCGACGGCAACGGCTGACGGCGGATCATGATGGCTCAGGGGCGGCTCGCAGGGAAGACGCCACGCACGGCCCAGGCCGGGGTCCAGGCGCGGGACGCGGGCCGGGCGGGCGGCCGGGCGGTGAGGTGGGCGCGCAGCGCGGCGAGTCCCGGATGCGCGTTGTCCGCGGCCCAGACCAGGGAGTGCGGGTAGACCGGCGTCGGGTCGGTGAGCGGGATGCGCCGCAGATCGTGCCCGGCGGGCCGGGAGAGCTGGATCCGCTCGGCGACGAAGGTGGCGAGCGAGGCGGAGCCGGCGACCGCGTCGAGCAGCGGCTCCCCGCCGAGTCCGGGGACGACCGAGTCGATGGTCAGCCCGAACTCGGCGGCGAGGGTCGTGTAGTAGGCGGCCCACTCGGTGCCGTCCAGGAGGCCCGGCATCCAGATCCGGTGCCCGGCCAGCTGCGCCGGTGTCACCGACCGGGCCCCGGCGAGCGGGTGCCGCGCTCCGGTGAGCAGCTGCACCGGCTCGTCCAGCACCCGGACGGACCGCAGTCCGTCGGGAAGCCGTGTGGTGACCGCGCGGATGGTCGCGTCGATGGTGCCCGCGCGCACGGCGGCCAGGGCCGTGCTCGCGTCGAAGAGCGTCACCACGTCGAGGGCCGTCTCGGGCCGCGCCTCGTGGAACTCCCGCAGTAGGGCCGCCGGGGCCAGCCGGGCCCCGATCACGTCGACGCGCAGCGCGCGCCGTCCCGGCCGGACCGAGGCGAGGGCCCGCTCCTCGGCCGTCAGCAGCTCCCGCGCGTGCGGCAGGAACGCCTGCCCGTCGATGGTCGGCTCCGCCCCGCGTGCGGTCCGGGTGAACAGCCGCACCCCGAGGTCCTTCTCCAAGGCCGCGATCCGCTTGGAGACAGCCTGCTGGGTGATGCCGAGGACGGCCGCGGCCTCCTGGAACTGCCCGGTGTCCACCACGGTGACGAAGGTGCGCACGGCCTTGAGATCCACGCGGCACAGCCTACGCGTACAACCATCGGTTGTGTCTGCTGTACTGCCGGTTGTTTGATCCCGGCCCGGCCTGCTGGATTTCATGTCCCGGGACAACGGGAGGTCGTGCGTGAAGCTGGGTCGGCAGTTCGGGTGGCTGTGGAGCGCCTATGCGGTGAGTGCTCTTGGCACCTATCTCGCCTTCGACGCGTTCTCGGTGATCGCGGTCCTCGCGTTGCACGCCGGGCCGGCCGAGGTGGCGCTGCTCGCCGCGACCGGGCCGGCGGTGGGCGCCGTGGCGGCGATGCCGCTCGGGCCGTGGGTGGAGTTCCGGCGCAAGCGGCCGGTGATGATGGCGATGGACCTGGTCAGGTTCGCCGCCCTGCTGACCATCCCCGCCGCCTACGCGCTCGGCGGGCTCGGCCTCGGTCAGCTGCTGCTCGTGTCCGTGATCGTCGCGGCGGCCGACATCACCTTCAACGCGGCCTCCGGCGCCTTCCTGAAGACGCTCGTACCCGCCGACGGGCTGCTCACCGCGAACTCCCGGTTCGAGTCCACGAACTGGACCGCCCTGGTCCTCGGACCGCCCCTCGGCGGCGCCGCGATCGGCCTGCTCGGCCCGGTCACCACGGTCGTGGCGAACGCGGTCAGCTTTCTGCTGTCGGCGCTCGGCATCCGGGCCGTCGGCGGCGGCGAGCCGCGCCCCGAGCGCCCCGGCGTCGAGCGCCCCGGCGTCGAGCGCCCCGGCGCCGAGCGCCTGCGGGCCGCCGACCTGCTCGACGGCTGGCGGCACATCCTGAGCAGCCCGGCCCTGCGGCCGCTGTTCTTCAACAACCTCGCGGCCAACGCCCTGATCATGGTCGCCATGCCGCCGCTGGCCGTCCTCATGCTCGGCCCGCTCGGCTTCACCCCCTGGCAGTACGGCCTCGCCTTCGCCGTGCCCTGCCTCGGCGGCCTCCTCGGCTCCCGGGTGACGCGCCCGCTCGTCACCCGGTACGGGCAGCGGCGGGTACTGCGCACCGCGGGCACCCTGCGGGCCGTCTGGCCCCTCGGCCTGGCCTTCGTCCGGCCCGGGCTGCCCGGCCTGCTGCTGGTGATGGCCGTGGAGTTCGGCGTGATCACCTGCTCGGGCGTCTACAACCCGGTGTCCGCCACCCGCCGCCTGGAGTGCACCCCGAACGACCGGGTCGCCCGCACCCTGACCGCCTGGTCGATCACCGGCAAGGCCACCACGGCCGCCCTGACCGCCCTGTGGGGCCTGCTGGCGAGCCTCACCGGCCCACGCGCCGCCATCGCCCTGGCCGGCGTCCTGCTCCTGGCGACGCCACCCCTGCTGCTGCGGGAACGGGAGGCTACGGAACGACCGTCACCGGCCAGCGCCCCGCCTTCACCAGCCGCACCGCGACAGAACCGATGATCCGGTGCCCGGCCTGCTCCGAGGCGCCCACGACCACCGCGTCCGCCTTCAGCTCGTCGGCCGCCTTGACCAGCCCGTTGTAGGGGTCGCCGCGGAAGGTGTGGAACTCCCAGCGCACCTCGAATATCCCCTTGACCCGCTCGGCCGCCTCCCGGATGTACGCGACCAGGTCCTCGGCGATCTCGTCGGTCGTCTCCGCCACCGGCGCCCCGAGCGCCGCCCCGGCGGCCAGCACCGGCTGCACGTACACCACCGCCAGCAGCGCGTGCTGGCGCCGGGCCAGGCCGCCCGCGTACGCCGCGGCGCGCAGCGAGGAGTCGGAGCCGTCCACCCCGACCACGATGACCTTCGGCCCGTCCGTACCCCGCTCGAACTGTGGGTGCGAGGGCGAGTGCGCATCCTGTTCCGTCACGGCGCGAGGCTATCGGAACCAACGGTTCCCGCAGCGAGGCGGGGCCGTCGCGCACCGGGACGCACGACCGCTCCACGGGGGCGGCCGCCGGTCGCGCGGCAGGAGCGGGAGTGCCGTCTCGACGGGCGAGCCGGGCGCCCCCTTCCTAGAGTCGGAACCATGACCGCCAGCGCGGCGCCCGCCGCACGGAGCGACCCCACGACCCCGGCACGCCCACCCGCCGGCAGGCGGCTCGGCTGGGTGCCCGAGGCCTTCGCGACCCTCTTCGCCGCTCTCGGCCTGCTGTGCGCCCTGCTCGCGCTCATCGAACCGCTGCGCCGAGTGCTCCGTCCGGTCGTCCACACCCTCGACCTGCTGCTGGTGCCCATCAGCGCCAATCTGGCCTACGCCGTCTTCCTGTTCCTGCTGGGCGGCGCCACCGCCGCCCGCAAGAAGGTCGCCTGGTGGCTGGTCGTCGTCTATCTCGGCCTGCTCGTCCTCACCGATGCGCTCGGCATGGGCCTCGGCCTGTACGCCCAGTCGCTGCCGTCGCTGGTGCTGTGCGCCCTGCTGCTGCTCCTGCTCGTCGCGGCCCGCGGGGAGTTCTACGCCGCCTCCCGGCACGGTGCCGTGTGGCGGGCGCTCGCCGTGCTGCTCGGCGGGCTCGCCGTGGCCATCCTGCTGGGCTGGGGCCTGGTCATGCTGTTCCCGGGCACACTGCCGGCGAACGAGCACCTGGCCTGGGCGGCCGACCGGGTGTGCGGCGGGCTGGTCCCGGGCAGCTCCTTCTCCGGCCGCCCGCCGCGCGCGGTCACCTTCGTGCTCGGCCTGCTCGGCGCCCTCGCCCTGCTCAACGCCGCCGCCGCGCTCTTCCGTTCCCAGCGGCTGGAAGCCGCCCTGCACGACGACGAGGAGGCCCGCATCCGCGCCCTGCTGGCGGCCTACGGCGAACGGGACTCCCTCGGCTACTTCGCCACCCGCCGCGACAAGGCCGTCGTCTTCTCGACCAGCGGCAAGGCCGCCATCACCTACCGCGTCGAGGCCGGCGTCTGCCTGGCCAGCGGCGACCCCGTCGGCGACCCCGAGGCCTGGCCGCACGCCATCGCCGCCTGGCTGGACCTCGCCCGCCGCTACGCATGGGCACCCGCGGTGATGGGCGCCTCCGAGGACGGCGCCCGCGCCTACGCCCGCGCCGGACTCGGCGCCCTCCAGCTCGGCGACGAGGCGATCGTGCAGGTGGCCTCCTTCGACCTGGACGGCCGCGACATGCGGGTGACCCGGCAGGCCGTGCACCGGGTCCGCCGCACCGGCGCCACCTGCCGCATCCGCCGCCACGCCACCCTCGCCGAACACGAGATGGAGGAGGTCGTCGACAAGGCCGACGCCTGGCGCGACACCGAGACCGAGCGCGGCTTCTCCATGGCCCTGGACCGGCTCGGCGACCCCGCCGACGGGAACTGCCTGCTCGTGGAGGCCCTCGGCGAGGACGGCCGGCTCCTCGCCCTGCTCTCCTTCGTCCCCTGGGGCGACGACGGCGTCTCCCTGGACCTGATGCGCCGTGACCGCGCCGCCCCCAACGGGGTCATGGAGTTCATGGTCGCCGAACTGTGCGCCGCCGCCCCCAAGCTGGGCGTGCGCAGGATCTCGCTGAACTTCGCGGTCTTCCGGTCCGTCTTCGAGGAGGGCGCCCGCATCGGCGCCGGACCCGTCCTCCGGCTCTGGCGCCGCCTGCTGCTGTTCTTCTCCCGCTGGTGGCAACTGGAGGCCCTGTACCGCTCCAACGCCAAATACCACCCGGAGTGGTACCCGCGGTTCATCTGCTACTGCGACACCGCCTCCCTCGCCCGCATCGGCCTGGCCTCCGGCATCGCCGAAGGCTTCGTCTCCGTACCGTCGTTGCGCAAACTCTGGGGAAAGGGGCACCCGAAGGACGGGCAGCGGCCCGCCACCACCGTCGGGCTGCCGCCCCTGACGGCGCTCGGCCTCGTCGGAGGGGACCGGGCCGGGCCCGCCGCCCCGGACGCGGGCCTGCCCGATCAGGTCCGCGTCCGGCACCACAAGCTCGACACGCTGCGCGCCACTGGCACCGACCCCTACCCGGTCGGCGTGCCCGCCCCCACCCACGCCCTCGCCGACGTGCCCCCCGACGGGGACGTCACCGTGGCCGGACGGCTCATGCTGGTCCGCGACTTCGGCGGCATCGTCTTCGCCGTGCTGCGCGACTGGTCCGGCGACCACCAGATCGCCCTCACCCGCAGCGCCTCGGGCACCGCCCTCGACCGCTTCACCACCGGCACCGACATCGGCGACCACATCACCGCCACCGGCCACGCCGGCCGCAGCGACAAGGGCGAACCCACCGTCTTCGTCACCTCCTGGCAGCTCACCGGCAAATGCCTGCGCCCGCTCCCCGACAAACGCCGCGGCCTCACCGACCCCGAGGCCAAAGTCCGCCGCCGTTACCTCGACCTCGCCACCAGCCCCGCGGCCCGCGCCGTGATCCGGGCCCGCTCCACCGCCGTACAGGCCCTGCGCCAGGGCCTGCTGGACCGCGGCTATGTCGAGGTCGAGACCCCGATGCTGCAGCAGATCCACGGCGGCGCCAACGCCCGCCCCTTCACCACCCACATCAACGCCTACGACCTCGACCTCTATCTGCGCATCGCCCCCGAGCTGTATCTGAAACGGCTGTGCGTCGGCGGCCTGGAGAAGGTCTTCGAACTGGGCCGCACCTTCCGCAACGAGGGCGTCTCCTACAAGCACAACCCCGAGTTCACGATGCTGGAGGCCTACCAGGCCTACGCCGACTACGACGTCATGCTCGACCTCACCCGCGAGCTGATCCAGGGCGCCGCGACCGCCGCCTTCGGCTCCCCGGTGTCCCGCAAGGACGGGCAGGAGCACGACATCTCCGGGCGGTGGCCGGTCAAGACCGTCCACGGCGCGATCTCCGAGGCGCTGGGGGAGGAGATCGGCCCCGGCACGGAACTGCTGCGGCTGCACCGGCTGTGCGACCGGGCCGGGGTGCCGTACACCGCCGACGACGGGCCCGGCGACATCGTCCTGGAGATGTACGAGCGGCTGGTCGAGGAACGCACCCAACTGCCCACCTTCTACAAGGACTTCCCGACCGACGTCTCCCCGCTGACCCGGCAGCACCGCACCGACCCGCGGCTCGCCGAGCGCTGGGACCTCGTCGCCTTCGGCACCGAACTCGGCACCGCCTACTCGGAGTTGACCGACCCGGTCGAACAGCGCCGGCGCCTCACCGAGCAGTCACTGCTGGCCGCCGGCGGCGACCCGGAGGCCATGGAGCTGGACGAGGACTTCCTGGAGGCCCTGGAGTACGCGATGCCCCCGACCGGCGGGCTCGGCATCGGTGTCGACCGGCTCGTGATGTTCCTCACCGGCCTGACGATCCGGGAGACCCTGCCGTTCCCGCTGGTGCGCCGCCGCTGAGGCCCGGGTCTGCGGCGGACACCCGGTCACCGCGCCGGGGCAGGGTCAGCAGGGCGATCGCCGCGGCGGTCAGACACAGGGCCGTACCGAGTTCGAAGCAGTCGCGGAACGCGCCCGAGAGGGCGGCCTCGTACGCCGTCCTACGGGGGAAGGTGAGGGTCCCCGCCCGCTGCTGGGCGACCGTGACGATCCCGGCGAACAGCGACGCGCCCAGACCGGCGCCGAACTGCCGGGACGAGTTCAGCCCCCGGGGCAGCGCGCCGCTCCCGGACCGCGCGAAGCCCACGGGCAGCGCGAGCACACCGCAGCCGAACGCGATCAGCAGCAGCGGCAGCAGGACGTCCGCGAAGTGATAGCCCGCGCCCGGACGGCCCAGGAGGGCGAACCCGACGGCCGACAGGGCGCAGGCCCCGGCCACCGTGGCGCCGAGCCCGACGCGGGCCGCGAGGCCGGGCAGCACCAGGCAGCCCAGCACCACCCCGGCGACGGCGGACAGCAGGGCCCAGCCGACCTGCAGCGGGGAGAGGCCGCCGAGCATCTGCAGGGCGAAGGAGAGGACGAGTACGACACCGGACAGGCCCGCCGCCAGCAGCGCCACCACCGTGTAGGCGCCGAACGCGGCCCGCTCCCGGTCCAGCCGGGCCAGCAGCTCCGGCACGCGCTCCGCCCGGCCCAGCCACCCCAGCACGGACGGCACCAGCGCACCGGCCACGGCGATGACGATGACCGTGGTCGCGGACACGCTCCGGTCGCCGAGCCAGTCGGCGAACCAGGCCAGGAAGCCCAGCGGCACGACCGCCAGCGCGGCACCCCCCACCTGGCGCCGGGCCCCCGGCCGCGGCGCGGACTCGGCCAGCGCCAGCGGAACCAGCAGCAGGAGCAGCACCCCGGCCACGGCCTGCACCCAGAAGATCGTCTTCTCCGACTCCGAGGCGTCCAGCAGCAGGGTGCACGGCAGGAGCGCTGCCGGAGTGGCGCAGGCCACGACCGCGAAGTGCACGTTGAGCGCCCGGTCCCGGTCCGGGCCCGCCGGATGCGTCGCGTCGATCAGGGCCAGCGCACCGGCCGTCATCGCCGCCGCCGCGATCCCCTGCACCGCCCGCGAGGCCATCAGCACCCAGGAGGCGGAGAACACCGCGGGTGCCGCCGCGGCGACGCTCGACAGCACGAGCCCGCCCATCAGCACCCGCCGCTGCCCGAAGGCCCTGCCGAGGGCCCCCGCGAGTACCGGCAGCGCGGCGAAACACACGCTGTACGCGGACAGCAGCCAGGTCAGTCCGGCGACGGCCAGCCCCCAGTCGCGCGCGACCAACGGCAGCGACACCGCGAACGCCGTCGTGTCGAAGACGACCAGGAACTGGGCGACGGCCAGCAGCACCACCGCCAGCACGCTGCGCGGTATGCCGTTCGTGTTCGTTCCCCCGTGTGCGGCCACCGTGGCTCGACCCCCGTGTCTGTCATGGCACTTGCTGCGGACTGATTGCTTATCAGAAGCTTCCGCGGCGGGGCACCACCGCCCCTGGCACTCGGCCGTCCGGGTGTATTCCCGCCGTCGTAACGGTGTCGTTGTACTGCCCCGGAGCCTGGTGGGGCGACTGATGGGTCATGCAGAAGGATCAGTTGTTCACGCGGCGCGGGATGCTGTTCGCCGGCGCCGCCGCGCTGGGGGCCGCGGGTACCGCCGGAGTCCTCATGGCGGGCGGCGCCGAGGAGACCACACGGACCGCCGCCGTCCCCGTCCCCGGCCCACAGGCCCGTCAGGCGCCCAAGTCCTCCGCCTTCCGGCTCCAGCCGCTCACCGGTGACGCACCGCCGCGAGCCGCGCCACGGAAACTGAAGGTCCGCAAGGAGCCGATCCTGCAGATCTCCGGGCGCGGCCGGCACATGCTGCTGACCTTCGACGACGGCCCCAACCCGGACTACACCCCGCGCATCCTGGACACCCTCGCCGAGTACGACGTGCGGGCCATGTTCTTCCTGTGCGGCGAGTGTGTCGTCGACAACAAGGAACTGGTGGCCCGGATGGCCGACGAGGGCCATGTCGTCGGCAACCACACCTGGACGCATCCGCTGCTGACCACCCTCAACCGCCGGGAGATCCGCGACGAGATGGCGAGCACCAGCGACGTCATCGAGGAGAGCTACGGCGAGCGCCCGCAGTGGTTCCGTGCGCCCTACGGCGCCTGGAACCGGGCCGCGTTCCAGCTGGGCGCCGAGATGGGCATGGAGCCGATGGCCTGGACGGTCGACACCACCGACTGGATGGAGCCCGGTACCGACACCATCATCGACCGGGTGGAGACTGGCGCCGCCCCCGGGGTCGTGGTGCTCTCCCACGACGCTGGGGGCGACCGTTCGCAAACCGTCCACGCGATCCGGGAGTGGCTGCCCTATCTCCTTGACTCCGGATACCACATGACCGTGCCGCGCCGGCGCGTGTAACGGTTTTCCGCACCTTTCCCGGGCCTTCGCCTGCCCGGTCCCGGTGGGAATCAGTTCACCGCGACCAGGCGGGCGAAGGCGACGACATTCCCGTCGTAACCGTTCTGCTTGGAAAAACCGCCGCCGCAGGTGATGATCCGCAGTTCCGGTGCTCCCTTCGAGCCGTAGACCCGGGCGCCCGGAAATCCGCTCTTCGAGAAGACCTCGACTCCATAGGTCTCGAACACCGCGGTCCTTCCGTCCTTGCGTAGGACCTCGATCCGGTTTCCCTTCTTCAGGGCCCCGAGTCCGTAGAACACGGCGGGGCCGCGTTTGTTGTCGACGTGCCCGACGATGACGGCGGTGCCGTTCTCGCCGGGGGAGACCGCGCCGGTGAACCAGCCCGCCAGGTTGGGGTTGTCCGGCGGCGGCGCGCCGATCCAGCCGTCCGCGTCCAGGCTGACGGGCATGACCGGCGCGTTCACCCGGATCACCGGGATCCGGACCCGGTCGGCGGCGGAGAACCCGAGCGGCATCGGCACCTTGGCGAAGGTGCCCGCCTCGGCACGGGTGTCCGGGGCGGCGGCCGAGGCGGGCTGCGGCGGACCGACGTCGAACTCCCCCGAGCCATTCCGAATGAGCGCGAGGCCGGTCAGCAGGAAAAGCGCCATCACGCCCCACGGGGCGCGCTTCCTCCGCCGCTCCTCCTCTTCGGCAAACTCGCACAGCCCGGACGCATACATTCGCCATCCCCTCTCGACGGGGCCGTCACCGCGGTCAATCGCTCATGGAGAAACGCTAAGTCCCGCGCGCGCGACGGTTGACGGGGGTGATCGGCGAACGGGTGGCCAGAGGCCTTCGCGGTGCGCCATCCGAGTTGCCGTTCAGAGAAAGTTTCTGACGGTCCGTGACCTGGGGCAATATCGGATTATGTGTTTTTCGTTCGGCGTGTTGCCTCACCAGGACGGACGATTCTCGACATGCGGGCGTGTTCCGCGCGCCGGAGGGTCTTTCCGGGAGGCGATTTCTCGCCGAGCCACCGGGTACGGACCCGGGGCGCCTCCCGCGGAGGATCAGATGCAAAACCAACGCGCCCTGGCGGCCGCGTGCGCAGCGGTCGCCGTGCTCGGGCTCGCCGCCCCCGCGGCCGTCGCGAACGGCATGGGCAACGGCGGCGGGCCCACCGACGGCAACGCGGGCATCGGTAACGGCGGGGGCCCGTCCGGCAACATCCTGGACTTCGACCCGGGTAACGGCATCAGCGGCAGCGTCGGAAACATCGGCCGTGACCAGGTCCGCGGGGACGACCTCGGTGGGAGCGACGACAACGGGGCCTTTGGTCATGGTGACGACTCCGGCAGTCGTGGCGACGACTCCAGGGGCCGTGGCGACGGCGGGCCGCGGAACATCATCGCCACCCCCACAGTGCTCCCGGGCGGGGGCCGGCTCACCGTCACCGTGGACGGCTGCCCCCACGGCACCATGACCTCCCGTGCCTTCCCCACCACCCGGCTCGACACGTTCCACGACGACACCTCACACGCCGGCACCAGCATCGACCGCGACGCCCGTCCCGGCCGCTACGACCTCACGGTCCGCTGCGACGGCCGCACCCTGATCCGCCCGGCCGCGTTCACCGTGCTCGGCGGCGTCCAGGGCGGTGTCGGCAGCAGATCCGCCGGCGCCACGCCCGCCGACATGGCCATCGGCGCCGGGTTCGTGACCTTCGCGGTCGTCGGGGGCGGTGCGTACTGGCTGCGCCGCCGGCACGAGAAGCGGATCTGACGCGCCGTCGCCCGGTCCGTTCCCTTCGCACGGCGCACGTCGACACGCGATCGCCCCGGTCCCTCGCGGGAGCCGGGGCGAAGGCCTGCCGGTGCCGAGCGGTGCGGACTATCCGGTCACGCCCGGGAACATGTTCACGAACGGTCCCGCGGTCACCGCGATGCCCCGGCTGTAGGGGGCGTCGAAGTCCCAGATGAGGAACAGCATGAACGCGATGGTCGCGGAGAACAGCCCGGCCAGGACCAGTTCGCGCCGGGTGCGGCGGATCTGCAGCGCGAACACCATGCCGATGGTGACCAGCGCTCCGGTGAGCAGCCCCCACCACACCACCGGCGGCATGGTGGGCCCGGTGGAGTCGGCGCGCGCGTTGCGCGCCTGGTCGGCGGCGGCCATCTGGTCCAGCAGCGGCTGGTAGGCCTGCGCCTCGAAGTCGTTCTTCGGCTGGTAGTCGGTGACGTCCTGGCGGACCTTCTGCAGCAACCGGGCGCCGCGGTCGGTGACGTGCTCGTGGTGGGACATCGTCGTCCACTCGTGGTCGACGACGTAGGCGACATAGGCGTTGACGTCGCTGCGGATCCGGTCACGGACGTCCGCCGGATAGACCCGGACCCGCTCCGAGATCTCGTGCAGCGCCTGGGCCTCGGACTGCACATGGTCCTGGGCGGAGCTGCGGGCCTCCCACACGCCCGCGATGGCCAGTCCCAGGACGATGGCGTACACGACGCCGATCCACATCGTCATGTACTCGATGACGTCCGGTGTCTCGTTGGGATCCTCGTCCTCGGGAGCCCGCTTGTGCCGTACCAGGGTGATGACCACCACCACGGCACAGGCCCCCAGCATCGCGAGGACGAGAACAAGCCAATCCGGCAACGGATACCTCCAGAAGGTGAGCTGGCCGGCGCGTCAGCGCGGGCGCAGGGCCGCGACGGCGACGATCGCCGGAACGGTGATGAGCAGGACGTAGGTGACCGGCGTGGTGTGGTCGGGCGCGGTGTGCGCGACGGGGTGCGGGTGGTACGCCGGGTACCTCACGGGGGTCACCGGGGGCCGCGGGGTGGACTTCGGCTTCGGCGAGGGCGTGGACGTGGGCGCCGGGGCCGGGATGGGTGTCGGTGCCGGCCGCGGTGCCGGGGGAGCCGGGTCGGGCCGGGCCGGCGGCTTCGGTTTCGGCGCGGGTTTCGGCGTCGGCCGCGGAGTCGGCTTGGGCTTCGGCGAGGGCTTCGGTTTCGGCGACGGGGTCGGTGTCGGCGTAGGAGTGGGCGTGGGTGGGCACGCGCACGGGGGCGGGGTGGGTGTCGGGCAGGGCGGCGGGGCCGGCCAGTGGTGGCCGCCCGCATAGGCCACCGCCGCCGTGCCGCCCGGGCCCGTCGAGGCGGACGCACAGGCGTCGGCCGACGCGGTGCCGACCGGACAGCCCACCAGGATCCAGGTCAGCGTCACCAGGGCCAACACCCGTGCGGCGGGCGCGCATCGGGTCACTTCGGGTCCATGCACGCGAAGATCATGGGGTGCGGAAAGCGGTCGTACGCCGTAGTGCGCCTGGATTGCTCCTAAGGGGGGATTTGATGCGAACAATGGTTTGACGCGGCAAGGAGTCCCGTTGGTGCGAAACGTACGCCCGTACGAGCCCTTGGTGACCGCGCAGGTCACAGGACGCGGAAAGAAATTCCCGAAGAACTTCCCCTCCCCGTTGAACGCTCCGCCCCCCTCGGTGCGTACCCATGACCGTGCGGCGGCGCGGCAGGGCGCTGCAACAACCAGGCGAATATGGGGAGTTGGAGATGAAGACCTCCTGGCGGACCGCCTCACTGGTGGCCACAGCCGCCTCGGTGCTGGCGCTTACGACGGCGTGCGGTCAGGACAACAGCACCACCCCGGCATCGGCGGCCCAGAACGTCGGGGCCACCGCGCCCGCGGGCAGCCCGACCACCGGCGCCGGTGTCGGCACCGGCACCGGAGCGGGAAACGGTTACGGCGCCGACGGCAATCAGAGCTCGAGCTCCCCGACCCCGGCCGCCCCCGCGGGCAAGCTGACCGTGGCCGCCAACCCCGACCTCGGCAATGTGCTGACCGACGGCTCCGGCCTCACCCTCTACCGGTTCGACAAGGACACCGCGAATCCGCCCAAGTCGAACTGCGCCGGCGACTGCGCCACCACCTGGCCGCCGGTGCCCGCCGACGACGCCACCGCCGGTGCCGGCATCGACAAGGCGCTGCTCGGCGAGGTCACCCGCGCCGACGGCACCAAGCAGCTCACCATCGGCGGCTGGCCCGCCTACCGCTACGCCAAGGACGTCAACGCCGGTGACGTCAACGGCCAGGGCGTGGGCGGCAAGTGGTTCGCGCTGGCCCCGAACGGCAAGAAGGCCTCCCTGGCGGCCCTGCCCGGTCTGTCCGTCCGCAAGGACCCCAAGCTGGGCGACGTCGTCGTCGACAAGAACGGCATGACGGTCTACCGCTTCCTCAAGGACAAGGCCTGGCCGAAGTCCGTCTCCAACTGCACCGGCGCCTGCCTGCAGAAGTGGCCGGCCGTCGGCATCGTCAAGCCCGAGGACACCAAGGGCGTCAAGAAGAAGGGCCTGATGGGCTTCACCCGTCCCGACGGCGTGCAGCAGATGACCGTCAACTGCTGGCCGATCTACACCTTCTCCGGGGACAAGGCCCCCGGCGACACCAACGGTCAGGGCGTGGGCGGCACCTGGTACGCCGTCTCGCCCGACGGCAAGCCGGTTGGCGCTCCGGGCAACTAGATCACCTCCCCAGGGTTGATCGCCCCGCCCGACCCGGAGCGCCACCGAAGGTCCGCCCCCTCCGCACCGCACGGAGGGGGCGGACCGTTGTGCGTACCGGAATCCATCACACAGCGGGGTCATACGGGCACTTGCCGCAGGCAGTGGCGGGGAACGGACGGTCAATTTCCGTTTTGGGTCGCTCCTTTGGCGGGCGATCAGTAGCCTCAGCTCGAACACCGGATCGGCTGTCCCTGTCCCCTACCGTTGGAGAGATACATGGAGCGCCCCGCCTGGGCCCCACGAAGCATCGACATCACGGTGCCGAGCGTCTCGCGGATCTACGACTACTACCTGGGCGGCTCGCACAACTTCGAGGTGGACCGGGAAGCGGCCCGCAAGGCGATGGAGTTCATGCCGGGCCTGCCGAAGATCATGCAGGCCAACCGGGCGTTCATGCGCCGCGCCGTGCGATTCGCGGCAGGTGAGGGCATCAGCCAGTACCTCGACATCGGCTCCGGCATCCCGACCTTCGGCAATGTCCACGAGGTGGCCCAGGCGGCCGCGCCGGGCGCCCGGGTGGTCTACGTCGACCACGACCCGGTCGCCGTCGCCCACAGCCAGGCCGTTCTGGCGGACAACGACGCCGCGGACGTGGTCGCGGCGGACCTGCGCAAGCCGCAGGAAATCCTTTCGAGCCCCCAGGTGGAGCGACTGATCGACCTGAACCGGCCGGTCGCCCTGCTTCTCGTTGCCATACTGCATTTCGTGGAAGACGCGGACGACCCCTACGGTGCGGTGGCCGAGCTGCGCGACGCGCTCGCGCCCGGCAGCCTGCTGATCCTCACCCATGCCTCGTACGAGGGAATCCCGGTGCCTGCCGAGCGGGCGGCGGGCGCGATGGACGTATACAAGGACATTCGCAACCCGCTGGTCATGCGCTCGCGCGACGAGATCGCGCGGTTCTTCGAGGGGTACGACATGGTGGAACCGGGACTGGTGCCCATGCCGCACTGGCGGCCGGAGTCGGCGCCGGAGGACGAGGATCCGTTCGCCTTCTCCGGATTCGCCGGCGTGGGGCGTACGGCGTGAGCGCCGAGCCGGACGGGCCGGAGGACAGACTGCGCCGGTTCACGACGATCTGGAGCCGGGCGGTCTACCCGGTGACCTCCACATCGCTGACCCGGGCGGAGTTCGAGGAACGACTCCTTCCGCTCGCACGCCGGTTGAGCGAGCTGCTGCGCGCGCGGGGCTTCGACGCGGACGGCGCGAAGGCGGTGGGTGCCGCCCTGGTCGGCGCGCACTGCACCGACCCCGAAGCGCTGACCCGGACCCTGGACTGCGTCGACGCCTATCTGGTGCTGTACTGCGCCGAGGCCGGCCCCCAGGACGAACCACGCATGCGTTGCTCGCGCCTGCAGCACGCGATGGCCGCCGGGTACGCCGGGGCGCTGCGCGAACGCACGCTCGCCGAGCAGGAGTCCATCGCGCAGGCCGCACTGCGGGCGCAGGGCGTGGTCGCACAGGCCCTGCACGCCAGCGAGGCCCGCTTCCGCGCGGTCTTCGAGGGCGCGGCCATAGGGATCGGCATCGCCGACCTCGACGGCAACGTCCTCCAGGTCAACGAGGCGCTGCTGCGCATGTTCGGGCAGTCCGGCCACGCCCTGCGCGGCCGTCGCGTGCAGGACTGGGTGCACCCCGAGGACGCGCCCCAGACCTGGAAGCTCTACGACGAACTCGTCCGCGGCGAGCGCGAGCACTACCACCTCGAAAAGGCCTTCAACCGCCCCGACGGCACGGTTCTGTGGACCAATCTGACGGTCTCGCTGCTGCGGGACGCCGACGGAGCACCGCAGTACCAGCTCGCCCTCATGGAGGACACCACCGAGCGCCGGCTGCTCAACCTCCGGCTGCGCTACGAGGCGACCCACGACGCGCTCACCGGCCTGCCCAACCGCTCGCTGTTCTTCGAGCGCCTGGAAAAGGCCCTCAACGCGGGCGAGGGCCAGCGCTTCGGCCTCTGCTACCTCGACCTGGACGGCTTCAAGACCATCAACGACAGCCTCGGTCACGCGGCCGGCGACCGGCTGCTGGTGGAGGTCGCCGACCGGCTGCAGTCCTGCGCGACCGCGCCCGGCGAGATGGTCGCCCGGCTCGGCGGCGACGAGTTCGTGGCCCTGACCACCGGGCCCGGCACCGAGCGCACGGTGGACGAACTCGCCGAGCGCATCATGAACGCCCTGATCACCCCGATCAGCATCGACGGCCGGGACCTGATGGTGCGCGGCAGCCTCGGCATCGTCGAGGGCCCGGCGGGCGAGCGCACCGCCGCGGAAGTCCTGCGCAGCGCGGACATCACCATGTACCGGGCCAAGTCCGCGGGCGGCAACCGCTCCGAACTGGCCGACCCGGAGGCCGACGCCCGCGCGATCACCCGCCACGGCCTGACGACGGCCCTGCCCACGGCCCTGGAACGCGGCGAGTTCTTCATCGAGTACCAGCCGCTCGTCCACCTCGGCGACGGCAGCGTCCGCGGCGCCGAGGCCCTCGTCCGCTGGCTGCACCCGCAGCACGGCGTCCTCGGCCCCGACCGCTTCATCCCGCTCGCCGAGCACACCGGCTTGATCGTCCCGCTCGGCCGCTGGGTCCTGGAGGAGTCCATCCGCCAGGCCCGCGCCTGGCGAGAACGCCATGGCGAGGAGACGGCAGCGGGTCCCCTGCGCATCAACGTCAACCTGTCACCGTGCCAGCTCAGCCATCCGGGACTGGTGCAGGACACCGTCGACATCCTGGAGCGCGCCGGCGTCGCACCGGACGCCCTGTGCCTGGAGGTCACCGAGTCCGCGCTCATCGGCGCCGACGACGATCTGCTCAAACCCCTGCGCCGGCTGGCCGAGATGGGCGTGGACATCGCCCTGGACGACTTCGGCACCGGCTACTCGAACCTGGCGAACCTCCGCCGCCTGCCGGTTCGCGTCCTCAAGCTGGACCGCTCCTTCACCCGGGGCATGCAGCAGTTCCCGGCCGACCCCGTCGACCTGAAGATCGTCGAGGGGATCGTCACCCTCGCCCACAGCCTCGACCTCGCGGTCACCGTCGAGGGAGTGGAAACCGGTGCCCAGGCCGAACAGCTGCGGATACTGGGCTGCGACACGGCCCAGGGCTGGTACTACGCCAGGCCGGGCCCACCGGAGCGACTGCACGACCTGGCCTTGGTGGACGCAACGGGCTGAGCCTTTCGAAGAGGGGTAGCGCAGTTCCCTGAGGGGCGGGGAACTGCGCGATCAGCCACCACGCACCCGCACTCCGAAACGGCGCTCTCCAGGCAGACGAATCCGGGCGAAACCAGCCTCACCGCTCAAGAAGCATCCGCTGGAGCTCCCGCGCGGCCCGGGGCGGAGCGACGTCGCTTCGGTGCGCCAGCGCAATCGTCCGATGCAACCCGGGGCGGGCAAGCGGCGTCACCTTGAGCCCCAGTCCAGCCCGGGTGGCAACCATCCGCGGAACCACGGCGACCCCGAGCCCCGCCCGGACAAACCCCAACACCGCGTCCATCTCACCCCCTTCGACGGCGAACTCCGGCTCGAACCCGGCGGAGCGACACGCGGCGACGGTCAGCTCCCGCAGGTCGTACCCGTGCCGGAACATCACCAGCCGCTCGCCCTCCAGGTCGGCGATGTGCACGACCCGCCCGCCCCGACCGGGGGCCGGCGCCTCGGGGGAGGACACCACCACCAGCTCCTCCCGCAGCAGCTCCACCGTCGACAGTGCGGGCGCGGGCGTCGGCAGCGGCAGGACGATCAACGCGAGATCGAGGGCGCCGCGCGCCAGCCCCCGCACCAGGTCGTGCGAGCCGCCCTCCTCGATCAGCAGCTGAATGCCGGGATAGCGGTCGTGGAAGGCGCGCAGCACATCCGGCAGCAGGCCCGTGCACAGACTCGGCGTCGCCCCCAGCCGCACCCGGCCCCGCCGCAGCTGCACCAGTTCCTGCACCTCGTACCGGGCGGTGTCCGCGTCGGCCAGGATCCGCCGGGCCAGCGGCAGCAGCGCCTCGCCGGCGTCGGTGAGCGTGATGTTGCCCCGCGCGCGCAGGAACAGATCCGCCCCCAGCTCCCGCTCCAGCGCCTTGATCTGCTGCGACAGCGACGGCTGGGCGATGTGCACCAGCTCGGCGGCGCGGGTGAAGTGCCGGGTCTCGGCGACGGCGACGAAATACTGGAGCTGCTGGAACTGCATCCAGCCAGGATAGCTTTCTCCTATGGAAACGAGCTGGACCATGTCTTGGACTGATCGGACCCGTCGCGCCTAGCGTGCTTGCCATGGCTCTGGCAACGCGGACGGACCGACGGCCGTCCATGGCGCGCACGATGTGGGACTCCTCCGTCGGCAAGAAGACGGTGATGGCCGTCAGCGGCCTGATCATGCTGCTGTACCTGGTCGCGCACATGATCGGCAATCTGAAGATCTACTTCGGCGCGGGCGAGTTCAACCACTACGCCCACTGGCTGCGCACCATCGGCGAACCCTTCATGCACTACGAGTGGACGCTCTGGCTCATCCGGATCGTCCTCGTCGTCGCCGTGGCCGCCCACGCCACGTCCGCGTACCAGCTCAGCCGCCGCGACATCAAGGCGCGGCCCAGCAAGTACGTGCACAGCAAGCCCCGGGCGAGCTATGCCACCCGCACCATGCGCTGGGGCGGCATCATCCTCGGCCTGTTCATCGTCTGGCACGTCCTGGACCTGACCACCGGCACCGTGCACCCGGGACACTTCCAGGAGGGGCATCCGTACCAGAACGTCGTCGGCGACTTCTCCCACTGGTACAGCAACGTCGTCTACATCGTCGCGATGCTCGCGCTCGGCCTGCACATCCGGCACGGCTTCTGGAGTGCCGCGCAGACCCTCGGCGTCGGCAGCCGCGCCCGCGACCGCGCCCTGAAGACCATCGCCAACGTCCTCGCGCTGCTGCTCACGACCGGCTTCATCGCCGTACCCGTGGGCGTCATGACCGGAGTGGTGAGCTGACATGACCGAATACGTGAACTACGCGACGGGCGAGCAGGTCACCGACTCCAAGGCCCCGTCCGGCCCGGTCCACGAGCGCTGGGACAAGCGCCGCTTCGAGGCCAAGCTGGTCAACCCCGCCAACCGGCGCAAGCACACGATCATCGTCGTCGGCACCGGACTGGCCGGCGGCTCCGCCGGCGCCACGCTCGCCGAGCAGGGCTACCACGTGGTCCAGTTCTGCTACCAGGACTCCCCGCGCCGCGCCCACTCCATCGCCGCGCAGGGCGGTATCAACGCGGCGAAGAACTACCGCAACGACGGCGACTCGATCCACCGGCTGTTCTACGACACCGTCAAGGGCGGCGACTTCCGGGCGCGGGAGTCGAACGTCCACCGGCTCGCGCAGATCTCGGTCGAGATCATCGACCAGTGCGTGGCCCAGGGCGTGCCCTTCGCCCGCGAGTACGGCGGTCTGCTCGACACCCGTTCCTTCGGCGGCGTCCAGGTCTCCCGCACCTTCTACGCCCGCGGCCAGACGGGCCAGCAGCTCCTCCTCGGCGCGTACCAGGCCCTCAGCAGGCAGATCGCCGCGGGCAACGTGGAGATGCACCCGCGCACCGAGATGCTGGACCTGATCGTCGTCGACGGGCGGGCCCGCGGCATCGTGGCCCGTGACCTGATCACCGGAAAAATCGACACGTACATCGCGGACGCCGTCGTACTCGCCAGCGGCGGTTACGGGAACGTCTTCTACCTGTCGACCAACGCGATGAACTCCAACGCGACCGCCGTCTGGCGGGCGCACCGGCGCGGCGCCTACTTCGCCAACCCCTGCTTCACCCAGATCCACCCGACCTGCATCCCGCGCACCGGCGACCACCAGTCGAAGCTCACGCTGATGAGCGAGTCGCTGCGCAACGACGGCCGGATCTGGGTGCCCAAGGCCAAGGGCGACACCCGCCCGCCGGGGCAGATCCCCGAGGACGAGCGCGACTACTACCTGGAGCGCATCTACCCGTCCTTCGGCAACCTGGTCCCACGTGACATCGCCTCCCGCGCCGCGAAGAACGTCTGTGACGAGGGCAGGGGGGTGGGACCCGGCGGCCAGGGCGTCTACCTGGACTTCGCCGACGCCATCAAGCGGATGGGCCGGGGGGCGGTCGAGGCCAAGTACGGCAACCTCTTCGACATGTACCAGCGGATCACCGACGAGGATCCGTACGAGGTGCCGATGCGGATCTACCCGGCCGTGCACTACACCATGGGCGGACTGTGGGTCGACTACGACCTGCAGACCACCGTCCCGGGCCTGTTCGCGATCGGCGAGGCCAACTTCTCCGACCACGGCGCCAACCGCCTCGGCGCCTCCGCGCTGATGCAGGGCCTGGCCGACGGCTACTTCGTGCTCCCGGCCACCATCAACGACTACCTGGCCCGCAACCCCCACCAGGACCCGGTGACCCCCGAACACCCGGTGGTCCAGGAGGTGTTGGCCGAGACCGAGGACCGGATGAACCTGCTCCTGTCCGTCGACGGCGACCGCACCCCCGACTCCTTCCACCGTGAACTCGGCGAGCTGATGTGGGAGTTCTGCGGCATGGCCCGTACGGACTCGGGGCTGCGCAAGGCCCTGGAGCGCATCCCGCAGATCCGCGAGGAGTTCTGGCGGCGCATCAAGGTGCCCGGCACCGGTGAGGAGTTCAACCAGTCGCTGGAGAAGGCCAACCGGATCGTCGACTACCTGGAGCTCGCCGAGCTGATGTGCCTCGACGCGCTGCACCGCGCCGAGTCCTGCGGCGGCCACTTCCGCGAGGAGTCCCAGACCCCGGACGGCGAGGCCGCCCGCAGGGACGAGGAGTTCTCCTACGCGGCGGCCTGGGAGTTCACGGGTACGGGCGAGGCCCCGACCCTCCACAAGGAAGACCTGGTCTTCGAGTACGTCCACCCCACCCAGCGGAGCTACGCATGAAGCTCACCCTGCGCGTCTGGCGGCAGAAGAACGCCGACGCCCAAGGCGCCATGTCCACGTACGAGGTGGACGGCATCTCGTCCGACATGTCCTTCCTGGAGATGCTGGACGTCCTCAACGAACAGCTCATCCTGTCCGGCGAGGAGCCGGTCGCCTTCGACCACGACTGCCGCGAGGGCATCTGCGGCGCGTGCTCCCTCGTCATCAACGGCGACGCGCACGGACCGGAGCGCACCACGACCTGCCAGCTGCACATGCGGTCCTTCAAGGACGGCGACACGATCGACATCGAGCCGTGGCGGGCAGCGGCCTTCCCGGTGATCAAGGACCTGGTCGTCGACCGGTCCGCGTTCGACCGGATCATCCAGGCCGGCGGCTACATCACCGCGCCGACCGGATCCGCGCCGGAGGCGCATGCCACACCGGTGCCGAAGGCCGACGCCGACTTCGCGTTCGAGCACGCGGAGTGCATCGGGTGCGGGGCGTGTGTGGCCGCGTGCCCGAACGGGGCGGCGATGCTGTTCACCTCCGCCAAGGTCAACCATCTCGGCGTCCTGCCCCAGGGGGCGCCCGAGCGGGAGACGCGGGTGCTGGACATGGTGGCGCAGATGGACGAGGAGGGTTTCGGCGGGTGCACGCTGACCGGTGAGTGCGCGACCGCCTGCCCGAAGGGGATTCCGCTCGTGTCGATCACCCACATGAACAAGGAGTGGCTGAGGGCTACCCGGAAGGTGGGCAAGAGGTAGCGCGGGCCGCACCGAGGACGTTCGTCGCACAGGCGAACGGGCGGGGCCGGGAGTGGTGCTCACCGGCCCCGTCTGGTTTTCCGGTGATCGCCGGGACCCCGGCGTTCAGCATTCCCACATCCGCTCTCCTGGCACAGGTCACGTACCGGCCAACCGGCGTCGGAAGAACAGGAGAGGCGGGTCGTACGCACCGGCCCGCCGCCGTCGCCGAACCGGCCCGTGACCAGGAGAGAGCCATGACCGGCGTTTCCACCCTCGACCGCCCCCCACAGCCCGCGGCACCGACCCGCTACACCGTCACCCTCGCCCGTGACGAGGACGACGTGCGGGCCGCCCAGCAGCTGCGGCACGACGTCTTCGCCGGTGAGATGGGGGCCCTGCTGGCCACGCCGCAGCCGGGACTCGACGTCGACGCCTTCGATGCCTACTGCGACCACCTCCTCGTCCGGGACACCGCCACCGGGCAGGTCGTCGGCACCTACCGGCTGCTGCCGCCGGAGCGGGCCGCGGTCGCGGGCCGGCTCTACTCGGAGGGCGAGTTCGAGATCGCCGCGCTCGACCCGATCCGGCCCGGACTGGTCGAGGTCGGCCGCTCCTGTGTGCACCCCGACCACCGCGACGGCGCCGTCATCGGCCTGATCTGGGCCGGGATAGCCCGCTACATGGTCGACCGCGGGCACGAGTGGCTGGCCGGCTGCTGCTCGGTGCCGCTCGCCGACGGCGGGGCCCTCGCGACGGCCACCTGGGAACGGGTACGCGCCAAGCACCTGGCCCCCGAGGAGTTCCGGGTACGGCCGCTGCTGTCGTGGACCCCGAACGCCGAGGCCCCGGCCGGGCACAGCGAGCTCCCCGCCCTGCTGCGCGGCTACCTCCGCCTCGGCGCCTGGGTCTGCGGCGAGCCCGCGCACGACCCGGACTTCGGGGTCGCCGACCTGTACGTGCTGCTGTCGATGCGCCGGGTGAACCCGCGCTATCTGCGGCACTTCCTCTCGCTCGTGCCCGCCTGATGAGCGTCTGGCTGCCCAGCGCGCCCTGCACCCCGGGCGCCTGTGTGGAGCAGGCCCGGGCCGCCGCGGCCGTACCCCGTGCCGTGCTGCGGCTGACCGCGGTCGTGGTCCTGATGCTGGCCGGCATCGCGCTGTCCCCGCTCGGCGGGAGGATCCCCGCCGAGTGGGTCAGGCGCTGGTGCCGGGCGATCGTGCGGGCCATGGGGGTCCGGGTCCGCTTCACCGGCACCGCCGCACCGGCCGGCGGACTGCTGCTGGTCGCCAACCATGTCTCATGGCTGGACATCCCGCTGCTGGCCGCCGTACGCCCCGCTCGGATGCTCGCCAAGACCGAGATCCGGCAGTGGCCGGTGGCAGGCGCGCTGGCCGCGCGCGGCGGGGTCCTGTTCATCGACCGGGACCGGCTGCGCGCCCTGCCCGAGACGGTCGCCCGGGTCGCCGGGGCACTGCGCGAGGGCGCGGCCGTGGCCGCCTTCCCCGAGGGCAGCACCTGGTGCGGGCGGGCCCAGGGCCGATTCCGCCGGGCCGTCTTCCAGGCCGCGCTCGACGCCGGCGTCCCCGTGCAGCCGGTGCGGCTCCGCTACACGCAGCAGGGCGGCACGGCCAGTACCGCCGCCGCGTTCGTCGGCGAGGACACCCTGCTCGCCTCCCTGTGGCGGGTGGCCCGTACCCGGGGCCTGATCGCGGAGGTGGAGATACGCCCGCTGATCCCACCGGGCACCCACCCCGACCGCCGCTCCCTCGCCCGAGCGGCCCAGCCCGTCGACCCGGAGCCCGCCTGGACCCACGCGGTGCTCGTGTCGTAGGCGCCGGTCCATCGATGATCCCCGGGCGCGATCGCGGCAATCCCGGGCATCCGGCTGGGCTGGACAGCCGTCGGCTCAGGGCATCACCCGCGCCAGATAGGGCGCCGTCACACTGCGCGCCGCCCGCGCCACCCGCTCCGGCGGGCCGGACGCCACGATACGGCCGCCCCGGTCACCCCCGCCGGGGCCCAGGTCGATCACCCAGTCGGCGCCGGACACCACCGTCATGTCGTGCTCGACCACGACCACCGTGTGCCCGGCGTCGACCAGCCCGTGCAGGCGGTCCATCAGCACCTCCACGTCGGCCGGGTGCAAACCGGTGGTCGGCTCGTCCAGCAGATAGAGCGTGTGGCCGCGCCGCCCGCGCTGCAGCTCGCTCGCCAGCTTGATCCGCTGCGCCTCGCCGCCGGACAGCTCGGTCGCCGGCTGGCCGAGCCGCAGATAGCCGAGGCCCACGTCGAGCAGCGTGCCGAGGCTCCGGGCGGCGGCCGGGATGTCGGCGAAGAACTCCGCCGCGGCCTCCACCGTCAGATCGAGCACCTCGGCGATGTTCCGCTCCCGGAACGTCACCTGGAGCGTCTCGGGGTTGTAGCGGGCCCCGCCGCAGTCCGGGCAGGGCGCGTAGGTGCTCGGCAGGAACAGCAGCTCGACGCTGACGAACCCCTCGCCCTGGCAGGTCTCGCAGCGCCCTCCGGCCACGTTGAAGGAGAACCGGCCCATCCCGTACCCGCGCGCCCCCGCCTCCTCGGTGCCGGCGAACACCTTGCGGACGACGTCGAACAGGCCCGTGTACGTGGCCAGGTTGGAGCGCGGGGTGCGCCCGATCGGCTTCTGGTCGACGCGGACCAGCCGGTCCACGCCCGCCGGCTCCTGAGTCAACTCGCCGATCAGCGTGGACTTTCCGGAACCGGAGACCCCGGTGACGGCGGTGAACGCACCCAGCGGAAACTCTGCCGTCACCCCGCGCAGGTTGTGCCGGGTCACCGGGCCCACCTTCAGCCAGCCGCGCGGCTCGCGGACTTCCCGCGCCGGGCCGGGTGACTCGTCGAAGAGGAACACGGCCGTCGCCGACTCCTCCGCACCGGCCAGCTCGGCCGGCGGCCCGCTGTACAGCACGCGTCCGCCGTGCTCACCGGCGCCCGGCCCGACGTCCACCAGCCAGTCGGCGCCGCGCACCACCTCCAGGTGATGCTCGACCACGAACACCGAGTTGCCCGCGGCCTTCAGCCGGTCCAGCACGGTCAGCAGCGCCTCGGTGTCCGCCGGGTGCAGTCCGGCGGACGGCTCGTCCAGCACGTACACCACGCCGAACAGCCCGGAACGCAACTGCGTGGCGAGCCGCAGCCGTTGCAGCTCGCCCGCCGACAGGGTCGGGGTGGACCGGTCCAGGCTCAGATAGCCGAGGCCCAGCTCGACCACCGGGGCGATCCGGGACTTCAGGTCCTCGGTGAGGACGCGGGCCGTCTCGGTGCGGCCGTCGAGCAGTGCGGCGAGGTCGGTCAGCGGCAGCGCGGCCAGTTCGGCGATGGTCCGGCCGCCGAAGGTCACCGCGAGCGCCTCCGGCCGCAGCCGGCTGCCCCCGCACACCGGGCAGGGCGCGCTGGTCAGGAAGCGTTCCGCCTTCGCCCGCAGCGACGCGGACTTGGTGTCCGAGAAGGTCTTCAGCACATAGCGGCGGGCGCTCATGTACGTGCCCTGGTAGGGCCGTTGGATGCGGTCGGCGTCCCGGACGGGGTGGACGGTGACGACCGGCTGCTCGTCGGTGAACAGGATCCACTCCCGCTGCTCGGCGGGCAGTTCGCGCCAGGGCCGGTCCACGTCGTACCCGAGCGCGTCGAGGATGTCGCGCAGGTTCTTGCCCTGCCAGGCGCCGGGCCAGGCGGCGATGGCGCCCTCGCGGATGGACAGCGCGGGATCCGGGACCAGCGACTCCTCGGTGGTGCCGTGCACCTGGCCGAGCCCGTGGCACTCCGGGCAGGCACCGGCCGCCGTGTTCGGCGAGAACGCGTCCGAATCGAGCCGCTGTGCGCCCGGCGGGTAGTCCCCGGCACGGGAGAACAGCATGCGCAGCGAGTTGGAGAGGTTGGTGACCGTGCCCACCGAGGAGCGGGAGGTGGGGGCCGCGCGGCGCTGCTGCAGCGAGACCGCGGGCGGCAGTCCGGTGATCTCGCCGACCTTGGGCGCCCCGACCTGGTGGATCAGCCTGCGCGCGTACGGGGCGACCGACTCGAAGTACCGTCGCTGCGCCTCGGCGTAGATCGTGCCGAACGCCAGGGAGGACTTCCCCGAACCGGACACGCCGGTGAACACGGCCAGTACGTCTCGCGGGATGTCCACGTCGACGCCCTTGAGGTTGTGCTCACGGGCGCCGCGGACCCGGACGCAGGGATCATGTGGGCTGTGCATAGAGGGGAGACTCTATCCGCCCTCGGGCACTACGACTGCGGAGGGTTGTCCCGGTCCTGCCGGGTGCCGAACTCGTCCCTCAGCTTGTCCTGCGTGGCGTCGACCTGCGACCGGTACTTGTTGCCGGTGCGCTGGTCGATGTAGTCGCCGCCCTTGTCGATGCCCTTGTCGGCCATGTCCTCGTGACCCTTGAGCATGCCCTTGAGCTTGTCCATGAAGGACATGGCAGCCCTCCTCGTCGCTTGCGGCTTCCCCTCCCAGGGTCACCGGCCCGGGCCGCGTTCGCATCTCGGGCCCGGTCAGCCGCCCGGCGCGAAGAGGGCGGCGAGCCGCCGGTGGGAGTCCAGCAGGGCCGGGCGGTCGTAGCCACTGGTGGTGACCAGGACCTCGTCGGCGCCCGTCTCCTTCAGCACCGTCTCCAGCTCGTGGGCGACCCGGTCCCCGGTGCCGGCGATGTGCCCGGCGAGCCCGGCCTCGTAGAAGCCGCGCTCCTTGGTGGTCATCGGGCGGGTCTCGATCTCCTCGGCCGGGGCGAGCGGCGGAAAGGTGCCGTGGGTGCGCGAGTACGCCATCGACCAGGCCTCCGGGACCAGCAGCCGCCGGGCCTCCGCCTCGCTGCCGGCCACCGCGACCGTGCCGGAGATCACGACGTACGGCTCGGACGCCCAGGGGGAGGGGCGGAACAGGGAGCGGTACTGGTCGATGCCGCGCAGCATCTTCTCGCGGCCCCGCAGATCGCCGATGACCACCGGCAGTCCGGCACGGGCCGCGATCCGCGCGCCCTCGCCCATGGCCAGCACGAACGGCGGCACGCGCAGCCCTTCCGCCGGGCGCGCCCGCACCCCCGTCGCCGACCCGCCCTCGAACCAGCCGAGCAGTTCGCCGAGCTGTGCGGCGAAGTCCTCGGCGTCCTCCTTGTCCCGGCCGAGGGCCTTGCGGACCCCGTCGGTGAAGCCGACGGAACGCCCGAGCCCCATGTCGATCCGCCCCGGGAACAGGGACTCCAGGACGCCGAACTGCTCGGCGACGACGAGGGGTTGGTGATTGGGCAGCATCACCCCGCCGGTGCCGACCCGGATCGTACGGGTGGCCGAGGCGACCGCGGCGGCCAGCACGGTCGGCGCGGAACCGGCGACTCCGGGCACACCGTGGTGCTCGGACACCCAGAAACGGTGATAGCCCAGCGCCTCCGCCTCGCGCGCCAGCGCGACGGTGTCCCGCAGCGCCTCGCCGGGCGGGTGCCCCTCGCGGGTGCGGGAACGGTCGAGGACGGAGAACCGGGTCCGGGCGATCACTGTGCTGCTCACACAGGGTTCAACGCCCTGGCGGGCCGGGGATTCCCGGGTGCGCCGGCGCCTGGCTAGGGTGACCCCGTGACCGACAGCACCAGGCGTCCGCTCGCCGTGTTCGACCTCGACAACACCCTGGCCGACACCGCGCACCGGCAGCACTTCCTGGAAGCCCGTCCGAAGAACTGGGCGGGCTTCTTCGCCGCCGCGCCCGCGGACCCGCCCCTCACCGAGGGCATAGCGCTCGCCATGGAGAGCGCTCGCGACTGCGAGGTGCTGTATCTCACCGGCCGCCCCGAGCGGTACCGGCGCGACACGCTGGACTGGCTCTCGGCCCAGGGGCTGCCGGAGGGGCGTGTGTACATGCGCGGCAACGCCGACCGCAGGCCCGCCCGGTTCACGAAGCTGGAGATCCTGCGCCGGCTCGCCGGGGAGCGCGAGATCCGCTTCCTGGTGGACGACGACGAACTGGTCTGCGACGACGCCGAGCGCGCCGGGTTCACCGTCGTACGCGCCCGCTGGGCCGCGAAGTCCGAGGCGCTTCAGGAGGCTCAGGAGCGGGAGGGCCGCACCTGAGGCGGGAACGGGCCGGCGCCGGTCAGGTCTGGTCCTCGATGCGGAAGCCCACCTTCAGTCCCACCTGGTAGTGCTCGATTCGCCCGTTCTCGATCTGCCCGCGCACCTGCGTCACCTCGAACCAGTCCAGGTTGCGCAGGGTCTGGTCGGCACGGGCGATGCCGTTGCGGATGGCCTGGTCGATCCCCTCGTGCGACGTGCCGACGATCTCGGTGACCCGGTAGGTGTGGTTCGACATCAGGGTGCTCCTCTCGTGTCACGCCGTACTCCACCGTGCCCCATCCCCGCCCGGCCCGCCCCTTGACCTCCGCATTGGTCCATACCAAAATCCAGCACACCCGTACGAGCGCCGCCGCTCGTCCCCCCACGTCGGGCTCCCGACCCCTGTCCGCACCCCCTGGCCAGACAGAAGAGGACCCCTCGTGAGACGTCGTCTGCTCGCCCTCGTGTGTGTCACCGGTTCCCTCGTGAGCGCCTGCGGGATGCTCCCGGGCCAACACGAACGCAAGACCGTCACCGTGTGGCTGATGAAGGACAGCGCCTCCGAGGAGTTCCTCCGGCGCTTCACCGCCGACTTCGAACACACCCACAAGGACCTGCGCCTGGACATCCGCATCCAGGAATGGACCGGCATCGTCGACAAGGTCCGGGCGGCCCTCAAGGGCGGCTCCAAAGACGGTCCCGATGTCATCGAGGTCGGCAACACCCAGGTGCCGCTGTACGCGGACGGCGGCAAACTCGCCGACCTGACGCTGGAGTCGATGCGCGACTGGGACAAGGACACGTGGCTGCCCGGCCTCGCCGAACCCGGCAACGACGGCAACGCGCAGTACGGCATCCCCTGGTACGCGGCCAACCGCGTCGTCATCTACCGCAAGGACCTGTTCGAGGCGGCCGGCATCACCCGCCCGCCGCAGACCCGCGAGGAGTGGCTCGCCGACACCGGGAAGCTCAACTCCGGCGGCAACCAGGGGATCTACCTCGCCGGACAGGACTGGTACACCCTCTCGGGGTTCATCTGGGACGAGGGCGGCGACCTCGCCCGGCAGAAGGACTACAAGTGGGAGGGCACCCTCGACACCCCGGCCGCGCTGCGCGGCATGGACTTCTACCGGCGGCTGCAGGCACTGGGCCGGGGCCCGGTGGACGCCGACGAGGAACACCCGCCCCAGGCCGGGGTGTTCGCCGCCGGCAAGGTGGCACAGATCGTCGCCGTACCGGGGCTCGCCCAGTCGATCGTGCGGCAGAACCCGGAACTCAAGGACAAGCTGGGCTTCTTCCCGGTGCCCGGGAAGACCGCCGCGCGTCCCGGCACGGTGTTCACCGGCGGCTCCGATCTCGTCGTCCCCGGCAACACCAAGGACCAGTTCGCCGCGACGGCGGTGGTCGGGGCGCTCGTCGGCGCCAAGTGGGACACCGAACTCGCCCGCACCATGAACTACGTGCCCAACAAGACCACGCTGGCGAGCGCGGTCGCGGGCGAGGAGGGGGTCGCCGCCATGGCCGCGGGCGCGGCACACGGCCGGGCGACCCCCAGCACCCCTCAGTGGGCCGACGTCGAGGCCGACAACCCGATCAAGGAGTACATGACCCGGGTGCTGAACGGAGCGGACCCGCGGGCGGAGGCCCGCCGGGCCTCCGCCAGGATCACCGGTGAACTCGCGCCGGACGTCTGAGTCAGCGCACCACGCTCAGCGACAGCGCGAAGCGACCCTGAGCGTCCGTCCACCAGTGGGTCAGCTCCAGGTCGGCGGCGGCCAGTTCGGTGGTCACTCCGTCCTTGCGGAACTTGGCCGACACCTCGGTGCGCAGCTCCTCGCCCGCCGCGAAGTCCACGGCGAGGTCCAGCGCGGGCACCTTCACGGTCTGCGCGACACGGGAGCGCAGCCGCATCTCGATCCACTCGTGCTCGGGGTTCCAGAGGGCCACATGGTCGAAGGTGTCCGGATCGAAGTCGGCGCCCAGCTCGCGGTCGACGACGGCCAGCACGTTCTTGTTGAACGCGGCCGTCACCCCGGCCGCGTCGTCGTACGCCCGGACCAGTACCCGCTCGTCCTTGACCAGGTCCGTGCCGAGCAGCAGCCCGTCGCCCGGCGCGAGCAGTGAGCGCACGGAGCCCAGGAACTTCGCCCGCTCGTCCGGCAACAGGTTCCCGATCGTGCCGCCGAGGAAGGCCACCAGCCGGGGTCCCGGCGTGGCGGGCAGGGTGAGCGGGGCGGTGAAGTCGGCGATCAGCGCGTGGACGTCGAGGTCCGGGAGTTCCTCGACGAGCGCCTCCCCGGCCTGGGTGAGGGCGCTCTCACTGACGTCGACGGGGACGTACACCGAGGGCGCGAGCGCGTCCAGGAGGAAGCGGGTCTTCTCCGAGGAGCCCGAGCCGAGTTCGATCAGCGTGCGGGCGCCGCTCGCCGCGGCGATCTCGCCGGACCGGTCGGCGAGGATCTCCCGCTCGGCACGGGTGGGGTAGTACTCGGGCAGGTCGGTGATCTGCTCGAACAGCTCGCTGCCGCGGGCGTCGTAGAACCACTTGGGCGGCAGCCACTTGGGGTGGACGGTGAGGCCGTGCAGGACGTCGGCGCGCAGCGCGGCGTCCGTCGCGTCCTCGGGGAGGGTGCGGGTCACGTGCAGGGGGCTCACGTACAGGGCTCCTTCGATGATGGGGTCGCCCCCGCCCGAGCGGAGTCGAGAGTGGGGGAGGACGCCGGATCCTCCAGCGGTGCGAGCAGCACGCCGGCTCGGCTCGCGATGAGCACGGTGCGGTCGGGGACTTCCTGCCAGAGCGGGTCGTCGTCGTAGGGCTCGGAGGCGACGACCGTGCTGCGGCCGGGCTCCGTGCGGTACCAGAGGGAGTCGCCCCAGGCGGTCGCGGCGATCGTCTCGCCGTCCGTCAGCAGCAGGTTGAGCCGGGAGGCCGGGGCCGCCCCGGCCAGCTGGCGAACCGTTTCGCCAAGGGCCTGGTCGGGTTCGTCGCCGCCCCGCAGCCGGTGCAGGACCAGCGCCCAGACGAACGCCGAGTCGGTACGGGCCTGCAGCGACAGCAACTCGACCGGGGGCAGCGCGGACACCAGCGGCGCCACCGAGTCGGGCCAGCCCGCGAGGGCGCCGTTGTGGCTGAACAGCCACCGCCCCGACGCGAAGGGCGCCGCGGCGGCCTCGGCATCGGCCCCCGCGAGCGTCGCGTCGCGTACGGCGGCCAGGACGGCGCCGGAGCGCACCACCCGGGCCATGTCGGCGAAGGACAGGTCCGCCCAGATCGGCCCGGCCCGCCGGTAGCGCGCCGGCACGGGGTCGTCGGGTGCGTACCAACCGACCCCGAAACCATCGGCGTTGACGGTGCCGTAGCGCTGCCGCCGGGGCGCCCACGACTGGCGCAACAGACTGTGCGCAGGTTCGGTCAGGATGTGGCCGAGCGGTACCTCGAGCCCCAGATAAGCCAGGTGACGGCACATCAGACGGCCTCCGAGCGGGCCGTGCGGAACCCGGAGAAGATCTGCCGCCGGATCGGGTAGTCCCAGTTGCGGAACGTGCCCCGGCAGGCCACCCGGTCCACGGCGAACGAACCGCCGCGCAGCACCTTGTGGTCGGAGCCGAAGAACACCTCCGAGTACTCCTTGTACGGGAAGGCCTGGAACCCCGGGTACGGCAGGAAGTCGCTCGCCGTCCACTCCCACACGTCACCGATCAACTGCCGTACCCCGAGCGGTGATTCACCGGCCCGGTAGCTGCCGGCGGGCGCGGGCCGCAGGTGCCGCTGGCCCAGGTTGGCGTGTTCCGGCGCCGGGTCCGCGTCGCCCCACGGGTAGCGCAGGGAGCGGCCGGTGGCCGGATCGTGCCGGGCGGCCTTCTCCCACTCCGTCTCGGTGGGCAGCCGGCGCCCGGCCCAGCGGGCGTAGGCGTCGGCCTCGTACCAGCACACGTGCAGCACCGGCTCGTCGGGCGGGACCGCCTCGGTGACCCCAAAGTGGCGGCGCAGCCAGCGGTCGCCGTCCCGGCGCCAGAACAGCGGCGCCGTGATCGAGTGCCGCTTGATGTGCGCCCAGCCCTCCCGGGTCCACCAGCGCTCGGTGTCGTAGCCGCCGTCCTCGATGAACGCCTGGTACGCCGCGTTCGTCACCGGGGTCGTGTCGATCCAGAACGGGTCCACCTCCCGGACGTGCGCCGGGCGTTCGTTGTCCAGCGCCCAGGGCTCGGTGGAGGTGCCCATGGTGAACGGGCCGCCGGGGACGAGGACTTCGGCCGGACCGGTGAACAGCGGGGCCGGTTCCGGGTCCGGGGCGGTCAGGGCCTGCGGGCCCTTTCGCAGCTGATGGGTGATCAGCATCGTCTCGTCGTGCTGCTGTTCGTGCTGGGCGATCATCCCGAAGGCGAATCCGGCCTCGGTCAGCCGGGTGCCGTGGAAGTCCGCGCCCTGGAGCAGGTCCATGACCCGGCCGCGCACCTCGGCCGCGTACCGGCGGGCCTCGGCGGGCGGCAGCAGCGGCAGCGAGGGCCGCTCGGCCCGCGGGTGCTCGAAGGCGTCGTACAAGCGGTCGATCTCGGGCCGCATGGCGTCCCGGCCGCCGACCGCCCGCAGCAGCCACAGCTCCTCCTGGTTGCCGATGTGCGCGAGGTCCCACACCAGCGGGGACATCAGCGGCGAGTGCTGGGCGGTGAGGTCCGGTTCCTCGACGCAGCTGGTCAGCAGCGTGGTGCGGGCACGGGCGGTGGTCAGCGAGGCGAGCACACGCGCGCGAAGCGACTCGGTGTCCGCCTCGGTCGCCGCGGTGTCGGTCTCGGGGGCGGTCATGTGCGGATGTCCTTCCTCCCGTGGGCGGTGCGGCCGGGCCGGGACGAGGGCGGTTCCATGCCCTCCAGCCGGTCCAGCAGGTCGTCGGCCGGGCAACGGCCCCGGGCGACATAGCGGTCCCGGTACGCGGCCACCGCGTCGGTCACCTCGGCGGTGGCGCCGAGCCGGGGCAGGGCCTGGAGCGCCGCCGCGAAACACACGGCGGCGACCTCGCACAGCTCCGGGTCGGCGAGCCCCCGCCGGGCCGCGTCCATCCACAGCGGGTTGAGCGGGGCGGGCAGATGCAGGGCCCGTTCCGCGAGGGGTTTCACGCTCCGGTACGCCGTCTCGGCCGCCTCCGGGTCGTCGAACAGCGCCGCCGTCACGGCGAGCGGCACGATCCAGCCGTCGTCCCCGGGCTGCGCGTCGATCATCCGCAGCTCCAGGTGGCCGCGCGGCCGGACCGGCGGGAACAGGGTGGTCAGGTGATACTCCAGATCCGCCCGGGTGGGCGGCCGGGGTGACCGGGACCGGGTCCACTCCCGGAAGGTGAGCCCTTCGGGCACCTCCCAGGGCCCGCTGTCCCGGCGTACACACATCACCGGCGAGTCCAGCACGTGCCGGGCCCAGGCGGCCCGTGGCTCGCCGTCCAGCGGGGGAGCGCCCGCACGGCCGGCGCCGATCTCCATCCACATCAGCTGCCGGGTGGAGCACCAGCCCGTGGGCTCACGGCCGATCAGCGGGGAGTTGGCGAACGCGGCCACCAGGACCGGCCCCAACTGATGGGCCAGCCACCAGCGGCGCGTGTGGCCGAGAGGGCCCGGCTCCTCGTGGCCGGCGTCGACGCAGACCTGCACGGAGGCGGAGGCGCACATCATGTGGCGGCCGGCCGGACCGGTGCGGTCCAGGCAGGCCTCCATGGCGTCGTAGCGCGGCTCGTGCAGGAACCTGCGGGGCGTGTGCCACGGGTCGTGGCCGACGCCGACCAGGCCGAGACCGTCCTCGGCGAGGACGGCACGGACGGTGTCCAGGTCGGCGGAGACGGTGCCGATGCACTCCATGAGGGAGGCGGCGGGCGGCGAGCTCAGCTCCAGCTGGCCGCCGGGTTCGACGGTGAGCGGCGAGCGCAGGGGCACGGCCCGCAGCGCGGCGTAGGCCGCTTCCAGTCGTTCGGGTGTCACGGGGAGCTGCGGCGACCGCAGCTCATGGACGAGCCACTCCAGTTCGACACCGAGTGCGCGGGGCGGCCCGGTCTTGAAGCAGATGCCCCTGACCAGGGCCTCCACCTCGGCTTCGGTGACGGCGGTGCGGTGGTCGGTACAGTCACCGCCGTCACTCTGTGAATCGGACATGTCGGGATCCTCCTGAGATTCCACCATGTCACCGGCCCCCTCTGATCGTCGGGCCGGGCAGGCATGCGTTCTACCCAAAACCCTCGGGCCGATTCGCACAAGAGCGCCCCGTCGGACGTTCGGCTTCGGTCATCTCCGTTTCCGTACGCGTTCTCCCGGCCGATGCGGGGACGGGAAACTCCGTTGCACCGCATCACCAGCATCGCCCAGGATGCGTGCATGAGCACGACGGGGGAGACCGCGCGGGCCGCGGACTCGGCGCCCACGGGGGTGGCGCCGTGAGCGCGCGCCTGCGCGGGATCGCCGCGGAGACGGAGCAGATCGTGGCGGCGGGCCGGTACCGCGCGCCGGACGGACGAGAGGTGTCCCTTTCGACGGGGATCGAGGCCGCGCGGGCCGGTACGCGGATGTTCGGTCCAGAACCGGTTCCCGTCCCGGAAGCGATGTCCGGGCCGACGACGGACACGGTCTTCGAGGTCACCGGCGAGAGCAGCCTGGAGGCTGCCCGCCGGTTGGCGGACGCTCCGGTCGCCGTGCTGAACTTCGCCTCGGCGCGGAATCCGGGCGGCGGCTACCTCAACGGCGCGCAGGCCCAGGAGGAGGCCCTGTGCCGCGCCTCCGCGCTGTACGCCTGCCTGCTGACGGCCCGTTCCTTCTACGACCACCACCGCGCCCACCGCGACCCGTTCTACACGGACCGGGTGATCCACTCACCGGCCGTCCCGGTGTTCCGCGACGACCGGGGCCGGTTGCTGCCCGAGCCGTACCTCGCGGGCTTCCTGACCGCTGCCGCCCCCAACGCGGGCGTCGTGCGGCGTACGGAGCCGGAGCGGGCCGCCGAGTTGCCGGGAGCGCTCGCGGCCCGGGCCGAGCGCGTGCTGGAGGCGGCCGCCGCCCACGGCTACCGCCGACTGGTGCTCGGCGCCTGGGGCTGCGGAGTGTTCCAGAACGACCCGGTGCAGGTCGCGGGTGCGTTCCGGGCGTTGCTCGGCCCCGGCGGCCGATTCGACCGGATGTTCGAGCATGTGGTGTTCGGGGTGCTGGACCGGACGCCGGGAGCGGTGGTGCGGGAGGCGTTCGCGCGGGCGTTCCCGGAGCCCCGGTCCGGCACGCTGTACGCCGGTCGGGTTCAGCCGTAGACGCGCCGGTCAGGTCCAGCCGTAGCGCTCGTGCAGCCGCTGCCGGACCAGATTGAACCGCATCCGGTCCAGCGCGCACGCCTCGCGGCGCATGCCGTCCTCGTGCAGCCTGAGGACGCGGTCCACGTCCACCCAGGAGTCCCGGCCCGACCGGTCCCACGGCCCGCTGCCGATCGCGACCCACTCCCGGTCGCCGTCATGGCGCTTGCTGGAGAGCTGTACGGCCAGGAAGGTGCCTGCCGCCTCCCGGGCCACGACCAGCACCGGGCGGTCCTTGCCCCGGCCGTCGTTCTCCTCGAACGGCACCCAGGTCCACACGATCTCGCCGGGGTCCGGGTCGCCGTCGTGGGCAGGGGAGTACTCGGTGCGCACCCGGCCGACCTCGCGCGGGTCGGCCTCGGTCGTCGCGTGGGGGCCGTACCGGCCGGGGACGTTCTCATCGGTAAACGTGGTCACGGGGGCACCCTAGTGGGCCGCCCCGCCGGCGCAATGGGTGCCCGGGGTCTGTGCGTTGTGCCGGTGCGCCTCCGGTCAGCTGCCGGGGCGTGGGCCGATCCGCATGCCCGGACGGCGTCGGTGCACGGTCACATAGGTCAGTCCGTCCTCACCGGCGGTGATACTGCGCGGCGCGCCGTACGGCAGCCAGGCCAGGGCGCCCTCGGCGAGCGGCTGGGGTGCCTCGGCAGGGCCCCTGCCGAGCAGGCCGTCGCCGACGTCATCTGGTGTTCCCCTCGGCTCTTCCGCTTCCGGCCCCCTGCCCACCCCATAATTAATACATATATGGTTCGTGAAAAATAAACGCAGGTGGGAGAGGGGGTCGGAGGTGACCACGCGGGAGAGCCCGCGCCGCCGAGAGGTGCTGGACGTACTGCGTGCCGCACCCTCGCCGCTCGGCGTCGCGGAGACGGCCGAGCGGATGGGCGTCCATCCCAACACGGTGCGGTTCCATCTGGACGGCCTGGCGGCCGAGGGCCTGGTCGAGCGCAGGGCCGAGCCGTCCCCGGGACCCGGCCGGCCGCGCATCGTGTACACCGCACGTCCCGGTATGGACCGAGGCGGCACGCGCGACTACCGGCTCCTCGCGCGGATCCTGCTCAGCCGGTGGACGTCCGCCGACCCGGCGACGGCCCGCGCGGAGGCGATGGAGACGGGCCGCGCCTGGGGAGGTCACCTGATCGAACCGCCGCCCCCGTTCGAGGAACCGGCGGCCGGCCCCTCGGTGGCCGCACTCCTCGCCCTGCTGGGCGAGCTGGGTTTCGCGCCACGGGCGGAGGGAGCGGACGAGGCCGGCGGACCACCCCGGCGGATCCGGCTGCGGCACTGCCCCTTCCTGGAACTCGCCGAGGAACACGGCCAGTTGGTGTGTCCGCTCCATCTGGGCCTGATGCAGGGCGCGTTGGCCCGGCTGCACGCCCCGCTGACAGCGACCGGCCTGGAGCCCTTCGCCGAACCGGACTCCTGCGTGGCCCACTTGGCCGAGACCGGCGCCGCCCCCTGACCGGAACGGCAACTCCCCCCACTCCACGCACTCCACCCGCCCGCCCCGGCGGAGAAAGGCCCCCACAGATGAACGCCACGTCCGCCGCCACCGCGAGCGCCGTCACCTTCGTCTGGCTCGGCATGGTGCTGGCGATCTCCTCTCTGGAGGCGCCGCTGAAGTTCCGCGCCCCGGGTGTGACCATCCCCGTCGGCCTGGGCATCGGCCGGCTGGTCTTCCGCGCGCTGAACGCCGTGGAGGTGGTGCTGGCCGTCGTCGCGACCGCAGCGATCGCCGTGGGCGGTGCCCCGGCCGGGATCACGGCGCTGACCGCGGCCGTCGCGGTGCTGCTCCTCGTCCAGCTGGCCGTCGTCCGGCCCATCCTCAACCGCCGGTCCGACCGGGTCCTCGCGGGTGAGGAACTGCCCCGCTCCCGCGGCCACTTCTGGTACGTGGCGCTGGAACTCCTCAAGGTGGTGGCCTTGATCGCCCTCGGGGTGGGCCTGCTCACGGTATGACGACGTAAGGTCGTCGGCGGGAGCCCGCAAGGGCGGTTCACCAACGGGGGGAGACAGAAGGCATGGGCACGCCCGGCCGGATCTGGGAGGAAGCCGACCTGCCCGCGCGCCGGCTCGCGGGGCTCGCCCTCAATCCGTCGGCGCCGCCGGACGTCCTGCTCCGGCTGCTCGCCGAGGCACCGCTCGCCGCGCGGATGGTGCTGTGCCGGGACCGCGATCTGCCCGCCGTCGTCGTGGACGCCGTGATCGAGCACCCCGACCGCCGCACCCGGGCCTTCTTCGCCGTCAACCCCCATGTGGATCCGGCCCAGCGGGCGCGGCTGGTGGACGACCCGGAGTGGTTCGTCCGCGCCCATCTCGCCGACGGCCCCCGGGTGACCTGGCCGGACCGGCCCCGGCCGCTGCCCGACGCCACCGTGGTCCGTATGTTCACCACGTACGAGCCCGAGAACCTGTGGAACCTGTACCGGCAGATGTCCACCGAGCTGACCCGTTCCCTGCCCACCCACCCGGTCGCGAGGATGCGCCGCCAGGCGGTGTTCGGGTGGACGTTCCGGACGGCGGACGAACGGGCCGCCCTGCTGGCGGATCCCGATGACGAGGTCCGGGAGGCGGCGGAGCGGTACGACCGGCACCGGGACCCGCAGTGGGTGGAGAGCGTCCTGCCCGCTCATCGCTGCCACGGCCGGACCGACGCCCTGGTCAACGATGCCCTGAGCCGGGCCGTCGTGGAGAGCGTCCTCACCTGCCCGGTCGACGAGGACGAGAGAGCCACGATCGCCCTCAACCCCACGCTGCCGGCCGACGTGGTGGCCCTGCTGGCCGCCGACCCCGACCACAAGGTCCGTGCGCGCATCGCGGGCCGCGCCGACCTCGGACCGGCCGAGCGGCGCGCGCTCGTCGCCGACCCCGACCCGGACGTACGACGGGTGATCGCCCGTCACGCGGACCTCGACCCGGACGAGCGCCGCACGCTCGCGGCGGATCCCGACCCGAGGGTACGGCTGGCCGTGTCCGTGCACCCCGGGTTCAGCGAGGACGAGCGCGCCCGTATCGACTACACCGTCCCCGTGGACTGCGCGTTCGGTTTCCATCCCGAGCCATCGACGCCCCGCGACCCCGAAGCCGTCCGCCGGGACGCCTGCTCCGGGCACCCGCTGCTGCGCAGGCAGGCCGCCAGGGAACACACGCTGCCGGCGGACCTGGTGGCGCGCCTGGCGGAGGACGACGACCTCGGCGTACGCGTGCTGCTGGCCCAGAACCACCCGGACGCCCCGGCGGCACTGCTGCTGCGCGGCTTCCTGGAGTACACCGGCCCCGAGCGCGCCCGCCTCACCAGCAGGCCGAACTTTCCGCGCGCCGGACTGGCCGGGTACGCCGGCCATGCCGACCCTCAGGTCCGCGCCCTGGCCGCGCGGGACCCGCAGACGCCGCCCGCCATCGCGGAGCGCCTCACCAAGGACCCCGACCCGCAGGTACGGGCCGCGTTCGCCCGGCACCCGAACCTCCCGCCGGCCCGGCTGGCGCAGCTGCTCGCCGACGAGGAACTCGCCCATCCGGCCGCCGCGAACCCGGCTCTGGACCCGGCCACGCGGGACCGGCTGCTGGCGACGCAGGGCCGGGGACCCTGGTGACCGCCTGAGCCGCAGCGGACGGAACCAGGCCGAGGCCCGTGCCGCATCGTGATTGTCCCGGCGGACAACTCGCCCGTCCCCTCGGCGGCGGCCACCGGCGCTCTCCCCTTCGCCTTGGCCTCGGCCACCCGAGGTGCGCGCCCCACGCTCGGCCTCGGTGGCCGGCCGTCAGGCCGCCCACGTCGCCGGGGCGGGCTCCGGCGGCCGGCGTTCGTACCAGCGCAGCTCCGCCTCCAACTGGGCGGCGAGGGACACCAGCAGCGGTTCGCTGTGGGCGGGCCCGAGCAGCTGCGCGCCCACCGGCAGACCGTCGCCGACGAACCCGGCGGGCACGTTCACGCCCGGCCAGCCCAGCACGTTCCACGGCCAGGCGTACGGGCAGGCGGCGATCATCGCACGGTCCGTGGCCAGCCCGCGCAGCCGGTACAGGGCGCCGATCGGTGGCGGGGGAGCGGCGGTCGTCGGAGCGAGGATCACGTCGTACGACGCGAAGAACCGGCCGATCCGCCGGTGCAGCACCGCCTCCGCGCGCCGGGCCGCCCGCAGCGGGGCCCCACCGAGCAGCCGGCCGAGCCGGGCCGCGTCCCGGGTGCGCGGGTCGAGCAGCGCCGGGTCGGGGGCCTCGCGGACCCGCTCCGCGATACCGGCGGTCGCGCGCGGCACGAAGGTCAGGCCGATCTGCCCGTACGGCGGATCGGCCTCGACGACGTCATGCCCCAACGCGGCCAGTTTCCCGGCGAGTTCGACGACCCGGGCGCGGATCTCCGGGTGCAGCCGGGCCGGTACGGCGGTGAACGGCGGCTTCAGGGACAGGGCGACCCGCAGCCGGCCCGGGTCGCGGCCGACCGCGTCCGCCACGGTCAGCGCGGCGGGCCGGTGCGGGTCCCGGTCGTGGTTGCCGCTCGCCGCGTCCAGCAGCACGGCGGCGTCGGCGACCGTCCGGGCGAGCGTGCCGTTGACCGTGATGCCCTGGAAGGACTCGCCGTGCGGCCAGGTGGAGATACGGCCGCGCTGCGGCTTGATGCCGATCAGACCGGTCCACGCGGCCGGGATGCGCACCGAGCCGGCGCCGTCGGAGCCGAGCGCGGCGGGGACGAGCCCGGCGGCGACGGCGGCGGCCGAACCCCCCGACGAACCCCCGGGCGTGTGCCCGGTGTGCCAGGGATTGCGGGTGTCCCCGAACGCCGGTCCCTCGGTGAACGGCCACTGCCCCAGCTCGCACGTGTTGGTCTTGCCGACGATCACGGCACCGGCCGCACGCAGCCGCCGTACCGCCTCCCCGTCCTCGGCGACCGGCGGGAACGCGCCCGCACAGCCGAACGCGGTCGGCTCTCCCGCCACGTCCATGTCGTCCTTCACCGCCACCGGCACCCCGAGCAGCGGGCGCCCCGCCCCGGCCGCCAGCTCCCGGTCGGCGGCGTCCGCTTCGGCGAGCGCGGCCTCGGCCCGTACGATCCGGAACGCGTTCACCGTCCCCTGCGTGGCCTCGATCCGGGCCAGCGCCCGCTCCACCAGCGCACGGGAGGACACCTCCCCGGCGGCGAGCGCGCGCTGTGTCTCCACGAGGCCGGCGGCACGATCGTGCGTCATGGGCGAGCACCTCCGGGGGGCTCCGGGAACGATGTCTACCGAACGGTAACGTCAGAACCCGGGTGGCCACAGGGGTTTCGCACGGATGCCCGAGCGGCAGCGGCCCGTGCGCCCAGGTGCCCCGCCAGCCCCAGCCCGGTCAGCAGCGCGACCAGACCGCATACCCCGGGCCAGCCGCACCACGCGTACGCGCGGGCGCCGAGCCAGGAGCCGAGGCTGCCGCCCAGGTAGGCGCAGGTCATGTACGCGGTGTTGAGACGGCTGCGGACGTCCGGGGCGAGGGCGTAGATGCGCACCTGGTTGGCGACCATGCCGGACTGCATGCCGACGTCCAGCAGCAGCGTGCCCGCCACGAGGGCCGCCAGACCGGCGGTGCCGCCGCGGCCGCCGAGGGCGAGGACCGCCGCGGAGGCGAGGACCAGGAGGAAGCAGACCAGGTTCACCGCGTCGGCGCCCCGCCGGTCCACCAGCCGGCCCGCGACCGGCGTGACCAGCATCGTGACCGCGTTGACCAGCGCGAGCAACCCCACCGCGCCCGCGCCGAACCCGTACACCGGGCCGGTCAGCAGTAGCGCCACCCCGGTCCACACCGCGGAGAAACCGGCGAACACCGTCGCCTGGTAGAAGGAGGAGCGGCGCAGGGCCGGTTCGCGGAAGAGGAGGCGGACGGGCTCGGACAGCAGGCGCGGGTAACTCTGCCGGGACGGCGGCACCGTGGGCGGCAGCGCGCGGGCCAGGAGCAGTGCGAGCGCGAGGGTGAGCAGGGCCGCCAGCACGTACGGTGCCCGCCAGCCCAGCCGGTCGCCGAGGGCGCCGCCGGCCGTGCGGGAGAGCAGCATGCCCGCGAGGGCCCCGCTCAGCAGGGTCCCGCCGACCACGCCCCGCCGCTGAGGCGGCACCAGTCCGGCCGCCAGCGGACCGGCCAGCGGGGCGATCACCGTGGCCGCGCCGACCAGCACACTCGCCGCGAGCAGCGGCGGCAGCGCGGGCGCGGCGGCAGCGGCGCACAGGCCGAGGCCGGTCACGAGGAGCAGGGTGACCAGCAGCGGGCGCGGCGGCACCCGGTCCCCCAGCGGGACGAGCAGGAAGATGCCCGCCGCGTAGCCGAACTGGGTCGCGGTCACCACCCCGGCCGCCGTGCCCGGCAAGACGCCGAGGCCCGCCGCCACGAGCGGGACGACGGCCTGCGGGAAGTACACATTGCCGACCCCGACCCCGCAGGCGAGCGCCAGCAGCGCGACGAGCCGCGGGGTACGCTGCCCGGTGTTGTGATCCGTCATGGGCCGAAGTCCACGCCGTGGACGGACAGTTGGCCAGGGATGTAGGCGGGGGCTAAATGATCAGCTTCCGGCTCGGGGTAGACGACCTCGCCGACACCCGGTTCGCGATCTCCCCGCTCGGCCAGCTGATGGAGAGCCTGCGCGTGCTGCGCGCCCCCGCCCTGCACCCCCTGCACCGCGGCTGGCGCGGCACCGTGCTCACCGCCCTCGCCCCCGCCGACCTGCCCCTTCTCGCGGCCTTGGTGGGTCCCACGCTCGCGCTGCCCGACTTCCTGACGCCCCGCCCCACCGCCTACGCCCCGACGCTCGACGAGGAGCTGGCCGTCGTGCGGGCCACGCCCCCCGATGTCGTGCGGCGTGACCTGCTCGCCGCGCACGCCCCGCGCCCGCTCCCCGGCGCGCTGCGGCAGGCCACCGCCCCCGGTGACGGCCCCGTCCTCGAACTCCTCGACGCCCTCTGCGCGTTGCTGCACCGCTACTGGCAGACGGCCCTGCTGCCGTACTGGCCCCGGATCCGGCTCGTCCTGGAGACCGACATCTCGCACCGCGCGGGGCAGCTGGCCACCGGCGGCGCACGGTCGCTCTTCTCCGGTCTGCACCCGAATCTCGGCTGGCGGGACGGTGTGCTGACGGTGGACAGGATGATCGGCCGGCACGCGGTCGAGGGCGCCGGGCGGGGGCTGCGGCTGGTCCCCTCGGTGTTCGCGCACAAGCCCGCGCCCCCGATCAGCGCCGACGCCCCGCCGATGCTCGCGTACCCGGGCCGGGGCACGGCGACCCTGTGGGAACCGGAATCCGCGCCCGATGCCTCCGCCCTCACCGCCCTGCTCGGCGCCCCCCGCACCACCCTCCTGCGGCTGCTCGCGGAACCCCTGCCCACCGTGGAGCTCGCCCGTCGGCTCGGGGTGACCCCGAGCGCCGTCTCCCAGCACCTCCGGGTGCTCGCCACCACGGGCCTGGTGACCCGCGCCCGGGACGGCCGCCGGGTGCTGTACCGGCGCAGCGCGCTGGGCGATCGGCTGGTGTCGGGGTGAGAGGGACGGAGACGGCCGTGAAGAAAGGGGGCCGGACGGATCCGGCCCCCTTTCCTTCCGCTTCTTCGCGCGCGTACGGCTCAGGCGGCCGCGGCCTCGCCCACGTTGCCGTGCAGACGGGCGACGACCTCGGTGAGCTGGGCGGCGACCTCGGCGTCGTCGACCGGGTGGGTCTCGGCGAAGCGGGTCATCGAGCCGGGGATGGACAGCTTGATGTCCTCGATCACCTTGCCGCCGGCGATGCCCACGGCCTTGCGGGCCTCGTCCTGCGCCCATACGCCGCCGTACTGGCCGAAGGCGGTGCCGATCACGGCGACGGGCTTGCCGCCGAAGGCGCCGGCGCCGTACGGGCGGGACAGCCAGTCGATGGCGTTCTTCAGGACGGCGGGGATGGTGCCGTTGTACTCGGGGGAGAAGAGCAGGAACGCGTCGGCGGCCTGCGCGGCCTCACGCAGCTTCCCGGCCACGGCCGGCACGCTGCCCTCGACGTCGATGTCCTCGTTGTAGAAGGGGATCTCGGCCAGGCCCTCGAACAGCACGACCTCCGCGCCCTCGGGAGCGAGCTTGACGGCCGCCTCGGCGAGCTGACGGTTGTGCGAACCGGCGCGAAGGCTGCCGACGAGCGCGAGAATGCGAACAGACATGGGGAACTCCAAGGGGCTGAAACGTCGCCGTTACGATCCGGACCGGGGTCCGTTTAATGTTCTAGCACCCTAAGCGGACCGCGGTCCAGTTTTGTTCCCGATGCTTTACGCTGTCTTCATGTCCCGCGCCCTGCCGCCGTTCCCCCCGCCTCCGGAGCCCGTCGACGCGCCTCAGCTGCTGGAAGTCGGCACGGCGCCCGAGGGGCCGTGCCTGCGGGCCGACGCCGCGCGCAACCGGGCCCGTCTGCTGGAGGCAGCCGCCCGGCTGATCGCGCAGCACGGGGTGGCCGGCGTGACCATGGAGGCGGTGGCGGCCGCGGCCCAGGTGGGCAAGGGGACCGTCTTCCGTCGCTTCGGTGACCGCACGGGGCTGCTGATGGCCCTGCTCGACCACTCGGACCGCACGCTGCAGGCCGACTTCCTGGGCGGGCCCCCGCCACTGGGTCCCGGAGCGCCGCCCCTGGAGCGCCTCAGGGCGTTCGGCGTGGCGGTGCTGTACCGCTATGCCGAGCAACTCGACCTCCTGCTGGCCGCCCAGACGGAACCCACCCGCAGGCTCTCCCATCCGGCGGTCACCGCGCTGCGGACGCACGTCACGATGTTGCTGCGGCAGATCGTGCCGGACGCCGACTGTGAACTCCTGTCCCAAACCCTGCTCGCCTCGCTCGACCCGGCCGTGATCCACTACCAGGCCAGGGTATGTGGGATGCCCATGGCACGCCTGGAGTCCGGCTGGATCGACCTGGTCGCCCGAGTGACCGGAACCGCGCCGCCTCACTGATCCCCCGCTGTGCCGGATTCCGTCGAACCGTGAACCATGCCGCCCCGCCTCTTCCCGGCCCCGCCCCCTCTGCCAAGATGCGGTCTGTCATGGTGCAGATACCGAACACGCCCACGAGTGCCGATGTGGCCCGCCTGGCGGGCGTCTCGCGCGCGACCGTGTCCTATGTCCTCAACAACACCAGCGCCGTACGGATCAGCGAACCGACGCGCAGGCGCGTGCACGAGGCCGCGCGGGAACTGGGATACGTCCCTCACGCGGCCGCCCGCAGCCTGCGCGCCGGGCACAGCCGTATGGTCCTCATGCCCGCCCCGGCGATCCCCGTGGGCCCGCTGTACAGCAGATTCGTGAACGAGCTGCAGTGGGCGCTCGGCCGGCTCGACTACACCGTCGTGCAGTACGGCACCGTGGGCCTCCAGGGTGACGAAGCCGCCCGCGCCTGGGCGGAGTTGCGGCCGGTCGCCGTCCTGGTGCCCGGCGCGGAGCTCGGGCCGCAGGGCGTCGGGGTCCTCAAGCGCTCCGGTGCCCGGGCCGTGGTCACGCTCGGTCCCGGACGCGTCGACGGCGCGCACGCCCTGCTGATGGACCACGACGCGGTCGGCCAGTGCGCGGGCGCCCATCTGTACGCCCGGGGCCGGCGCCGGATCGGTGTCGTGGTGCCCGAGGAGCCCGGCCTGGAGGCCTACTCCCGGCCCCGGCTCGCCGGTGTGCGCCAGGCGCTGCACGGCACGGACGCCGCCGTGTCGGAGCTGCCGCTCGCCTACACCGAGGAATCCGCCGCGCAACTGGCCGCACGCTGGCTCGAGTTGGGGCTGGACGCGGTGTTCGCCTACAACGACGAATATGCGATGCTGCTGATGCGCGCTCTGCAGGACGAGGGTCTGCGCATCCCCGAGGACGTGGCCCTGATCGGCGCCGACGACCTGATGCTCGGCCGGCTGCTGCGCCCTCGCCTCAGCACGGTCCACGTCCAACTGCCCTCGGGGCGCGACCTCGCCGAACTGGTCGACCGAGCGGTACGCGACCCCGGCGGCGAGCCGGAGGTGCACGAGGTCCTGGGAGCCTCGGTGGTGCGGCGCGAGTCCACCTGACGGCGGACGCCGGTGCGCGTAGGGGGCACGGGTGACGCGAAGGGGGTACACCTGCTGGCGGTGGCGGGGTTCCGGAGCGGCGCCACCGCGATGTAGTTTCGCGCTCAACAAGTAGCGCCGAGGGAAGCGTTCCGTACCGCCCGGCGACCGATCGGAGAGCCGAATGCCGCTGCTCGACCCGAAGACCTGGCAGGACCGCGGCCTGGCCGGTCCTGTCCACACCGTCACCGAACCCGCCACCGGAGACGCGCTCGGGGCCGTCACCCTCGCCGGCCCCGAGGACGTCGGCCGCGCCGCGCGAGCCGCCCGCGCCGCGCAGGCCGCCTGGGCCCGCGCACCGCACTTCCAGCGGGCCCAAGTACTGCGCAGGGCAGGGGACCTGTTCACCGAGCACGCCGGCGAACTGCGCGAATGGCTGGTGCGGGAGTCCGGATCCATCCCCGGCAAGGCGGACTTCGAGCTGCACGTGGCCGCCCAGGAGTGCTACGAGGCCGCCGCCCTGGCCTCCCGCCCCACCGGACAGGTGCTGCCCAGCGAGGCGCCCCGGCTGTCGTACACCCGCAGGGTCCCGGTCGGCGCGGTGGGTGTGATCGCCCCGTTCAACGCGCCGCTGATCCTGTCCATCCGCTCCGTCGCGCCGGCCCTCGCGCTCGGCAACGCGGTGGTCCTCAAGCCGGATCCGCGCACCGCCGTCTGCGGCGGCCTCGCCCTCGCCGCCGTCTTCGCCGCGGCCGGACTGCCGGAGGATGTGCTGCATGTGCTGCCCGGTGGCGCGGACACCGGCCGGGCGCTGGTCGAGGACCCGCTCCTCCCCGTCATCTCCTTCACCGGTTCCACCGCGGCGGGCCGGGCCGTCGGCGAGGCGGCCGGCCGCCACCTCAAGCGGGCCCACCTCGAACTCGGCGGGAACTCGGCCCTGATCGTGCTGGAGGACGCCGACCTCGACACCGTGATCTCCACGGCGGCCTGGGGCTCGTTCTTCCACCAGGGCCAGATCTGCATGACGACCGGCCGCCACCTGGTCCATGCCTCGCTCTACGACGAGTACGTCGAGCGGCTCGCCGCCAAGGCCGACGCGCTCACCGTGGGCGACCCCCACCGCGAGCAGGTCCACCTCGGCCCGGTCATCGACGCGGGGCAGCTCGCCAAGATCGACGGCCTGGTGCGCACGAGCACCGCCCGCGGCGCGAAACTCGCCGCGGGCGGCACCCATGAACAGCTCTTCTACCGGCCGACCGTGCTGGCCGGCGCCGACGACCGCACCCCGGCCTACACCGAGGAGGTCTTCGGCCCGGTCGCCCCCGTCCGCTCCTTCGCCACCGCCGACGAGGCGGCGGCACTCGCCGCGGACAGCCCCTACGGCCTCTCCCTGGGCATCGTCACCCGGGACACCGCCCGCGCCCTCGACCTGGCCGAGCGGATCCCGACCGGGATCGTCCACGTCAACGACCAGACCGTGAACGACGAGGCGGTGGCCCCCTTCGGCGGCGTCGCCGCGTCCGGCACCGGCGCCCGTTTCGGCGGCGAGGCCAACCTGGACGCCTTCACCGACCTGCGCTGGACGACCGTACGCGGCGACGTGGCGCCGTACCCCTTCTAGGGGCTACTGGGCCTGGCCCTCCTGGGCCTCCTGCGCCGCGATGTCCTTGCGGACCTTGTCCATGTCCAGATTCCGGGCCTGCCCGATGAGGTCCGTCAGCGCGGGCTCCGGCAGGGCACCCGGCTGGGCGTACACCGCGACCTTGTCGCGGACGATCATCAGCGTCGGGATCGACTGGATGCCGAAGGCCGCGGCCAGCTCCGGCTGGGCCTCGGTGTCCACCTTGCCGAAGACCAGGTCCGGGTTGTCCACGGCGGCCTTCTCGTACACGGGTGCGAACTGGCGGCACGGCCCGCACCAAGCAGCCCAGAAGTCGATCAGAACGAAGTCGTTGTCGGTGACCGTCTGGTCGAAGTTGTCCTTGGTCAGCTCCACGGTGCTGCTCATGGCGTGAGTCCCTCTTCCTGGTGTGGGGTGTGCCGACGGCGGAAACACGGCCGCCGGGCCGCCTATTCCACACGTGCACGTCTGTGTCCCGCGCACGTACCCATGTGGCCGTCGCGCACACCACCCACCAGACTGACCCCATGACGGAAACGGAAACCATCGCGTACGACGTCGTGGTGCTCGGGGCCGGTCCCGTGGGGGAGAACGTCGCCGACCGCACCCGCGCGGCCGGTCTCACCACCGCGATCGTGGAGAGCGAACTGGTCGGCGGCGAGTGCTCGTACTGGGCGTGCATGCCCAGCAAGGCCCTGCTCCGGCCGGTGATCGCCCAGGCGGACGCCCGCCGCCTGCCCGGCCTCGCCCCGGCGGTCCAAGGCCCGCTCGGCACCCCCGCAGTCCTGGCCCGCCGGGACGAGTACACCTCCCACTGGAAGGACGACGGCCAGGTCGCCTGGGTGGACGGCATCGGCGCCGACCTGTACCGCGGCCACGGGCGGCTCGCCGGCCCCCGTACGGTCACCGTGACCGGTCCCGACGGCACGGTCACCACCCTCACCGCCCGGCACGCCGTCGCCGTCTCCACCGGCACCCGCGCCCAGCTGCCCGACCTGCCCGGCCTTGCCGAGGTCAAGCCGTGGACCAGCCGCGAGGCCACCAGCGCCAAGGCCGCTCCCGGCCGGCTGATCGTCGTCGGCGGCGGTGTCGTCGCCACCGAGATGGCCACCGCCTGGCAGGCCCTGGGCTCGCAGGTGACCGTGCTGGTCCGGGGCAAGGGCCTGCTGAACCGGATGGAGCCGTTCGCCGGCGAGCTGGTCGCCGAGGCCCTCAGCGGGGCGGGCGCCGACGTGCGCACCGGCACCTCCGTCGCCTCCGTCGCCCGCGAGAACGGCACGGTCGTCGCCGTCACCGCCGACGGCGACCGGATCGAAGCCGACGAGATCCTCTTCGCCACCGGCCGCGTCCCGCACACCGACGACATCGGCCTCGACACCGTCGGCCTGGAACCCGGCTCCTGGCTGGACGTCGACGACACCCTCCGTGTCACCGGCACCGACTGGCTGTACGCCGTCGGCGACGTCAACCACCGTGCCCTGCTCACCCATCAGGGCAAGTACCAGGCCCGTATCGCCGGCGCGGCCATCGCCGCCCGCGCGGCCGGCGACCCCGTGCCGGACGAGTCGTGGGGCGCGCACGTGGCCACCGCCGACCACCACGCCGTACCCCAGGTGGTGTTCACCGACCCCGAGGCCGCCGCGGTCGGCCTCTCCCTCGCCGAGGCCGAGCAGGCCGGCCACCGCGTCCGCGCCGTCGACGTCGAGTTCTCCTCGGTGGCGGGCGCGGGCCTGTACGGCGACGGCTACAAGGGCCGCGCCCGCATGGTGGTCGACCTGGAGGACGAGATCCTGCGCGGCGTCACCTTCGTCGGCCCCGGCGTCGGCGAGCTCATCCACTCGGCCACCATCGCCGTCGCCGGCCGCGTCCCGGTCAGCCGTCTGTGGCACGCCGTCCCGTCGTACCCGACCCTGAGCGAGGTGTGGCTGCGGCTGCTGGAGGCCTACCGCGACAACTGAGCCCACGTCACCCGGCTGACCCCGGCTCGCCCGACTGACCTCGGGTCACCCGAGGCCGAGGCCGAGGCGGTCCCGCCAGGAGCGGGACAGCCTCGGCCGCAGGAAGACGACGCCCTGCTGGGTGCCCACGGCGATGTCGAGGTGGGGGCTGCCCGGGACGGCGGTGAGCGCGGTCACGCGGGCGGGGACCGGAGTCCGCCAGACGGGCGCACCGCTGGGCAGGTGGCAGAGAGCCAGGCCCTGTGCGTCACTGAGCGCCAAGAGCGCCTCGCCACTGGGAGAGTGACCGGTCCACAGTATGTGAGACGCCTCCAGGGGGAGCGGGCGGGTAACGCTCGGGTTCCGGGCGTCCCAGACGAGGAACGGGTCGGAGGCGGAACGACCGGACCGGGCGCCGCGCACGACGAGCAGGGGACCGCCGTCCGCGAGGTGGACCCAGTGGGCACCGACGGCCTGGCGGATCCCGGACCCTGTCATCCTGTGCCGCCACAGCCGAGTGTCGTTGACGGTGTGCTGCCGGCCCGTCGTGACATCGAGAACCCGGACCCGGCCGTCCCTGCGTATCTGCGCGACCCAGCGGGCTTCGCCGGCCGTGCGCTCGGGGAGCAACACGCGGCACTCCGGGATCAGTTCGATGCCGTCACACTGGTGCGCGCGGCGTGCGGAGACGTCCCACAGCCGACCGATCGTACGTCTGCCCGGGTAGGGGTCACAGACCGCTGCCAGTACCACGTCATGCCCTTCGGGTGTCGTCATGGCGGTCACCGCCGTGACCTGATCGTCCGACACCTCCCACGAGGGAAGCCGGGCCTCCTCGACGATGCCCCCCGCCGACTCCAGGAGCCGGACCTGACCCTCCTGCCTGTCGAAGGCCATGAGCCGGGTGTGCGGGCGGGCATCGGTGGGACCGAGGAACCGGATGTGCGTGCGGTCGCGCCTGCGGCCCAGGACGCCGGGCAGCCGGACGGTCTCGACCTGCCCCTTCGTCCCGAGACGGTGCCAGACCAGGTACACCCTGTCGGTGTCCGCCGCGCCGTCCGCCGCGCCGTCCTGCCACCCGAGGATGTTGACGGTGCCGTCGCTCTCCTCCACGAGGCTCTCGCCGTCGGCGTGGCTCTCCTGGTCCGGCTCCATCTCCTCCGGCAGCTCGACCCCGCTCACCAGCGGCGCGTTCGGGTCGGCACGCACACAGCGAAGGGAGCCGGTGGTCGTGGCGGTCAGGACCCCGCCGGGAACCCAGGACCAGGGGAACATCGCCGCGACGGCCGACGGCGAGAGGGCGGTCGCGGCGCCATTGTGCGGGACCGTGGCGCTGCACGCGTCCCATGTCCAAAGACGGGCGGTGCCGTCGTTGCCGATGGCGAGGATGTCGGGCCCCTCGGCTCCGGGGTGGTCGAGTACGCGTACTGCGCAGACGGCACCTTCGTGACCGCTCAGGGGCATGCCCGTGGTCCTGCCCGTGGCGCAGTCCATCACCTCCAGATGGTTGGTGAAGTTCGCCGTGACCGCGTACACGGTGCCGCCGGCGGTCAGCGGGGCCATCAAGGACCCCGCCTGCACCTGTGTCGGGCTGTGCACCGCGGGCGAGCCTGGCCGCAGGACCAGAACGGTCCCGGCGTGGCCGGAGTTGGGCATGGCGACGAACACCGGCTCACCGGCGCTCCCGCGGGCGAAGCCCATCGCCTCCGAGTGCGAGGCGGGGAAGGAAACGGCGGTGGGTTCCGATGCGTCGGGGGACAGCAGTACGACCGGCCCGCTCCCGTCACGGATCGCGGCGAACGTTCCGGCCGGGCCGGTGATGCGGTCGACGAGGACGGGCGACGTGAGGTCCTCCAGCACCGTGTGGCACGCCCCCGGCTCATCGAGCGGGTGCAGCGTGACGAGCCCGGTCACCCCGTCGCACAGCAGCAGTCGTACGGTTCCGTCCTCGCCGTGGGCCAGACAGGCCGAACCGCCGGGGCCGTTGTTCCAGCGGTGGTATCGATTCGTGAAGCACGGCACCTCCCGTACCGTCTCCAGATCCGTCGAGCGGACCACGGCCACGTGCTCCCGGTCCGCGCACACGACGACGGGCGTGCCGTCGTCGCGGAATCCGGCATCGAACAGGCAGGTGAAGCCGGTTCGGGTGAAGGTCCGCGCCGAGGTCTGGTCCGCCAGGTTCCACAGGCGCAGTGTGCCGTTGTCGTCCAACGTCACGGCCTGGGGCCCGCCATCGGCGTGCCGGAGCACCGCGAGGCCCGCGACAATGGCCGGGTGCGGCAGGATCGTGGACTGCGCGGGCTCGTCCAGAAACCAGACGTGCACGGAGGCCGACCACGGCGGAGCGGCCAGGACGGCTCGGCCGCCGTCCGGCAGGACCACGTCTTCGATCAGCCAGTGCGGGTTCAGCTGGTTGATCGCATAGGCGTCACCTCGGTGCCGCCCCACGATCCGGTGCGCGGTGATGGCCCGCGGCTCCGCGTACAGCCGCTCGATCGAGCCCGCGATCCCCTCCGCACGTTCGGCGAGCGCGTGCTCGCCGTAGGTGCGGGCCACGAACGCGAGGAGCGCGGCCCGGTCCGACCAGTCGGACTCGGCGTCCACGAGCAGATAGGCGTATCGCTCCACCACCATCGACACGGACGGGCGGCGCACCGCCTGCCGAACGGCCGGAAGCAGCGTGGAGGGCACGGCACTGACGAGGAACGAAGCGTCCTCGAGCAGGTCGTCCAGTGCCCCCGACGCGGCCGCGTGGGTGGCCAGATGGGCGCGGACGTAGTACGGAGCCCGTGCCCAGTCCTGCTGGGGAACCAGGTCGGACAACGTGTCCACGAAGCACTCCTGGACGTCCGCCGGATCACGGTGTCTGAGGACCCGCCGCTTGAGATGGTCCGTCAGTTCCTGGTGGTAGAGACGGAAGTGGGTCGTGCCGTCCACCCGGGCCCCGGCGAGATAGGAGCCGTCCTCCTCCAGCAGCATGTCCACATCGGCCTGGACGAGCGCGAGTCCGGACAGTCGCGCGGCCGCGGGCACCCAGACCCGGCGCGGGAGCCCATTGCCCTCACCGAAGGCGAGCGCGGTCAGCAGTGCCATCGTGGCCGCGTGACGGCTCGACGGCAGACGCTGGAGGTAGGCGTCGAAGGCTCCGCCCACGTCGGAGGGGAGTTGCTCGGCCCAGCCTGGCGCACCCGTGTCCACGACGGGCCCGCGCAGCAGCGCACTCGCCGTCATGCGGGCCACCAGGAAGCAACGGCCCGCCCGGCGGGCGACCTCGCGGGCGATGCGACGTGCCGGTCCGGTGTTCCGCGCATACGGCGCGCCGGTGTCGCAGAGGATCTTCTCCACGTACGCGGCCGTGTCCGTGTCGTCGGCGTAGGCGCTGTCGTCGAGGTCGACGACGGGCACCTGATCTCCCAGATGGGGCAGCAGTTCCCGGCGCGAGCCCACCACGAGCCGGACGCATGCCACCCCGGACAGGGGCCGCAGCAGGTCCCAGCCGATGCGCCGGGCCTCCGCCTTGTCACCGCCCGCGCCGGCCTCGTCCAGGGAATCCACGACGACCCGGAAGGGCTTCGTGCGGCCCGCGAGTGCCGCGAACAGGCCGTCCGCGGTGGTGGCCCGCACGTCGGCCGCGGCAGCGAGCCGTCCCACGAGCGCCTCCAGCGTCTGGTGGTGCGCGTTGACGGAAGCGTCGGTGCACCCTTCCATGACCAGCCGGCCGAGCACCGCGGACTTCCCGGAGCCGGGGTCGGCCGTCACGGCCAGCAGGCCGCCGGGTCCGTCCCCGGCCAGGTGGGCGCGTGCCGTACCCAACGCGCGGGCACGACCCGTGAAGTACGACCCGGGGTCGTGAACGTGCTCCACCCCGCGGCCACGCGGTTCGAAATGAGATGACAGGTCTGACACATCCGGGTCGGTCCGGTCCTCGCCGAGGACCTCGGCGCTCGGGTCGAACCCGGGGTTGGGAAAGAAGGGAGGCGGCTCGGAGTGATCGACGGACGAGCAGGCGGCCCGCTGGGCCACCCCGCCGGCGAGAAACGACCGGTTCACCCGCTCGGCCAGCGCACTTGGGGCGAGATGGCGTTGTGACGGACCGTCTCCCTGTCGGTAGGCGGCGGCCAGTTCGGTGACGAACGCCCCGTCCACGGCCAGGTCGCGGTGTCGTGCGGATGCCAGCAGCCAGGTGCCCGAACCGAAGTCGTCGGCACGGGCGCGGCTCGCCACGATCGCATCGGTGATCGAGGCGATCTCCGAAGCTGCCGCGGCTGCCAGGCACGCGTCCACGACGAACAGCACGTTGCGGATCGGGGACGTGGCGAGGATCTCCGCGAGGTTCATCGGTGACAACCACGAGCGCGGGCGGCCGGATTCACTGTCGGAGCAGGCCAGGCGGTAGCGGCCGGCCGGCGACCGGTCCCCGTGCCCGGCGTAGTACACGACCACGACGTCTTCGGCGGCGAGGCCGGGGGAGCGGCACCAGTCGGCCAGCGCATTCTCGAACTCCTCCGCGGCGGGGTCGTACGACACCTTCGCCAGGATGCGCTCATAGCCCATCGACTCGAACAGACCGGCCGCCCGGTCGGCATCCTGATGGGCCAGCGGGAGTTCCGCGGCCTCCCGGTACCGGCGGGTACCCGCCGCCACGACGTACCGCTTCACTCCGCAACGGCCTCCGGCAGCAGACCGGCCCGGACGGCCCGGCCCGTCTCCACCGCGGTCAGGTACCGGGTCGCGTCGTGCATATGGCTGCCGTTGTGCACGAGCACGTCGGTCACCGCGTCACCGAAGGCGGGCCGCAGGTCGCGTGCGACCGCCACGATGTCCGTCGCGTCGGCGATGTTCGTCCATGCCCGCAGCGGCTTCGGCCACGCGGCCCGGCGTTCCCGGGGCGCGGGGTCGAGGCGGTCCAGCACGAGGGCGCGCATGCCGAGCGGGGAGCCGAGGGTGACCAGCATGCGTACGTCCCAGTCGCGGTTGCGCTCCGGATCGCACAGCGTCTCGTACGCGACCACCGAGCCCAGCGAGTGCGCCACGACGACCCTGGTCCGCGGGGTGATGCGCGCCGCCAGCCGGTCACGGGCGGCCTGCCGCACCGTCTCGTCGGTGAGGTAGCCGGTCAGCTGTTTCAGGCTGCCGATGAGAGTCCGGTCGAGGACCCCGCGCAGGTACCGGGCGCCGGTCAGGGCGTCGAGGGCGGCGCGGACGGCGTTCAGGCGCAGGGAGCGGGAGGCCGCCCAGCCGACCGGGCCCCGGGTGCCCGGCGCGTCGGGCGCCGGTACCCGCGGGTCCGTGCGGGCCGCCGCGGCCCACCACTCCATGAGGAGCGCGAACTCGTCGTCGGTCTCGATGTCGGCCTCGTCGTACGGCAGTTCGCCCACGGAACGCGTGCCGCGGGGCCGGAACAGATCGCCGTAGAACGCCACCCCGACCTCGTCGGACGACGGCACGGGCCCGCCCGCGAGCCGTACGCCGCCGAGGAGTTCGGGGACCACGTCCCGGGCCAGCGAGTCCTCGCTCAGATACTGCTTGCCGACGCCGTGCACGAAGACGACCTTGCTCAAGACCCCTCCCCGAGTGAGGGCACAAGGTTACGCGGTGTCAGGGCCTACGGGAGCGGGAAGCCGAGGGCCTCGGCAGCGGCCTGCGGAGTCGGCCGGTTCCACAGCGCGGCCACCGCCTCGTTCGTCGACAGGGAGCGCAACTCGGCGCGGTCCAGGTAGAGCGTGCCGTCCAAGTGGTCCGTCTCGTGCTGGACGATTCGGGCGGGCCACCCGGTGAACAGCTCGTCCAGCTCGCGGCCCTGCTCGTCCTGGCCGCGCAGCCGCACCTCGGCGTGCCGGGCCACCACCGCCTGCCACCCCGGCACGCTCAGGCAGCCCTCGAAGAACGCGGCGCGAGCGGTGCCGACGGGCTCGTACACCGGATTGACCAGGACACGGAACGGCTGCGGGGTACGGCCCCGGGCCACCGCGACCTCCTCGGGCACCGGGGCCGGATCCTCGATGACCGCGATCCGCAGGTCCACGCCGACCTGCGGTGCGGCGAGGCCCACACCGGGCGCGGCGTGCATGGTGACGCGCAGGGCCTCGATGAAACGGGCGAGCAGGGCGGGACCGAGCTGACCGTCGTACGGCTCGGTACCGCGCCGCAGCACCGGCTGTCCGGCGGCGACGATGGGCAAGGGGCCGCCGGCGGCGAGGAGTTCCTCGACGCGCTCGGCGAGCGGCGCGTGATCACGGGGAGGTGCCATCGCGTCAGCATGCCATGCCACCCCGGCTCTCCCTGTGGCACACCTCACCAATACCCCCGGGGAATCCCTGGGCGGCGAACCTGCCCGACTCCACGGACACGAGGGACGGCGGTACGACGCCACCCGACTGGTGGATCACCAGCTTCTTCGTGCACCGCGCCCGCCGCCGCACGGGTGTGGCCTGCGCCGCCCTGCGCGAGATTGGCGTCCTTCCCGCACAAGGCACGGCTCACTCCTGCGGGAAGTCGCCCGCGAGTGCCGAGGCGATCCGCAGGTGCCGCTCCGCCTCCTCCGGCCGGGCCTGCCGCTCGAGCGTACGGCCCAGCATCAGCCGGGCGTAGTGCTCCACCGGGTCGCGCTCGACTATGATCCGCAACTCCCTTTCCGCACGGTGCAGTTGGGCCGAGTGGTAGTAGGCGCGGGCCAGTAGCAGCCGGGGTCCGGTCTGCTCCGGCACCTCCTCGACCAGCCCGGTCAGCACGCGCGCCGCGCCCGCGTAGTCCTTGGCGTCGAAGAACTGCTGCGCGCGCTCCCAGCGCTCGGCCTGTGTGCCGTGGTCGTAGTACGTCGTGCTCTCCACTCGCGTCTCCACTGGTGACCTCCTTCGACGGCCACAACGGAACGCGTTTGTTCAATATTCCACTAACCCTGAGGGGTCTCCAGGGCGGCCAGCTCCGCGTCGGCCCGCTCGGTGATCAGGGTCAGCACCCGGCCCGTCGCGGCCAGGTCCTCCTCGGAGATGCCGGCGTAGATCCGGGCCGTCACCGGTGCGGTCTCGGCCGCGGCCTTGGCGTACAACTCCCGCCCGGCGACGGTGATTTCCATCCGGGATGCCTCCGTGGCGGCGAGCAGCCCGGCGGCGATCAGCTCCTCGATCGTCCGGTGCGCGTCCGCCGCGTCGATCTTCACCGCGCCGGTGACACCGTCGACCAGCGCGGCGCGCTCGACCGGGCCGTCCGCGACGGCGGCGAGCCGCAGGGTGACGTTCTGCAGGAAGGTGGTGCCGTAGGCGGCCAGTACGCGCTCCAGGACGGCACGTGAGGCGTAGTGCGCGAGGGCGATGGTGCGGGGGTTGGCCAGGGGTGCGGTGGTGGTCATGACTGCTCCGTCTCGGGATCGGTGGTGCCGAATGGGTCGAGTGGTGCGTCGAGCAGGGTCCTCAGTTCCCGGCTGAACTCCTGGGCGCGCGGGCTCCCGGGGCCGCCGAGGGGTGCCAGCAGCTGCCGCAGCAGTCCCTGCACGACGTCGATCGCCTGCCGGGTGACCTCACGTCCCCGCTCGGTGAGTGCCAGCTGCACGGCGCGCGGGTCGTCGGGGTCCCGGGTGCGCTCCAGTAGGCCGGCCGACTCCAGGCCGCGGGCCAGCTTGGAGACGTAGAGCGCCTCCAGTCCGGTGTGATCGGCGAGCCGTCGCTGGCTGGGCCGCAGGCCGGAGCGGTGCATGCCGTACAGCGACGCCACCAGCGCGTACTGCGCGTGGGTCAGCCCCAGTGGAGCCACCGCGCGGTCGACCGCGACCCGCCACTTCATGGACAGTCGCCACACCAGGAAGCCGGGTGTGGGTCCTTCGGGATCCTTGCTCATGGCGAATACCGTACATGGCTACTATGTACATGGCTACTATTTTCTCGAGAGTGCTCGTCGCCCCCCCCCGTGTGGGTCGGCCCGTCCCGGTCGCCTCGTTGTTGGCCGCCGGGAACGATAGAAAGGTGATATGGGTGATGAGTCGGATCGATCCGGGCGTAGTGCCCCTGATGCGTCCAGGAGCACTCATGGGCCGGACCTGCCCCGTCAGAGGGGAGCGGCGTGGCGGTCGCTGCTGAGTGTGCGCAGCCTCGCCGGCCAGGTCTTCCTCCTGCAGCTGGCGGTCGTGGTGCTGATCGTCGCCGCCACCCTGCTGGCGCTCGTGGTGCAGGCTCGACGCGACATCATGGCGGACGCCCGGCACCGGACTCTCACCACGGCACAGACGTTCGCGAACTCCCCCGGAGTCGTGGCGGCACTGAAGAGCAAGAACCCGAGCGCGGTGCTGCAGCCGCACGCCGAGGCGGCCCGCAAGGCCGCGGGGGTCGACGCCATCATCGTGTACGGGCTGAACGGGATCACCCTCACCCACAGCGACCCGCACCAGATCGGGAAACACGTCATCGGGCCCTACGCGCAGGCGGCGACCGGCAAGCCGTTCACGAGCACCTTCCAGGGGTCCCTGGGGCTCTCCGTGATCTCGGCGGTCCCCGTGCGGGGTCCTGACGGCTCGGTCATCGCCATCGTCTCCGTGCCCGTCACGGTCGAGAGGGTGCAGCACCGGGTGAACCGGCAGCTGCCGGTCCTCGTCGGCGGCGCCGCCACGGCCCTGGTCGTCGCCGCGGGCGGCTCGGCCCTGGTGAGCCGCCGGTTGCGACGGCAGACCCATGGCCTGGGACCCACCGAGATGACCCGGATGTACGAGCACCACGACGCGGTGCTCCACGCCGTACGGGAAGGGGTGCTGATCGTCGGCGGTGACGGCCGGCTGCTGCTGGCCAACGACGAGGCACGGCGGCTGCTGGACCTGCCGGCGGACGCGGAGCGGCGGCACGTCACCGATCTGGGGCTGGACGAGGACCTCGCCCTCCTGCTGGCCTCCGACCGCCCCGCCACCGACGAGGTGCACCTGGCGGGCGACCTGCTGCTCGCGGTCAACAAGCGGCTCACCGACCCACACGGACCGGCCGGCAGCGTGGTCACGCTCCGGGACACCACCGAGCTACAGGCCGTCTCCGGCCGGGCGGAGGTGGCGCGCGAGCGGTTGAAGCTGCTCTACGACGCCGGGCTGCGGATCGGCACCACGCTCGATGTGCAGCGCACTGCCGAGGAACTGGCCGAGACGGCGGTGCCCCGGTTCGCCGACATCGTCACCGTCGAACTGCTGGACCCGGTCCTGCACGGCGAGGAGCCCTTCCGTGCGACCGACGGGATCACCGACTTGCGCCGCAGTGCCGTCGCCGGTCTGGACACGGACGATCTCCGCCACCCCGTCGGCGAGCTGATCCGGTTCGTCCCGGACCACCCCGTCTCCATGGCGATGGCGGACGGCCGACCGGTCCTGGTCGGGGACCTGAACGCCGCCGACGGCTGGCCGGCCCGGCACCCCGAATCCGCCCGGCGGATCCTCGACCAGGGCATCCACTCGATGCTCGTGGTTCCCCTGCGAGCCCGCGGCGTGGTGCTGGGAGTGGTCGACTTCTGGCGCGCGCAGGGCTCCTCGCCGTTCGAGGACGAGGACCTGTCCTTCGCCGAGGAACTGGCCGCCCGCGCGGCGCTGTGCATCGACAACGCCCGCCGCTACACCCGCGAACACACCATGGCCGTCACCCTGCAGCACAGCCTGCTGCCGCGCGGACTGCCCGAGCAGTCCGCCCTCGACGTGGCCTACCGCTATCTGCCGGCCCAGGCCGGGGTGGGCGGGGACTGGTTCGACGTCATCCCGCTGTCCGGCACCCGGGTGGCGCTGGTCGTGGGCGACGTCGTCGGCCACGGTCTGCACGCCGCGGCCACCATGGGCCGGCTGCGCACCGCCGTGCACAACTTCGCCGGCCTGGACCTGCCCGTGGAGGAGCTGCTGGGCCGGCTGGACGAGCTGGTGACCCAGATCGACGCCGAGGAGGTCGACGCCGCGGACGGACAGGGGATGGTCACCGGGGCGACCTGCCAGTACGCCGTCTACGACCCCACCTCCCAGCAGCTGGCCCTCGCCACCGCCGGCCATCCGGGACCGGCGGTGGTCCATCCCGATGGAACCGTCGACTTCCCCCGGCTGCCCGTCTCCCCACCCCTGGGACTCGGCGCCGGCCTGCCGGTCGAGACCGCCGAACTCACCGTGCCCGAGGGATCCCGGCTGGTGCTCTTCACCGACGGACTGATCGAGGACCGCACCCGAGACCTGGACGCCGGTCTGGAGGCCCTGCGCGCTGCCCTGGCGGGGCCCGAGCGCACGCCGGACGCCACGTGTGCGGCGGTGATGGAGGCCATGCTGTCCGACCGGCCCAGGGATGACATCGCGCTCCTGGTGGCCCGCACACGCCGACTCGGACCGGCGCAGGTCGCCGAGTGGGACGTGCCCCGCGACCCGGCGGCGGTGGCCCCCGTGCGCACCGCCTGCGCCCGCCGGCTGACGGAGTGGGGCCTGGAGCACATGGCCTTCACCGCCGAACTGATCCTCAGCGAGCTGATCACCAACGCCATCCGCTACGGCACCGAGCCCATCGCCGTCCGGCTGCTGCGCACGATGCCACTCGGCGACTCCGCCGCGGGCACCCTGATCTTCGAGGTCTCCGACGGCAGCAGCACCTCGCCCCGGATGCGCCGGGCGAAAGTCACCGACGAAGGCGGCCGCGGCCTCTTCCTGGTCGCCCAGTTGGCAGAACGCTGGGGGACCCGCTACACGCCCACCGGCAAAGTCATCTGGGCCGAACAGTCCCTGCACGACAGCGCCGTGCCGGGGGAGGGACTCGGCGAGATCCTGCTCGACCAGTGGGACGACACGGCGCTGTGAGACGACACGGCAGTGTGCGGAGAGCGGGTAGGTCCCACCCATAACGGGGGAAGGCGCTGTTCGCAGGCTTCCCGCGCGGGATTCCGCCATCGAGGCAGCCGGGTACCCTGGCTTTCGGAACTCCACGACCGCGCCACGGCGGCCTTCCTCGGTGACAACAGCATCCCCTGACCCAGGAGCAGTCGTGACTACACCCCGTGCCCGAGCAGCGGTCGTCTACGGCTGCGCCGCTCTCGTGGCACTGGGTCCGACCGCCGCCTGCGAGCACACACCGAGCGCCGGACCCGAGTCGCCGGCGGTGGCCACGTCCGCCGAGGACGCGGGCGGCATGCGCGCACTGATCGCCGCGGCGAAACGAGAGGGCAGGCTCAGGGTGATCGCGCTGCCGCGTGACTGGGCCGACTACGGCGCTCTGATCGACGGATTCCAGAAGAAGTACGGGATCAAGGTCACGGTCGAAGATCCGCACGGCCACAGCGAGGACGAGATCGACGCCGTGCGCACGAGGGGGCACAAGGCGACAGCCCCCGACACGATCGACGTGGGCGATACGTTCGCGCGCAACGCGGCGGAGCAGAACCTGCTCGCGCCCTACAAGGTCGCCGCCTACGACTCGATCCCCGACAACCAGAAGGACCCGAAGGCCCGCTGGTCCAACAACTACGGGGGCTACATCTCCATCGGCTGCGACGCCAACCGGGTCAAGATCTGTCCGCAGACCTTCGCCGATCTGCTGAAGCCCGCTTACAAGGGCATGGTCGCGCTGGAAGGCGACCCGCCCCGCTCGGCCACCGCCTTCGCCGGCGTCTATGCCGCCGCGCTGGCGAACAACGGGTCGTTCGACAACATCCAGCCCGGTCTCGACTTCTTCGCCGAGCTCGACAGGACGGGCAACTTCAACCCCCTCGATTCCACCACGGCAACGGTCGAGGACGGCCGGACCCCCATCAGTATCAACTGGGACTACATCAACCTCCACTACGCCGACCAGCTCCGCGACAAGGGCGTGAACTGGCAGGTCGCGATCCCCTTCGACGGCAGCTTCGCCCAGTACTTCGCACTGGCGGTCAACAAGAACGCCCCGCACCCGGCCGCTGCCCGCCTGTGGCAGGAGTACCTCTTCAGCCCGGAGGGCCAGAACCTCCGGCTGCGCGGTTACGCCCGCCCGGTGCTCATGGACGCCATGAAGCAGGACGGCACCCTCGACAAGGCCGCGGCCGCACGACTGCCGACGGTTGAGGGAATCCCGCAGTTCCCGACGGACACGCAGCTGGAGAAGGCGAGGAACACGGTCAGCCAGGGCTGGGCGAAGGCCGTCCCCGGCTAGCCGGTCGTAGCCCTCCACCTCACCGGACTCCTGTGAGGCACATGGGGGACCGCCAACCGGGTGACTCGCGCGCTCCCTGTCATCGCGCAGAACCCAGGGAAGGGGGACCAACCGGCCATTCCACTCGTAGGGTTGAACCAACGAGGTGAGTGGCGCATTTTCGTCTTTCCGGACAAACTGAATCCGCCGGTTCTTGATCAGGAACAACCACGTTCTCCAGGAGACCGCATGGTGGATCAGTCCTTCGAGGCCGTTTCGGAGCCGGGTGAACCTGCCGTCGCCCCGAGGGGCACCGACACCAGCAGGGTGGAGACCGAGCGGAAGCTCGCGCAGACACTGGCCGACCTCCTGGGCGCCGAGCGCGTTCCGGTCGACAGCGACTTCTTCGCCGACCTCGGCGCCAACTCCCTGGTCATGGCCCAATTCTGCGCGCGAATACGGAAGACAGGGGGTCTGCCGTCCCCGTCCATGAGGGACATCTACCAGTACCCCACGATCCAAAGCCTGGCGGCGGCTCTCGGGGAGGCCTCTCCCGCTCCTGTCGATCCGGCGGTCGCTTCGTCGGCGTCGGCGCCCATGCCGTCGTCGCCTTCGGAGCCGCGCGGGACCCGGTGGAACCATCTTCTCTGCGGAACGTTCCAGTTGCTGATCTTCCTGGGCTACTCCCTCGTCTCCGGATTCGTCGCCGCCGCGGGTTACGAGTGGATCGCCACCGGTTCTAACCTGGCCGTCGTCTACCTGCGGTCGTTGCTGTTCGGAGGCATCGGGTTCGTCGGGCTGTGCGCGTTCCCGGTCGTCGCGAAATGGCTTCTCATCGGCCGTTGGCGACCCGGCGAGTTCCCCGTCTGGAGCTTGACGTATCTACGCTTCTGGGTCGTCAAGGTGCTGCTTCACGCCAATCCGATGGTCTTCCTCACCGGGACGCCCCTGTACGTGCTGTATCTGCGGGCCCTCGGCGCGCGGATCGGCAGGGGGGTCACGATCCTCTCCCACTCCGTCCCGGTCTGCACGGACCTGCTGACGATCGGCGCGGGCACGGTCATCCGCAAGGACTCGTTCTTCCTCGGCTACCGGGCCCACGCGGGACACATCCAGACCGGCCGGATCACGCTCGGCCGCGATGTCTTCGTCGGCGAGAAGACCGTCCTGGACATCGACACGTCGATGGGTCACGGTGCCCAGCTCGGCCACGCGTCCGCGCTGCAGCGCGGCCAGGCGGTCCCGGACGGTCAGCACTGGCACGGATCTCCGGCGGAGCCCACGCAGGTCGACTACGTCAGGGTTGCTCCGGCCGGATGCGGCACCGCGCGCCGGGCCTGGTTCGGCCTCGGCACCCTGGTGCAGCTGTTCCTGCTGTACATCCCGCTGGTCACCGGGGGGGCGTACATGCTGTTCACCGAGGTACCGGCGATCGGCAAGCGGCTCGACCCGAAGACGGCCGCACTGTCCCGGTCGGAACTGCTCTCCGACGCGCTGGTGCTCTCCCTGGTGCTGTTCTTCGGGTGCGCCGCCCTGGGGCTGGTGGCCCTGTGCACCGTTCCGCGTCTGCTGGGTCTGGTCGTCAAGCCCGACAAGGTCTATCCGCTCTACGGATTCCACTACGCGCTGCATCGGGCCACGGCTCGCATGACGAACATCAGGTTCTTCGCCTGGCTCTTCGGTGACAGCTCCTACATCGTGCACTACCTCCGCGGACTCGGATACGACTTGTCACAGGTCGAGCAGACCGGGTCGAACTTCGGCACCGAAGTGCAGCACGAGACGCCGCTCCTGGTCTCCGTCGGCACCGGAACGATGGTCGCCGACGGACTCTCGATCATCAACGCCGACTTCTCCAGTACGTCCTTCCGGCTTTCCCGGGTGTCGATCGGGCCGCACAACTTCCTGGGCAACAACATCGCCTATCCGGCAGGCGGCAGGACGGGGGACGACTGCCTGCTCGCGACGAAGGTGATGATTCCCCTCGACGGCGAGGTCCGTGAAGGTGTGGGGCTCCTCGGCTCACCCTGCTTCGAGATCCCCCGCTCGGTGGACCGTGACGCACGGTTCGACCACCTCAGGACGGGCGACACACTCCGCCGCCGGCTCGCCGCGAAGAACCGCTACAACCTTCGCTCCATGCTGCTCATGCTGCTCGTGCGCTGGCTGCACACCTTCGCGCTCACCCTGTTCGCTCTCGCCTCCGTGGACCTGTACGGCGTGGTGGGACACGTGGTGATCGCCGGCTATCTGGCGCTCACGCTCGGTTTCTCCACCGTGTACTTCATCCTGGTGGAGCGCTGCATCACGTCGTTCCGCGCGCTACGCCCCCGGCTGTGCTCCATCTACGACCCGTACTTCTGGTGGCACGAGCGGCTGTGGAAGGTTCCGGACCACTTCCTCAACGTCTTCAACGGAACCCCTTTCAAGAGCCTGGTCTGGAGGCTGCTGGGCGTGCGCATCGGCAGCAGGGTCTTCGACGACGGCTGCTACCTGACCGAGCGGACGCTCGCCACCATCGGCGACGAGTGCACCCTCAACGCCGGCAGCAAGATCCAATGCCACTCGCAGGAGGACGGCACCTTCAAGTCCGACCGCACCACACTCGGCGCCGGCTGCACGCTGGGCGTCGGCGCCCATGTGCACTACGGCGTGACCATGGGCGACGGCTCGGTGCTGGCACCCGATTCCTTCCTCATGAAGGGCGAGGAAGTCCCCCCGAACGCCGAGTGGGGCGGCAATCCCGCGGTCGACATGACGCAGAGCGGGAGCCGGTCCATCGGAACCGGCCGGACAACGTCACCAGCCAACGCCACTGCGGCGACCGTGAGTTGAGGAAGGCCATCGGATGGGAACACGAGTGGAACCGGACCGGGAGTTCTGGAGCCGGGTACTGACGGCCGGCGGTGTCACCACGGTGCCACGGTGGGTTCGAGAGCCGGTTCCCGGAGCGGCCGAGCACGAGATGCCGGTGCCGGACGACGTGACAGAGGCGGTGCGTGAACTGGTCCGGCACCGGGGAGCGCCGGTCAGCGCGCTGATGCTGGCCGCACACCTCAAGGTATTGGCCGTGCTGTCCGGCGAACCCGAGGTGGTCACGGGGTACACCACCGGTGTACGCGGCGAGCCGCTGCCGTGCCGGTCGGCCGTTCCCGCGGGGTCCTGGCAGGCCCTGCTGGCGGCCGCCCAGCACGCCGAGGCGGAGGTGCTGGAGCACCGGGAGTTCCCGGTGGAGAAGCTACGGCGGGAACTCGGACTGACGGAGCCGCCGTACGACGTCGTGTTCGGTCCCATCGGAGCCGACGAGACCCACGCCGACGACGGGGTCCTGCACGTGCGCTGGTCCGACCGGGGCGGACATCCGACCCTGCGCCTGCGGTACCGCACGGACGTGCTGGACGCCGCGGCGGCGGCGCGTATCGGCGGCTACCACCTGACGGCGCTGCGGCTCATGACGGCGGATCCGGACGCCGACCACACGCGGCAGAGCCTGCTGTCGGCCGACGAGGTACAGGAGCAGCTGGAAGGTCTGGCAGGGCCCCGCCGACCGCTGCCCGACGCGCGGGCACACGAACTGTTCGAGCAGCGGGTGCGGGCGCATCCACAGGCCGTGGCGGTCGTACACGGCGAGCACGAGTGGACGTACGGCGAGCTCGACCAGCGCGCGAACAGGCTGGCGCGAGCGCTGCTGGCGAGGGGCCTGGGCCGGGAAGACGTGGTCGCCGTCGTCACCGAGCGCAACCTCGACTGGCCGGCAGCGGTGCTGGCGGTGTTCAAGGCGGGCGGCGCGTACCTGCCGATCGAGCCGCACTTTCCGGCCGCCCGGATCGCGGCGACACTGTCGCGAGCGGGGTGCCGACTGGTCCTCACCGAATCCGGCAGCACCCACACCCTCGACCAGGCGCTGGCCACCCTGCCGGGAGTCGAGAAGCTGCTGGTCGACACGGCGTGCGCCGAACCGCACGCCGACGACGACCCCGGTGTTCAGGTCGACCCCGGCCAACTCGCGTACGTCTACTTCACGTCCGGCTCCACCGGCGAGCCGAAGGGGGCGATGTGCGAGCACGCGGGCATGCTCAACCATCTCCTTGCCAAGATCGACGACCTGGCGATCGGCGAGGGCTGCGTGGTGGCGCAGACCGCCCCGCAGTGCTTCGACATCTCCCTGTGGCAGCTCTTGGCCCCGCTGCTGGTCGGCGGGCGGACCCTGCTGGTCGAGCAGGACGCGATCACGGACGTGGAGCGGTTCGTCGACACACTGGAGCGCGGCCGGGTCGGCGTGGCGCAGGTCGTGCCGTCCTATCTGGAGGTCGTGGTCGCATATCTGGAGCAGCACCCGCGTACGCTGCCGGACCTGCGATGCGTGTCGGTGACCGGCGAGGCGCTGAAACGGGAACTGGCCCAGCGCTGGTTCGCGGTCCAGCCGGGCATCGGACTGCTGAACGCCTACGGGCTGACGGAGACGTCGGACGACACCAACCACGAGCTCCTTCACGGGGTGCCCGAACGGGTGCTGCTCGGGCGGCCGGTCAACAACGTGCGCGTCTACGTCGTCGACGAGCAGCTCTCGTTGGTCCCGCTCGGCGCCCCGGGGCTGATCGCGTTCTCCGGCGTCTGCGTGGGCCGGGGGTACGTCAATGATCCCGAGCGGACCCGGGAGTCGTACCGGACGGACCCCTACCGGCCAGGTGAACGGCTCTACCTGGGAGGGGACTGGGGGCGCTGGCACCCCGGGGGCAAGCTGGAGTTCCTCGGCCGCAGGGACAGCCAGGTCAAGATCCGCGGCTTCCGGATCGAGATCGGCGAGATCGAGAACTGCCTGCTGCGGGTGGACGGAGTACGGGACGGCGCGGTCGTCGTCGCCGAGCGGTCCGGCGGCGGCAAGCAGCTGATCGCCTTCTACTCCGGCAGGCAGCAACAGCCGGAGGCACTGCGCGAGGCCCTCGGCACGGCGCTGCCCGCCTATATGGTCCCGTCGGCCTTCCACTGGCAGGACAGCCTTCCGCTGACCGCCAACGGCAAGATCGACCGAAAGGCCCTGACCGGACTGGCCGAAGCGTCGGCGCCGGACAGGGTGGCGGGGGACGAGGCCGGCCCGCTCAGCCCGTCCGAGCGGAGGCTGGCCGCGGCCTGGGCCGAACTGCTGGGGGTGCCCGAGGCGCAGATCTGCCGCACGGACCACTTCTTCGATTCCGGGGGCACCTCCCTGACCGCGGTCAGACTCACCCTCGCGCTCGACCGCGTGGTGTCCCTGAAGGACATCACCCGGCACCCGGTGCTCGCCGACCTGGCCGCCCTCATCGACGGCACGGCCCGGCAGCGCCCGGAGCTGCTGCTGCCCCTGTCGGGCGGCGGCGGAGCGCCGGAGTGCGCGTTGGTGTGCTTCCCCTACGCAGGCGGCAACGCGGTCAACTACCAGCCGATGGCGAGCGCGTTGGCGGGCAGCGCGGTGACGGTCCTCGCCGTGGACCTCCCCGGTCACAACCTGGCCGCACACCCCGAGCCGTTCGCGTCGATCGAGCAGGTGGCCGAGCAGGTCGCCGCCGAGATCACGGCGCGCGGCCTGACCCGGGTCATGCTGTGGGGCCATTCCTCGGGCGCCGCGCCGGCCATGGAGACGGCCAGGAGACTCCTGCGGCGAGGCGTGCGCGTGACGCGGGTGTTCCTCGGCGCGCACCTGCTCGGTACGGCCACCGACCGGCACAAGGCCATCGGCGAACTCGACAGCCGCAGCGACGCCGAGATCGCGGCGCGGCTGACCGCGGACGCCGGCTACACGGAACTGGCGGAGCTGAACGAGCGGCACGCCGAACACATCGGTGCGGCCTACCGGCACGACTGTCTCGGTGCACACCGCTACTTCCGCGAGGCCCTCGAAGCACCGCCGCAGGTGAGGCTGTCCGCGCCGGTCACGGCGGTCGTCGCGGCCGACGACCCGCACACCGCCGGCTACGCCGACCACCACATGGACTGGCTGCTCCTGGCCGAACACGTCGACCTGCACGTGCTCGCCGACGGCGGCCACTACTTCCTTCGTACGCGTCCGGCCGAGGCGGCACAGGCCGTCCTGAGCGCCGTCGTACCACTTGCCTCCTCCTGAGACCCGTCGCAATCCGGGCGGTATACCGAAAGGAATCCGAATTGCCGTTCTCATCCCTGGCATCAGCGCTCGATGTGGAGCTGCGACCGGACAGACCGGCGCTGCTGCACGTCGATCCCCTCGACGACGCCGCCAGCTGGGCGGCCGAGTACCGCGAGGCGCTGCGCGCGCAGGTCACCGAGCACGGGGCGCTGGTCGTCCGTGGGCTCGGGCTGCGGAACACCGACCAGGTCGGCGCCGTCTTCGCACGTCTGGCCGACGCTCTGATGACGGAGAAGGAGGCCTTCGCCCCCCGTCGGACCCACGGCCCCGGCCTGTACGTGTCCACGACCTGGCCCGCCAACCAGCCGATGTGCATGCACCACGAGCTGAGTTACCCCCTTGAGGTGCCCGGCCTGATGCTGTTCGCCTGCCTGACCGCGCCCGAGCAGGGCGGGGCGACGGCGGTGGCCGATGCCGAAGCGGTGCTGCGGGCACTGCCCACCGGGCTCACCGAACGGTTCGAGCGCGAGGGCTGGGTGCTGACGCGTACCTACAACGGCGAGATCGGGGCGAGCCTGGTGGAGTCGTTCGGCACCGGCGACCGCGCCGAGATCGAGCGCTACTGCCGGGCCAACGCCATCGACTTCACCTGGCAGTCCGACGGGACACTGCGCACCGAGCAGCGCCGCAGCGCCGTCGTCCGGCACCCGCTCACGGGCCGGCGCTGCTGGTTCAACCAGATCGCCTTCCTCAACGAGTGGACGCTGGCCCCGGAGGTGCGCGAGTACCTGGTGGATGTCTACGGCGAGGACGGACTGCCCTTCAACACCCGCTACGGCGACGGCAGCCCGATCGGCGCGGACGTCGTCGAGCTGATCAACTCCACCTACGAGGAGCACACCCGACGCGAACCCTGGCACGCCGGTGACCTGCTGCTCGTGGACAACATCCGCACCGCGCACAGCAGAGAGGCCTTCGTCGGAGAGCGGCAGGTGCTGGTCGGCATGGCCGAACCCCTCCGGCCGACCGACGACTGCCCGGCTTCGGAGGTGAGCGAGCGATGACCGACGTACTGCCGACCGCCACCCAACCGGCCACGCCCGAACGGGCTTCCGTGCCGACGTTCGCGGTGATCAGCGGTGAACAGGTGCAGCGAGCACTGAGCGGGCGAGAGAAGCAGCTCGTGGAACTGGTCGAGGCCGCCTACCGGCTGCACGACGCCGGAGACACGGTCAATCCGCCGTCGTACTTCCTGCGCTTCCCCGACCGTCCCACGGCACGGATCATCGCACTGCCGGCCTCCATCGGGGGGTCGGTCCACGTGGACGGTCTGAAGTGGATCTCCAGTTTTCCCGAGAACGTGAGTGCCGGGCTGCCGCGCGCCTCTGCGGTGCTCATCCTCAACGACCACGACACGGGCTACCCGATCGCCTGCCTGGAGAGCTCGATCATCAGCGCCACCAGGACCGCGGCGTCCGCGGCACTGGCGGCCGACTGGCTCAGCCGTGGCCGTCCCCGCCCCGCCCGTGTCGGATTCTTCGGCACAGGACTGATCGCCCGCTACATCCACACCTTCCTCAGCGGCACCGGCTGGAGCTTCGAGGCGGTCGGTGTGCACGATGTGTCCGCCGACAGCGCCACCGGCTTCCGCGGCTATCTGAGGCAGGCCGGCACCACCGCACCGATCACCGTCCACGACAGCGCCGAAGACCTCGTCCGCGCCAGCGACCTCGTGGTCTTCGCCACCATCGCCGGACGTCCACACGTCACCGACCCGGCCTGGTTCAGCCACAACCCCCTGGTCCTGCATGTGTCCCTGCGCGACCTCGCCCCCGAGGTCCTGCTCGGCTCGGCCAACTTCGTCGACGACGTTGAGCACTGCCTGAAAGCCGAGACGTCGCCCCATCTGGTGGAACAGCTCACCGGCAACCGCGACTTCCTGAACGGAACGCTCAGCGACGTCATGGCCGGGCGCGCCGCACCGCCGGCCGACCGGCCGGTGGTCTTCTCTCCGTTCGGGCTCGGCGTCCTCGACCTGGCCGTCGGCAAGTACGTCTACGACGAAGTGTCCCGGGAGGGGAACCTCCGTCGCATCGATGACTTCTTCCACGAACTTCGCCGCTACGGCTGAGGCTGTCGTCCTCGGCCTGGCACCAGGAGGCCTATCGTGCCTGTCGTCTCGGCTCCGTACGACTTCAACCAGGGCGATCTCTTCGTCGATCTGGAGTCGATCTGCGGATACCCGCTCCATCTGAAGTGCGAGGCGTTCAACTTCGCCGGCTCCATCAAGCTGAAGGCCGCGAAGGAGATGGTGGAGAGCGCCGAACGTGACGGAATCCTGGCACCGGATTCCATCCTCGTCGAGTCGTCCTCCGGGAACCTGGGCGTCGCGCTCAGCATGATCGCCGCGAGCAAGGGCTACCGGTTCCTGTGTGTGACGGACTCCCGGTGCAACCTCTCGACCAGACTGCTCATGGAGGCGGTCGGCAGCGAGGTGCACATCGTTGCCGACCAGGACTCCAACAGCGGATTCCTGGGCACGCGAATCGAGTACGTCCGTGCGCTGTGCGCCTCTGACGACCGGTACGTCTGGCTCAATCAGTACACCAATGAGGGCAACTGGTGGGCGCACTACCGCGCCACGGGCCCGGAGATCGCCCACCAGTTCCCGGAACTGGACGTCCTCTTCGTCGGGGCGGGCACCACCGGGACCCTGATGGGCTGTGCGCGCTACTTCCGGCAGTGGCACCGGCCCGTGCGGATCGTCGCCGTGGACAGCGTGGGTTCCGTGGCCTTCGGCGGCGAGCCGGGCCGGCGGATGATTCCGGGCCTCGGAATGAGCATGCGCCCGCCGCTGCTCGACGAGTCCTATGTGGACGAGGTGATCAGGGTGGAGGAGACCGACACCATCCGGATGTGCCGGCGCATGGCCAGACGCGGCTTCCTGTTCGGTGGCTCCACCGGAACGGTGGTCAGCGCGGCGACGGACTGGCTTGCGCGACATGACGGGCGCGCCGTCACCGCGGTGGCCATAGCGCCGGACCTCGGCGAGCGCTACCTCGACACCGTCTACCAGACCAACTGGCTGCAGGACTTGTACGGCGATCAGATACTCGACGCCGAGGACGCCGCGGGCACCGCACACGCGGACACCCTGTCCCGGGAGGCCTAGGCCCTGTCGTTTGGATCAGGCCGGCTGTAGGTCACGGCGCCTTCCAACCGGCGAAACCGGTCGAGCGCGTTCAGGCCTGTGACGATGCCGTCGGCAGGATCCGTCGTCGGATGCGGCGCAGCGGCGCCGGGGCCCACCAGGCCCAGTGGCCGAGCAGCTTCATGGTGGCTGGGACGAGTATGGCCCGGACCAGGGTGGCGTCCACGACGACGGCGATGACCAGGCTGACGCCGATCATCTGCATGAAGGCGATCGAGGAGGTGAGGAAGCCGCACACGACAACGACCAGGAGCAGGGCCGCACTCGTGATGATCTTTCCGGTCCGCTGAAGGCCGAGCGCGATGGACTCGGCCGCGCCGGCGCCGTGGTCGTGTGCTTCCTTGATCCTGGAGAGCAGGAAGACCTCGTAGTCCATCGCCAGCCCGAACGCGATCGCGACGATCAGCACGGGGAAGTTGGCGTCGATCGCGCCGATCGGAGTGAAGCCGAGCGGTCCGCTCAGGTGCCCGTCCTGGAAGATCAGTTTGATCGCGCCGAACGCCGCCGAGAGCGACAGCAGGTTCAGCACAACGGATTTGAGCGGGATGGTGACCGATCCGAAGGCGAGGAAGAGCACCAGCGAGGAGACCACGGCGACGAACAACGCCATCCACGGCACCCGGGAACCGATCATGTCGACGATATCGGCCCGGGAGAACGGCATGCCGGTGAACAGCACGCTCGCCCCGGCCGGTGTCGGCTGCTCGCGCAACCGGTCGACCATGGTGCGGGCGTCGCGGGACATCGGGTCCATCGAGTAGTAGGCGGTGATCCGGGCCAGGTTGCCGTTGGTTCCGGTGACCGTGGCGCCGTTCACGCCGGGCACGGCATCCAGCCTGGCCGCGTAGTGGGCGAGTGGTCCGGAGGCATCGGCTGCCCGGGTGGACAGGGTGACCACGGCCGTGACGGTCCTGGTCGGGTCTTGCCGGAAATCGGTGGCGAGCTGCCGGCTGACGATCCGGGCGTCGGCACCGGCCGGCAATACCCACTCGGCGGGGCGAGCCCAGTTGGCTCCCAGGAACGGCAGGCCGACTCCGACCAGCAGTGCCATCACGGCGAGGGTGGTCGCCAGCGGACGGCGCATCACCAGCTCGGCCGTCCGGTACCAGCGGCCGGTGTGCTCAGGACGTGGGGACGAGGCTCGGCGGCCCCACGGCATCGGCACTCGCCAGGAGTTGATGTGGTGTCCGGCCACCCGCAGCAGCGCGGGCAGCAGGGTGAGCGAGCCGATCACCGCGAAGGCGACCACGGAGACGGCCGCGTAGCCCATGGAGCTCAGGAAGCGGGACGGGAAGAGCGTCAGGCTCGCGAAGGAGATGGCGACGGCCAGACCGGAGAAGGCGACCGTGCGGCCGGCGGTCGCGCAGGTCCGTTCGACGGCCAGGTCCACAGCCATGCCCGCGGCCAGCTCCTCGCGGAACCGGTTCACCATGAACAGGGCGTAGTCGATGGCGAGACCGAGCCCCAGGATGGTGATCACGTTGATCACGCTGCTGGAGATGTCGACGAAGAAGGTCAGGGTGCGCAGCACCGCGAAGGAGCCGAGCGCCACCATCGCGCCGACTGCCAGCGGGAGCGCGGCCGCGACGACACTGCGGAAGATCAGCACGAGCAGCACCAGCAGCAGCGGCACCGACAGCAGCTCGGCGCGTCCGATGTCCTTGCCGGTCAACGCGTTGACCTGCTCGGTCATCGCGGTGACACCTCCGAGGGCGACCTCGACGCCGGGGACGTCGAACCGGTCCTCGATGCCGTGAAGCGCCTTGACGCGCTCCTGGTCATCGGCCGACTTGAACCGCAGGGCCACGTACGTGGCGTGAGCGTCCTTGCTGAGGAAGTCCGGGTTCCCGCCAGTCGACCAGTAGGTCTCCACCCCGTCGAGGGCGTCCCGCGGCACGGCAGCCACAGCGGCCTGGATCGGCCGGGCCACGGCCGGGTCGGTGACCGGCCGGTCAGCGCTGCGGTAGAGCACCACGGCGTCGACATTGTGGCGGCCGAGCGGGCCCGCGAGCACCCGGTCCGCCTGGACGGACTGGCTGCCCGGGTCGTCGAACCCGGCTCCGCCGGTCATGGCCCGGAACACCGTGGTGCCCCAGCCGCCCGCCAGCAGGGTGAACAGGACCGCACCGACGATGACCCACCGTCGTCGTGCGGCGGCGAGTCTTCCAAGTGAGGCGAGCACGTGGGGCGCTCCTTCGAGTGTGAGGCACAGAGCCTGGGCGATTCGGATCACCGACCACCCTTCCGGCCTCGTGCGTCCGTCACCTCGGGCGATCGGTCCGACCCTCCGGCCTGATGGACGAGAGCGGTGGCCGGAAGGAGGAGGTGGCGTCTCCGCCCGCAGGAGGATCGGATGGCCGCGTGATCGCCGTAGAGTCTCAGGCGTGCTGCGGGAATCGACGCGATCTCTTGTCGGCCGCCGGTTCGGGCCGATGCGGCTGGCGCTGCTGTGCTTCGGCCTCGGCTACCTGCTGCTCCTGCGCCGACCGGCCGACCTCGACGCGGTGGAGTGGTGCACCGGCCTCGGGGTACTGGCACTGGCGGCGCTCGGCGGAACCCGCCCGCTCGCGGTGGCACTCGCCCAGGCCGGGATGCTGGCGCTGGCCGAACTGTCCGCACCCGACGTGCTGGTCGAGGCCAAGGTAGGGGCCGCCGCCGCCCTGTTCGAGCTGGCGGTACGGAGCCCGGGCCGATCCACCCAGGTGGCCGCGGCCGCCGTGCTGGCCGCCCAACTCGTCTCCGCAGGGCCGACCGTGCCGGGCCTGGGCTCGGCGCTTTACCGTGCTGCGGTGATCGTCGGCGCACCCGTGCTGCTGGCCGGCTACATCCGCTCGACCGAACAGGCTGCCCAGGCAGCTCAGGAGCGGGCCCGTGAGGCTGAGCGTACCCGTGACCTCGCCGAGTGGGGCGCCCGTATGGGCGAACGAGCCGCGGTCGCCCGGGAGTTGCACGACATGGTGGCCCACCACCTGGCCTCCACCGTGCTGCGGGTCGGCGTCGCACGGCACGTACTGCCACAGACCGACCAGCGGCTCACCGAGGTGCTGGACGACGTGCACGCCGGCGCCACCACCGCTCTCACCGACCTGAGGCGGCTGCTGACCGCGCTGCGCGACCCCGCCGCCGATCACCTGGCACCGCTCCTCGCGGAAACCACCGACCTGCCGGCAGCCGTACGGGACGTGGTCGACCGGTCACGGCAGACCGGCCTGGCCATCGAGGCACGGATCGGCGCGGAGATCGCCGAACTGGATGCCATCCGCGGCCTGACCGTGCTCCGGCTGGTCCAGGAGGGGTTGGCGAACGTGGCCAAGCACGCAGGGCCGCACGCAGAGGTCAGGCTCCACGTGGCGCTGGAGGACGGCACCTTGCACCTGGACCTGCACAACTCCCTGCCCGGACCGGGCGAGGTCGACCACCCCGCCATACCCGCACCGAACGGCACCGGACACGGCCTGCTCGGCATGCGAGAACGCGTCGCCCTGGCAGGTGGAACGATCGACTCCGGGAGGATAGCCGATGGCTGGCGCCTCACAGCCAGCCTTCCCTCCGCGCCGGCGCGCTCGGCCCTACGGGAAGGGAGCCCGAGATGATCAGGGTGCTGATAGCCGACGACCAGCAATTGGTGCGCTCCAGCGTGCGCATGCTCTGCGAATCCACCTCCGACATCACCGTGGCCGGAGAGGCCGTGAACGGCGCGGAAGCGCTGCGGCTGGCCGAACGCCTGCACCCGGACGTCGTGCTGATGGACCTGCACATGCCGGGCATGGACGGCACCACGGCCACCCGCCGGATCACGGTGTCCCGGCCCGAGACCAAAGTCGTGGTGCTCACTACCTTCGACGACGACGAAAGCCTCTACCCCGCACTCGACGCGGGCGCCTGCGGCTTCCTGGCCAAGGACGTCTCGCCGGCCTCGGTGCTGGACGCCATCCGCCGCGCGAAGGCCGGCGAAAGCCCGTACAGCCCGGATGTGCTGCGCAGGGTGGTCGACAGGGCCTCCTCGGCCTGGAGCGGCGACAGCGAGCGACGCACGCCCACAACGCACTTCACCGCACGCGAGCGAGAGGTCCTGCGTCTGGTGGCGGCCGGCCTGTCCAACACGGAGATCGCCGGGCTGATGCACATCGGGGTGACCACCGTGAAGACCCACGTCTCCAACCTGATGGCCAAGACCGACAGCCCCAATCGGGTACGCCTCGCCGTACTCGCCCTCCGCCAGGGCCTGGCAGAGGGCTGAGGCATTAGGCCCGACGTCACCCTCGGCCCCCTCGCGGTGAAGACCTGGGAAGCGGCGCCCGAGCTGACGGCGTGGTCCGCGGTCTGCGCGTCCGGCGCCTGGTGCAGGTTCGATCAGGCAGGCGCGGCGGTGGTGGCCAGGGCATCCGTGAGCCGCTGGAGGTGTGGCGTCTGCGATTCGAGGAGCGGAAGGCGCACTGTCGCGTGCGGGATGATCCCGAGCTGGGCCAGCGCGGCCTTAGCCATGATGGCTCCTTGTGAGGTGCGCATGACGGCGTCCGTCAAGGGGAGCAGCGACACCTGGATAGCCTTCGCCGAATCGAGGTCGCCCCGGCGGACCGCCCGGATGAGTTCGGCGTTGCGGTCGGCGACGACATTGCCCACGACGCTGACCACGCCGGTGGCACCACACGCGAGGTAGGGCAGGTTGAGCTCATCTATTCCGCAGTAGTAGGCCAGTGACGTGCGATCCATGACGGACATCGCCTCGAACAGGTCGCCCTTGGCGTCCTTGACGGCCCGGATCCGGGGGTGGCCGGAGAGTTCGATCAGTGTGGCGGCTTCCATGGCGATGCCGGTGCGCGCCGGGACGTCGTAGAGCATCACGGGCAGTTCGGTGGCGTCGGCCACTGCCACACAATGGGCCACCACGCCGGCCTGAGTCGGCCTGGAGTAGTAGGGGCAGACCAGCAGCAGGGCGTCTGCCCCGGCTGCCTCGGCTTCGCGGGCACGCTGCACGGCTTCGGCCGTGTTGTAGGTGCCGACACCTGCGATCACCCGCGCCTGTCTCTGCGACAGGGCCACCACGGTGCGGACGAGCCGGGCCGACTCGGCTTCGGTCAACGTGGGCGACTCGCCGGTGGTACCACCGACGACGATGCCCTCGCACCCTGTGTTCAGCAGGTGGCCGACGAGGTTGGCAAGTCCTGGTTCGCTGATCGTGCCGTCGGGCTGCATCGGGGTCGCCATGGCGACGAGGTTGGAGCCGAAGAGACGGTCGGCGGTGTGCTGTTGGTCGGTCATGGTCCGATCGTGCCCCGAGCAATACCTCTGGTCTACCGATGCTTTTTTACCTGTACTGCGTAATCTGGCTTCATGATTGATGTCGGAGCCCTGCGGGCGTTGCGGTCGGTGGCCACCCTCGGGACGCTGGCGCGGGCGGCCGAGGACCTCGGTTTCACGTCATCGGCTGTGTCACAACAGATCAAGAGACTGGAACGACAGGTCGGCGTGCCCCTCCTCGCACCCGCAGGACGAGGGGTCGTGCTCACCCTGGCCGGGCGGGCCATCGTCGACTCGGCACCCGACGTGTTCCAAGCGCTGGAGCGTTGCGCCGAGTCGGCCCGATCCGTGGCGGAGGATGCGCCGCGCGGGATACTCCGCGTGGTGTCCTTCTCGACAGGTATCCGCGGGCTGCTCGCGCCCATCATGGAGCGAGTGTCGACGCGCTGCCCGGACCTTCGTGTGCACATCACCGAGCAGGAGCCGGACCAAGCCCTCCACAGCGTCGAGGGCGGCGCAGCCGACCTCGCCCTCCTCCACGACGCCGACGGGCTGCCCGTGCACCTGCCGTCGTCACTGACTCAGCGCCACATCCACACCGACGTCGGCGACATCGTCATGCATCAAACGCATCCACTCGCACGACTCGACCCGCCACTGAAAGGTGGTGACCTGGCCGGCCACGCATGGGCGACGAGTCCGCCCCACACCGTGTGCCACCAGTGGTTCCGACGGCTCGTAGCAGATCTGCCCGAAGCCCCCGACGTGCGCCACCTGATCGACGACTTCTCCACCCAGCTGGCACTGGTCGCCTCCGGCGAAGTCATCGCCCTGATTCCTCGCCTTGCCCGCCCACCCCTGAGGGAAGGACTCGTCGTCCGGCCACTGCTGCGGCCACCCAAGCGTGAGGTGTACGCGGCATGGCGGCACAGCGCCCATGCCAGCCCAGCGATCCACGCCGTGCTGGTGGAGCTTCAGAAGTAGGAGAACGCTGTATCTCGCAGGGCGTTCTCCGACCCTTAGCCTGCTTTCGGCCCGGTCCAATCGCAGGCACTACTACTTTCCGCAGCCGTGGCTAGGGCCGGAGCACGATCTTGCCGTGGGTGTGCTGCTGTTCCAGCTCGCGGAAGGCGTCTCGCACCTGTTCCAGCGGGTAGGTACGGGCGATCGGCACCTCCAGCCGGCCGCGCGCGGCAAGCCGGGCCAGCTCGCCGAGTACGACCGCGCACGCCGCCGCGCCCTCTCCGTAGGTTCGCGCGCCGACCTTGGCCGCGGCCTGCCAGTCGCGGATCGTGTCGATTCGCTCGGGCCGCACGCCCAGCTCCACTGCCAGTGCCACGTAGCCGTCGCCGTAGGTGTCGATGAACGCGTCGACCCTGCCGCCGGACGCCTGGCGGATCCGCTCGGCCACACCTGGCCCGTACTCGACCGGGAGGACGCCGTGATCCTTCAACCAGGCGTGGTTCCGCTCGCTCGCCAGTCCGATCACCGTGGCGCCGCGCCGCCGCGCGAGCTGTACGGCAAGCGACCCGACGCCGCCCGCCGCACCGGAGACGACGACCGTGTCGTCCGGACCGGGGTCCACCGCGAACACGGTGGCGTAGGCGGTCGTGCCGGCCACGTACAGCGCCCCGGCCACGTCCCAGGCCAACCCCGCCGGACGGGAGACCAGATTCACGTCGTCGACCACGACGAACTGCGCGTGGCTGGCCCGCCTGTGGGTGAAGCCCAGAACCTCATCGCCCACCGCGAAGCCCCGCACGTGCGGGCCGGTCTCCACCACGACGCCGGCCAGGTCGCTGCCCTGCCCGGAGGGAAACGCCGCCGGCCAGCGTTCGTGCAGCGCGCCCGTGCGGATGTGCGCCTCGCCGGGCTGGATCCCGGCCGCGCGGACCTCGACCAGCACCTGCCCAGGACCGGGCACCGGCCGCTCCACCTCCTCCACCCGCAGCACATCGATCCCGCCGTACTCGTGAAACCGCACCGCCTGCATCGCGTGATCACCGCACTTCCTCGTCCGGACAAGGCCACCGTGTTCAAAGATCAAGCGCGGATCCGTATTCCCCACAGCATCACCGGCGGCGATGCCTCGTCCGGATCGATGGCCTTGCAGCCCTTGGCCGCGCATGCGTCGATCCAGGCGTTCACCTTCCGCGCGATCCACTTGCGCTCGGCGTCGGCGTGAACGTCCAGCATCTCCTCCCCCTCCGCGCCCGGTTGAGCCCGGAAGGCGTTGACGTAGCAGATGTTGCACAGCCCCGGCGCAGGCGCCGCCGCCCCGGCCGGCGGGATATGGGGACCGCCGAGCTGACAGTCGAAGCCCGCGTGCCCAGGCGGAAGCATCACCTTGGACGATCCCTTGGCCGCATTTCCCGACGCCGCGGAAGGTGGCGGTGCGTGCGGTGTGTGTACGGGCACGTGGGATTTCCTTGGGACGGAGCGGGCAGAGTTTCGAAGCGCTTCGATGCTCGCCAGGCGCAAGGGGAGTGTCAAGAGATCAACGTCGATGCCTTACGACCTCGTGCACGGTTGGCCGTGGCTCGGCGCCCGGGTTACTCGTTGAACTGGGCATGATGGGGGTTGGGGCACGCGAGTTGATCGTGGCGGAG